>NZ_DAOUBL010000234.1:0-2291 GCF_034432615.1 Bellilinea sp. | reverse complement strand
GGTTTCGAGGTAGGGATGATTGATCTGGGTCCCGGGTTGGATCATCTGCAGATGGCGGCGATGATGGCGGCGGATTATGTGTTGATACCCGTATCGCCGCGTTTTCTGGACATGGACGGAGTAGCCGAGGTTACCAACACGATGGCGGAATTGAACTACAGTCAGGGGAAGGAGTGGCGGCGGTTCATCATTCTGCCGACCATGTACATGCGGACGTGGAAGGAGAGCGGGGTACGATTGAAGGAACTGGTAGAACGCTTTGGGGCGATGGTATGGCCACCGATACCGAATGATCCGCGTGTTGCAGAAGCGCCGGGGCGGGGCAAGACGTTGTGGGAGTATGCGGCGGAGACCAAAGCGGTCAAAGGGATCGAGACGGGAGAAAAGCGGATTGGGGGGTATGAAGAAGCGCTGGAGCGTCTGAAAAAGTTGTTGGAGGAAGGATGAGCAAGCGCAAGGGAGAAGAGGTACTGTCGGCCTTCGATGGCTATGATGAGGGTATTCGGCTGCTGCTGGAAGAGACCCAGCGGCGGGCTGAAGAAAGCCACCTGCCGCCTGCGGTGAGGAAGAAAATGGCAGAACTGAAGCAAAAGGAAGAGGAGCGGAAGCGCAAGGCGAAGGAAAAGTGGGAAAAGGCCAAGGGGATGCGGGTATCTGTATATCTTCCAAAGAGTCTTCAACAGGAAATTCAAGAAATAGCACAAACAGAAGGTACCAGCGAATCACAGGTGATGACCTATTTATTATTCGAGGCAGTAGAGCGTTACAAACAAAAAGAGATTGGTTTTTGGGGTTACAAACACCCATCAGAGTCGCCGCGCTACGACTTTATTCTGGTTCATCCGAAGGATACAGAAAGGACGAAAAAAATTGGGTCGAGGAAATCGCAAAAAAACGGTTGGAACGCCTGATTTAGTAGCGCTACTTACAAAATTCAATAGCACTACTTTATGGTGCTACTTGAATTTATTAGTAGCGCTATTGAGTAGCGCTATTGAGAAAAATAAGGAGTGCTACTTGACCCACTTAAAACGTCCTACAAGGCGTCTTTTTGAAGGGGGTGGCTATATTGGTATTCCCCTGCAAAAACAAGCCGTTCCAGAGGCTAATTTCGATTGTTTCTAAAATCACTGAAATTTGGTTCGAGGAGGCGAAAAGTGAGTATCAAGGCAATGTCAAGAGTGTGGGAACATAGTCAGCACGGCGGCTCGACCCTTCTTTTGCTGCTGGCGCTGGCGGATTGGGCGGATGACTGGGGTTATTGCTATCCAAGCCACGAAACCATGGCCAGGAAAATTCGTTCGGGTGAGCGCAATGTGTATTACCTGCTACGCAGGCTGGAAGAGAGCGGAGAAATTCGGATCATCAACCGGGGGCGGGGCGGTAGAACATCCGAAACCTCGATTTATCAGGTGATTGTTGGGTTGACCGCCGACGAGATTGCTGTAAGCGAACAATCATCAGCCATTGGACGCTCTCTTTCACCTGCAAACTTTGCACCCCCTGCAAACTTTTCACCTGAAAAATCTTTCAGTGCATTTAATGAATTAATTAACCGTCAGTATACTGCTGCTGAATCCATTAACAGTAAACAGCAGCAAACTGACGTTTCACCTGCAAAGTTTGCAGGTGAAAAATCTTTCACTGAAAAATTGCGTAAAGGCATTTTACCGCCGGAAATCGAGGCGCAGCTCAAAGCGCTGGGCTGGCGTGGGTCGCTGACCGAAGTCGAGCAGGCCTGGCGGGCAGACCCGGAGCGGGTGCGTCAATGGCTGTGGTACGCCGGAAAGCAGGGCATGAACGGAGCGCTGCTGCGTACCGTGCTGCGCAGCCCGGATGAATATCCCCCGGAGCTGGACCCGGACAGTCCCGCCGTCCGCCGCCGGTACATCGAGGGGCTGTATGCCGACCTCATCGAACACTGACCTGCACCAGCTGCAAGAGCGGTTGGGCTGCGAACTGGTTGCCGAGATGGTGCGGGAATTACCGGACGCCGACTTGGAAGCGGCTCTGCTGGACGAAAAGCACCCGCTGGCGGCTGCTTTGCAAAGGGCGGTGCGGGCGGCGCTGGACACCGGACAGGTGCAGGCACGCCAGATCGTGGTCACGGTGCTGGAAGCAGAACTTTTGAAGCGGCGGGGTGGGACATGAGCGAAAAGCAGCTGGCGCAAATCTCGGACAAGGTGATCCGCCATGCCCGACGGGTGCAGCGGGCATTGGGCAGCGGTCACAGCGAACTGGTCTATCACCGGGCGCTGCTGCACGAACTTCGCTCCAGTGGCTACGAAGTG
>NZ_DAOUBL010000233.1:0-1627 GCF_034432615.1 Bellilinea sp. | reverse complement strand
TATTTTCTGGCAAATTCGCTGGCGCGCAATTCGGGTTGGCGCTATTTAGTACCGATGGATTGGGTGGTGCTGGTTTATTTTGCGATTGGAGTATTGGTTTTATTGCGCTGGCTGCTGGACTGGCTGGGGATTGACCTGTTTCGCAAATGGCTGCCGATTTTAAGCGGTCAGAACGACTCGATTCCGCAGTCCTCACGGCGGCAGAATGGGCCTGTGGCTGCGCTGTTGGCAATCCTCTTTCTGTTGGCAGGGTTATCTCTTCCGCTGAGCAAAACCCTGATCCCCCAACGATATCCGCCAATGAACCCGGCAGAGTTATACGAAAAAATCAACACCGCCGGATTGCGTATAGATAGAAAAGCCCTCAATCAATTTATGAACAGCGGAAATGCTTATCTGAATTATGGTCTTGGATTATATCCCCGCTTTTATCCGACCAACGGCGGCGAACCGCAGCCTAATTTGCCCCTCAAAGGCCGCCCCTATCCCCGTTTCACCTTAACCATTGTTGCCTGGGATACTTTCTACACCGTCCTGCTGCCTATGGAACAGCCAATGTCCTTCTTCCCCCACGGTGAAGATGTGATCGTCATGGGTTGTAAGGATGCTCAGGAGCCGTTCATTGATGCTTATGCAATTGTGGTGTTAAGCGACCCTCCTCAGGTTTTTCAGCGCTACGCGGAAACTGAACTGCGTTGTCCTTTCCCGGCGCTCACGGTTCAACCCTGAGCACGAAGGTTATCGTATCCAGACCCGGTTCTGAACGCCAACGCCCCCAACAACCAACCAAAAATCAGCCAGAAATAAGGGAAAGCAAAGGTATCCACGCTCATTCCTTCCATCAGCAAAGCAATCAGCGTTAGTTGAGCGCTTAACCCTAATGTGGCAATCAGGGGGTGAGCATCTCGAAACAACAAGCGTGCTGTTTTCCACACCAGGTAAAGAAAACTCAGGAACAGTGAAAACCCGATGATTCCCGTTTCGCTCAACAGACGAATCCACAGGCTGAGGGTGTTGGGTAAGGCACTGGTATAGTACATTTTGTGAGATTCAACCACCGTCCAGCCAAAGATGGGCAGATTCTCCGGGAAGAAGTAACCGGCGTTTTCCAATCCTACCCCGAAAAGGGGATAATGATTGAAAATTTGTAAACCGGTCAGCCAAAAAGCCATGCGTTCACCAAAGAACAGATAATTGGCGGCTTCTAATGGATTGTAGGGGTTGCTGAGTACTCTGAATAAATCTTCCATGCGCGGGTCAAGACGGCTGAGAACAAATGCGCCGCCAAGCAGAAGGGCTGCATAAACCCCCGCAATCCCCAGCCAGATGCTGCCTTTAATCAGCAGAGCGGCGGTCCTCGAAACGGCATTGCTTCGCGCGGCAATGATCTTTTGGTGAAACCAGCCTGCAAAGCGGGCAGTGCTCATCAAAATTAACCAGCCGACTGCCAGGCTGAACGACAGCAGAGCACTTCGTGCCAGGGAAAGAACCAGAATCAACCCTCCAGCTGCCAAAAAGAGGTTTTCGGCAGAGAGTTTCCAGATGCGCCAGTGGAATACGCTGAACCGCCGAAAAGAAGCCGCCAGCCAGTAGGGTAGGTAGAACAAAACCAGTTGATGACCCAGCC
>NZ_DAOUBL010000232.1:0-3265 GCF_034432615.1 Bellilinea sp. | reverse complement strand
GCCCCGCCCAGATTGTCGAACTCATCGGCGTGAATTTTGAGCGGAAAACCCAGATCGCGCGCGGTTTGCAAAATACGGCGGGATTGCTCTAAGTTGAAGGCTATCGTTTCACAGAACACATCCACAAACGGCAAGGGGCGGCCGGGCGCGTGCGACTGCCACCAGTCGCGCACCTCGGGCAGCATCCGGCCGCACAGCAAATCCACATACCCATCCGGGTTGTCCTGAAACTCAGGGGGAATATCGTGCGCACCCAAATAGGTGGGGAAAATATCCAGTTCCTCCTCGGCGTCCAGTTCCAGCAGCGCCTGCAGTTGATGAAGTTCGCCGGGATGCTGGAGGGCGTAACCGGTTTTGGCTTCGGCGGTGGCGGTGCCGTGGTTCAGCATGGCCTGAATGCGCGGGCGCGCCTGCGTTTTGAGTTCTTCCACGCTGGCGGCGCGGGTCGCCCGCACGGTCGAGCGGATTCCGCCGCCGGACGCGGCAATTTCCTGATAGGTTTTGCCCTGCAAACGCAGCTCGAATTCGGCGGCGCGGTCACCTGCCCAAACCAGATGGGTGTGCGGGTCCACAAAAGCCGGCATCACCACCCGCCCGCCGGCATCGAAGCGCGGTTCGGCGGGGTAGGTTTGCAGCAGGATATTTTCCGGCCCAATGGTTTCGATGATGCCGCCGCGCACCAGCACAGCAGCATGAGCAAGCAGACCCAGGTTGCCCAAATCGGTACCGCGCTGCGGTCCGCCTGCCAGAGTCAATAATTGAGAAATGTTGTGGATGAGCATGGCGTGAAAAAGGGGAAACAGGTTGAGATTAGTTGTATTTTATCCTGATTTCAGGCAAAGCGATGGTCAAATCAGGTCAATCGCACTTAAAGAGGCGTAGGAGAAGTGAAGTTCAAAAAGTATGGATTATCGCCAAGACGCAAAGGATCTTTTTTTCTTCTTCGTGTCTTTGCGCCTTTGGGTTGATTTACTTAAACCTTATGGACTCTGGCAGACAGTGCTCAATTCGGCTAACAAATTTGTAAAGTTTCATCTTAAGATTATCGAAATTTGTTATAAATAAATTGTTCTTTGGTTTTATTTTGATTTGCAACGGTGGGGAAGATTTTATGCCCAACATCAACCGAACCGTATTTTTGGCAGGAATTCTCCTTTTGCTGGCAGGCCTGTTGTGGCAGCCGCCGGCGATGGCTCAGGCATCCCCAGCGGCGGAAAGCACACCGGAGGTCGGTTGTACGAACTACAAGGTGTACCTGCCGCTGATCGCCCGCCCGCCCAGCAAAGCGGCGCCTGCCTGAGCGAGGAAGAAGTCAAAATGGGCAACCTGATCAATCAATACCGCGCCGAAAAGGGATTAAAGCCGATTGCCTTTTCCCGCTCGCTGACCCAGGTGGCGCAGGCGCATGTGCGTGATCTGTACGATAACCGACCCAACACGGGTAACTGCAACCTGCACTCGTGGTCGGATAAGGGTAACTGGACGCCGGTGTGCTACACGGATGATCACAAGAACGCACAAGGCATGTGGAACAAACCGCGCGAGATAACCGGCGGTTTGTACACCAGCTACGGCTACGAGATCGCCTACTGGCACAGTGCACAGGCTACCGCCGAGGAGGCTTTCGACCGCTGGAAGTCCAGCAGCAGCGGACACAACGCCGTGATGATCGAAGACAGCATCTGGAAAGGGATGAACTGGCAGGCGATGGGCATCGGCATTTATCAGAACTATGCGGTGGTGTGGTTCGGTCAACCGGCCGACCCGCAGGGGAGTGTAACTGCCTGCACGCGCTGAAAAGCCGCCGTTCGGCTTTTCAGGTACAATTAAATCATGTCCAGCCTGCCGCTCGATCAGGTCATTGAAGGCGACTGTGTGGAGGTGCTTAACCGCCTGCCGCCCGAGTCGGTTGACCTGATTTTTGCCGACCCGCCCTACAACCTGCAGCTGCGCAACGAACTATGGCGGCCGGATCACAGCCGGGTGGAGGCGGTGACCGATGAATGGGATCAATTTGAAGGTTTTGAGGCCTACGATGCCTTTACCCGCGCCTGGCTGGCGGCCGGCCGCCGCGTACTCAAGCCCGGCGGCACGCTGTGGGTGATCGGCACCTACCACAACATTTACCGCGTCGGCTATCACCTGCAAAATCTGGGTTACTGGATTTTGAACGATATTGTGTGGGTCAAGACCAACCCGATGCCCAACTTCCGCGGGGTGCGGTTTACCAACGCCCACGACACCCTGATCTGGGCACAAAAACAGCGCGGCAAGCCCTACACCTTCAACCATCACGCCATGAAGTCGCTCAACGGCGACCTGCAAATGCGCAGTGACTGGCACCTGCCGATCTGCAGCGGCAGCGAGCGGCTGCGGGAAAACGGCAGCAAAGCCCATTCCACCCAAAAGCCGCGCGCTTTGCTCTACCGCATTCTGCTGGCTTCTTCCAACCCCGGCGATGTGGTGCTTGACCCGTTCTTTGGCAGCGGCACCACCGGTGAGGTTGCCCAATGGCTGGGCAGGCACTGGATCGGCATCGAACGCGACCCCCATTATGTGGAACTGGCCCGCCGCCGGCTGGCAAACGCCGCTGCTGCGCCGCCCGTCACGCTGGTTCAAACCAATCCGCGCCGCGAGCCGCGCCTCCCCTTTGGCGCGCTGATTGAACACGGCCTGCTGCACGCCGGGCAGACTCTTTACTTCAACGCCCGCCTCGATCTCACCGCTCAGGTGTTAGCCGACGGGCGAGTCGAGTATAATGGAATGCGTGGTTCAATCCATCAAATTGCCCGCCAGATAGAGGCTGCACCGCTCAACGGCTGGCAGGTGTGGTACTACCGCCAGCCGGAAGATGGCTCATTTCTGCCCATTGACCACCTGCGCCAACTACTCAAAACCATTCTTTTCAAACCGAGAGAGGGAGAATGATGACCACAACCGATATCCGCTATCAGCAAACCCGCTGGAGCCTCCATGATTTGTTCCCTGCCCCCCACAGCAGCGAGCTGGAAACCGCCTTCCAGACTCTGGATCAACTGGTTGCCGAGTTTGAAACCTACCGGGCCAGCCTGCACGAGGATATTTCCGTCGAAGAATTTTTGAAAATTCTCAAACAACTGGAAAAAATTCAAAATCTGGGTTCGCGCCTGTATGCTTACGCCGGGCTGTTGTTTTCGGAAGATACCCAAAATCAGACCGCCCAAACCCTGACCGCCCGGGTGGAGCAGTTCGTTGCCGACCTGACCAACCGCACCCTGTTTTTCAA
>NZ_DAOUBL010000231.1:0-10755 GCF_034432615.1 Bellilinea sp. | reverse complement strand
CGCCTGGCAGGCCTTACCGCTGGGCGAAGATTTACTGCTGGTCATTCCAGGCAGCAAAAGCGAAACCGGCCCAAAACCCTGCGCCGCCTGTCCTCCGCTGACCCCCCGTCAGCAGGTCGTCCTGCAATTATTAACCGAAGGACTCACCGCCAAACAAATTGCCGCGCAGCTGGGACTTTCGCGCCGCACGGTATTTCTGCATCTGGCAGGCATCCGCCAGCGGCTGGGAGTGAGCAGCACAATCCAGGCTGTCTGGAAAATGGGCGGGCGGGAATGGAGAAGCCGCAAGGGCTAACCGGTTGTTCCTCTGCCGTTTCTTGGTAAAATCTAAATAACGTCATTTCGGCACAAGGTCAAAACCCGACCAGCAATCCAATTGACCGCTATCTGCGCTTCATAAAACCCAATGGAACAACCGCTCCCCTTTCTTTTCCCGGCACTGTCCGTCAGTGAACTGACGCGCTATTTGCGCCAGTTGTTGGAAAGCGATGAAATTTTACAGGATATCTGGGTGCGTGGGGAGGTTTCCAACCTCTCCCGCCCAACTTCCGGGCATGTGTATTTCACGCTTAAGGATGCCTCCGCTTCGCTGCGCTGTGTCATCTGGCGAATGAACGCCGGGCGATTGCGTTTTGACCTGACCAACGGACAGGCCGTAGAAGCCCACGGCTACATCAGCCTGTATGAGCGCGACGGCCAGTACCAGTTGTATGTAGATACGCTGCGACCGGCCGGCGAAGGCTGGTTGTTTCAGGAATTTATGCGGCTGAAAGCCCGTCTCGAAGCCGAAGGACTTTTTGATGAAAGTCGCAAACGCCCCTTACCGGCCCACCCCCAGCGGATCGGTCTGGTCACTTCACCTACCGGTGCAGCCTTGCAGGACATGCTCAACACCCTGCGCCGCCGCTACCCGCTGGTGGAGGTTGTGCTTTCGCCGGCGGCTGTTCAGGGTGAAGAAGCCCCCGCCGCGCTGGTAGCCGCGCTCAAACGTCTTTACCGCCTGCCCGAACTGGACGCCATTCTGGTGGCGCGCGGCGGAGGTTCACTGGAAGACCTGTGGGCTTTTAATGATGAAGAGGTCGTACGGACGATTGCCGCTTCCCCTGTGCCGGTGGTGACCGGCATCGGACACGAAACGGATTTCACGCTGGCCGATTTTGCCGCCGACGTACGCGCCCCCACCCCAACCGCCGCCGCTGAACTGATCACGCCGGATATGTACGACCTGCGCCTGCAGCTGAACGAGCGCGCCAGCCGGTTAAGGGGTTGGATGCAGAGTAAAATTCACACCGAACACCGTCACCTTGCCGAACGCGCCCGCCGGCTGGCATTGCTTTCACCGCGCCGCCGGATTGATAACGACCGCCAGCAGCTGGATTCCCTGATTGGGCGGGCAGAACGCGCCCTGCTGGCCGCCATTCAATTGCAACGCACCCAACTGACCGGCTGGCAGCACCGCCTGAATGCCCTCAATCCGCTGGCCGTGTTACAGCGCGGTTATGCCGTGGTATATGACCGCAATGGCCAGGTGGCCCATAGTGTACATCAGATCCAAATTGGCGATGATCTGACCATTCGCCTGAAAGACGGCCGCGTGGATGCCTCTGCCCGTCAAATTCACCTCTACCCGCCCGAAGGAGGAGCAACCGATGAGCGCTGAAACCATCCCTGCCGATCAGATGTCTTACGAACAGGCTTTTGCAGAACTGGAAGGGATTATTCAAACCCTTGAAAACGAGCAGCCCTCGCTGGAAGAGGCTTTGCAACTGTACGAGCGGGGACAGGCGCTGGTTCAGCGCTGTGCCGCCCTGCTGGATCAGGCCGAGTTGCGGGTTCGCCAGTTGAGCGGCAGCGATTACGGTTTGGTGGAAGAAGAACAAGAGGAATGACCGTGTGGGAAGATCTGGTCAACAACCGCGTCTTTATCACCGCCATTCTGGCCTGGTTTTTAGGCCAGTTCCTGAAAGTGCCGATTGAATACCTGACCAAGCGGCGCTGGAACTGGGCGCTCTGGTTCAGCAGCGGCGGCATGCCCAGTTCACACTCCTCGCTGATGGTAGCCACCACCCTTTCGATTGGCCTGTATTACGGTTTTGATTCCCCGCTTTTTGCGCTGGCATTCGCCGTTTCGATGATTGTGGTTTACGATGCTGCCGGGGTGCGCCGGCAGGCCGGTTATCATGCCCAAAAGATCAACCTGTTATTCGAGGAATTGTTCAGCGGACACCCCATTTCGCAGGAAAGGCTGAAAGAAGTTCTGGGGCACACCCCCCGTCAGGTGATTGGCGGGATCGTGCTGGGAACGCTGATCGCGCTGATCGTTTACGGGCTGTGGCCGCCGGTCAATCCCTGAATGTGTCCTTTGTCCATCCAACAGGGGGACTTAATCCACTGGCAGAAACAAGGGAGAAGTGGAGTATAATGGTACGGATTTCGGAGAAGATTCTTTTATTGGCAGCGAAACGATGAACATCGAAAAAATCCGACAGGACTTTCCCATACTCAACGCCCAAAGCGGGCGCAAACCGCTGATTTATCTGGATAACGCCTGCCAGAGTCTTCGTCCGCTGGCAGTGATTCAGGCTGTTCAACATTATTACGAAGAATCCCCCGCCTGTGCCGGGCGCAGCATGCACCGTTTAGCCAATGAAGTCAGCCGGCAGGTGGATGAAGCCCGCCAGCAGGTCGCCAAATTCCTGCACGCCAGCCGCAAGGAAGAGATTATCTTCACCCGCAATACCACCGAAGCCATCAATCTGGTTGCCAATGCGCTGGACTGGAAAACGGGCGATGTCGTTCTGCTGACCGACAAAGAGCACAATTCCAACCTGATTCCGTGGCAGATGCTGGCCAAACGCCATGGAGTGTGCCTGAAATTTGTCCCCTCCAATTCGGATAACACCTTCAACCTCTCCGCCTACCAGCAGGCTTTGCAGAGCGGTGTTCGGCTGGTAGCCATGGGTTACACCTCCAACCTCGACGGTGTCAGCATTCCGGCTGAAGAAGTGGTGCGGCTGGCACACAAACACGGCGCACGGGTGCTGCTGGACGCTGCCCAGACCGCCCCTCACCAGCGCATGGATGTGCGCCGGTTGGACGCCGATTGGGTAGCCTTTTCGGGACATAAAATGCTTGCTCCATCGGGAATCGGAATTTTATATGGCAAATACCGCCTGTTGGAAGAGATGCAGCCCTTTTTGGTGGGAGGAGATACGGTAGCATCCTCCACTTACGAAGACTGCCAGTTTCTGCCGCCGCCGGAAAAATTTGAAGCCGGCTTGCAGGATTACGCCGGTATCATCGGCATGGGAGCAGCCATCCGCTACCTGCAGCAAGTTGGGCTGGAAGCCATCGAAAAACACGAAGTCACCCTCAACCAGTACCTCAGTGAGGCATTAAAAAGCGTGCCGGGGCTGCAAATCATCGGCCCGGCCGATGCCCGTCTGCGCAGCGGGATCGTTTCGTTTTTCATCCCCGGCGTGGACCATCACCGCATTGCGCTGATGCTGGATCAAATGGCGGGCATTGCCGTGCGTTCCGGTCAACATTGTGTTCATTCGTGGTTTAATGCTCGCGGTATTGCCGGTTCGGTGCGCGCTTCGGTGTATTTCTACAATACGCTGGACGAAGCCCGCGCGCTGGTGGATGCGCTGATTAAGATCCGCAAGGTACTGTAACTATGTTCTGCGTTGTTTCGTTTGTCATCCTTTCCATCCTGAGTGTATTCAGCGCCGAGAACCGTTCGCTGGCGCGCGAAGCGCTGGATTGTGTACTGCGCCGGGTGACGCTGCGCCCCTGCAACACCGGTTTCGATGAAAAAATGAAGGCCAAAATTCTTGGGTTTGTCATCACAAAAACCGAAACCGGCGCCCGCATTCTCAACCGCTTTTTTGAACCGCTCTCTTGGATTTTCATTCTGCTTTTTTTGGGGAGCACCTTCTTCGCAGTGCGCGGCGTCTATCTCTTCTACGTCACCGGCTCGTGCAACGGTTTGAACCAGAGCGGATTTTGTGTGTTTGACCCCACCGGTCAATCCAATCAGATTTCCAATGTGGGTGAAAGTTGTCCGGTGGTACTGCCGGGTGAAGATCCGGTTTCGCTCAAAGGTGTTAACCTCAGCGGCTTTCCGGTAATGAACGAAAATGGGGAAAAGAGGATTGTCTTCATCGGCTCGTATGGTTGCGAATACTCCCGCAAGGCTTATCCGGTAGTGCGTCAACTGGCCGAAAAAAGCGGGGCCAGTTTCACGTTCCTCTATTACCCCGTCAAAGAGAGCAGCGATTATCTCGCCAAAATCGGCTACTGTGCCTATCGGCAGGACGCGCAAAAATACTGGTCGCTGGTGGATACCTTCTTCACCGCCGAACGCAGTCAAATCGAAGATGAGTCCTTCATCCGTCAGACTTTGGCTGAAACAGGCTACAATCCGGAAACGATTGCCTTTTGCGCCAGTGACTCGCAAACCGAGTGGACGGTCAAAAAGCTGTTGAACGAAGTGGTCAAAACCGGTTTCTTCGGCACACCCACCGTTTTCATCCAAAACGAGGTGTTGATTGGCCCGAAACCGCCGCGCGTGTATGCCATCGCTTTGAACGGTTTGCTTTACTGGGCACGCTGATAAAATTTTGATATGTTGAAACCGTTTTCTAATGTAAAATTAACGAAACGGGTTTACAATAAGAGGTCGTTATTCAAGTTGCAAGTTGTTGTATGAGGGAGTAAGTCGTATGCCGGTCTATACCTATCGGTGTGAAAATTGTGGGGTTCAATTCGAACGCAATCAAAAGTTCAGCGAACCACCGCTGGCGTGGTGCCCGGAATGCGGCAAGAAATCGCTGCGCAAGGTGTACACCCCGGTGGGCATCGTCTTCAAGGGTTCCGGCTTCTACGCAACCGATCACCGCTCGCCCTCCGGACAAACCCGCGCCTCATCGAACGGCCACAACGAAAACAAATCGTCCGGCGAATCCAGCACATCCTCAACCTCATCGGAGAAATCCGGCTCTTCCAGCAGTTCATCTACAACCTCATAACAGGGCAGGTATTGCCTTTGGGGCGGGGGCGTCCTGATTGCCCGGTTCTTCCGGGCTTTTTTATTGGCGCGAGAGGTTTTGATACCTCAATGAGAGTTTTTGAAAGGTCGCTGTGCCTATGATGAGCAGGATCGCTTCGGATGGGAAGCCAGCCGCACCCTGCCGGCGCGCGACTTGCGGTGCAGGAGAAAAACCGTTACAATCAAAACGGTTGTTGGAGGAAAAGCATGTCGAAAGAAATCAAGAAAAAATCCACCCCGCGTGAATCGCCAGAGCAGCGTGCTACCCGCTTGCAGCGGCTGGTGTTCATCATTCTCTCATTGATGATCATTCTGGCAATGGTGCTGTCGGTGGTGTCCACCCTCTAATTCGGTTCTCTCCGCTCCCCGGCTGATTCTTTCCCATCGGAACGGCCTTTTCGAGTCAATTCGGGAACAGCAAAAATCCACTTTGGAAATGCCTTGAACCGGCTGTGGTCGGATTCTCTTTACCCTGCAAATTCAGGGGGGAATCGCTTTCCCGAATGCAAATTCAAAAACCGAAGGGAAACAGACCATGCCAAAATCAACCACACCCTATTGGATAGCCGCCTTTGTGTTGGGCAGTGGGGTAGATATCCTCTTCTGGGGAAAACCGGTTGGGATTTCGTTTTTCATCTGGTCGGCGCTGGCGTTAGGCAGCGCCATGTTCTTGGCGTTTAGCGCCGGCAACCGCCCGGCGCGAGCAAACATCTTGCTGGGCATAATCATCCTCGGGCTGGCGGTTCAACCCTTTTTACGTGCCGAGCCGTTTAGCCAGGCTTTGGGAATTCTGCTGGCATTGCTGGGATTGATGATCTGGGCCGCCACCCTGCGCAACGGCAACTGGCTGCACTTTACCCTGTGGGATTACATCCGCGCAGTAGCGGTACTGATTTTTGCCGCTTTGACCCGCCCCTTCCAGCAGCCAAACCCCGGCGAAAACCATCCAGCCAGTGGACAATATGCCGTTCATCTGCAGCAGGGACGGGCTGTGCTGCGCGGCTTGCTGTTGGCACTCCCAATCGTTGGTCTGCTGGCACTGCTGCTGGCTTCCGCCGACCTGGTATTTGCCCAGCGGATAGAATCGGTCTTGCAGGCTTTGCGGCTGGACAAACTGCCCGAAACACTCTTTCGTCTTTTTTATGTGCTGGTGTTGACAGTTGTCTTTTGCGGTGTGCTCCTGCATGCCGTTCTACCCAGACAGGAAATCCGCCCATCCGAGAGAGAAACCCCGTTTCTTTCCCCGTTTTTAGGCTGGACGGAAAGTAGCATTGTGCTGGGCAGTGTCAATGCCTTATTTGCTTTCTTTGTCATCCTGCAATTCCGCTATCTGTTTGGCGGGCAGGTCAATATTCATGAAGCCGGTTTCACCTACGCAGAGTATGCCCGGCGCGGTTTCGGCGAGTTGGTCTGGGTCGCCCTGATCAGTCTGGGTCTGGTTTTAACCCTGCACACCATCACCCGCCGCGAAACGCCCATCCGCCAGCGCAGTTTCATCCTGCTCAATGGCCTGCTGATCGGGATGGTACTGGTCATTCTGGCTTCGGCTTTGCAGCGCTTGATTTTGTACGAACAGGCCTACGGGTTTACCCGCCTGCGCACCTATACTTATTTGTTCATCCCGTGGCTCGGCTTGCTGTTGTTGACCATTTTAGGATTACTGTTCAGCAATCAAATGCGGCGGGTTGGTTTGTTCTTGGTCATTTTTGGGTTGGGATTTGGTTTACTGCTCGGGTTCTGGAATGTGGACAGCTGGATTGCGCGCCAGAATATCCAGCGCGCCATAAATGGTCAGGACCTGGATGGAGATTACCTGCAAATGCTCTCTGCCGATGCCGTGCCAGAACTTATCCGGCAGGTCAATCAAGCCGGTTTGCCTGCTTCGGCGCGGCAGGAAATTTTAATTGGTCTGGCCTGCCGGGCTGCCCAATCAAGCCCATCCAATCCGCCCTGGCAATCCTTCAACCTCAGCCAAAACCGGGCCGATAATCTGTTGGGTAGCCATGCCGGATTATGGCAGAAGTACCCTGTCGAAGTGGATTCATACGGCAGTTACGTCCTTGTGGACGGACAACACCGCTACTGCGGATATGCCGAACGATGGGATTAACGGGGAGGAGTTTTTATGTTGGAAAAATTGTCAGTTATCTGACATTTGACCAAAAAAGGGGATGAAAATCAGGCAATTAATGGTATATTTTACGATATAAAGACACTCCCTTTTTTACTACAATCATAGGTGTACTGGCAGGTCATGCCTGCTGCATGGGAAGCCGCAGACTTCCCACTTTCTGTTTTCCAAATTATCCCAAACCCCCAAAAAGCGAGGATGCCTTATGCCTGAAGAAGATCCCCGAATTGTTGAATTACGCGAAATGCGCCAGAAGGCGCGGCTGGCCGGCGGTGAAGAGCGCATTGCCAAGCACAAAGCTAAAGGCAAACTGACCGCCCGCGAGCGCATCGAGCAACTTCTTGACCCCGGTTCTTTCCATGAAATCGGGCTGTATGCCACCCATCGCAGCGATGACCTGGGTATGACCGAAAAATACCCCGGCGATGGTGTGATTACCGGTTACGGCACAGTGGACGGACGCACCATTTATGTCTATGCTCAGGACTTTACCGTCATGGGCGGCTCGCTGGGTGAAACTCAGGGCAAAAAGATTGCCGCCATCATGGACATGGCCGCTGCTGCCGGCGCGCCGGTCATCGGTCTGATCGACTCCGGCGGTGCGCGCATCAACGAGGGCGTGCGCAGCCTGTACGGTTATGCCCAAATCTTCCAGCGCAACGCCTGGTATTCCGGGGTTATCCCCCAAATCAGCCTGGTGCTGGGACCGTGTGCCGGTGGGGCGGCTTACTCTCCCGCCGTCACCGATATGATCATCATGGTTGAAAAGCAGTCCTTCATGTTCCTGACCGGCCCGGAGGTGATCAAATCGGTTACCGGTGAAGTCGTAGATACCGAGAGTCTGGGCGGCGCCGATGTGCATCTGGGCATCAGCGGCACAGCGCATATCAAGACCCAATCGGATGTGGAAGCCATCGCCATGGCGCGCAGGGTGCTCAGTTACCTGCCTTCCAACAACGTCGAAAATCCGCCCTTTGTGGATACCGGCGATGACCCCAACCGCATGGACGATTCGCTCAATTCCGTCGTCCCGCTCGACCCATCCGAGCCTTACAACATGCACGAAGTCATCGAGAAAATTGTGGACAACGGCACCTTCATTGAATTACAGGCCCCGTTTGCCCGCAACGCCATCATCGGTCTGGCGCGCATGGGCGGCTACACGGTCGGTATCGTCGCCCAGGAGCCGGCTTTCATGGCAGGTTCAATGGACATTGATTCGGCCGATAAAATTGCCCGCTTCGTCCAGTTCTGCGATTCGTTCAACATCCCGCTGGTCACCTTCTGCGATTCGCCCGGCTTCCTGCCCGGGGTGGATCAGGAACACCGCGGCGTGATCCGCCACGGGGCCAAGGTGCTGTATTCCTATTCCAACGCCACAGTACCCAAGATTCAAATCATCACCCGCAAAGCCTACGGCGGCGCTTACATCGTCATGTCCTCCAAAGTGATGGGGGCCGACATCTCCTTTGCCTGGCCGAGCGCCGAGATTGCCGTGATGGGCCCCGAGGGTGCGGCCAACATTCTCTACCGCAAACAAATTCAGGAAGCCGAAGACCCGGCCGCCGAGCGCAAGAAAATTGTGGAAGAATACCGCAAGAAATTCCTCAACCCGTATGCAGCCGCAGCCGATGGCTTTGTGGATGATGTCATCGAACCGCGCGAAACCCGCATGCGGGTGATTGCCGCACTGACAGCCCTGCGTGAAAAAGCCACCTCCACCCCGGCCCGCAAGCATGGCAATATCCCGCTCTAGCCGGTAAACGGATTTAAAGAGGAGCGCGATCCATGTCCGAATTACTTTCGCAAGGTTTATTAATGACCGCCATTGGGATGGGGCTGGTTTTTCTGGCACTCATCTTCCTGTGGGGACTGATCAATCTGATTGCCAGTCTGCCCATTAAAGGCCGCAAAGAAGAGGAAGAAGAAATCCTTGCCGAAGGGCCGGAAGTTGTAACAACAGCTGAACCACCCGCTGATGAACGGCAGGCTCTCCGCGCACGCGCTGCCGCGGCAGCAGTTGCCGCGGCCCTGGCCGTGCAGCGTTCGGCGTTACGCATTGCCCCACCCGCCGGAGGGGCTATCAGCGCCTGGCAGGCAGCCCGCCGCGGCAATCAGTTTGCCCTCAACGCTCAAATCACCTCTCGAAAAACCCGGAGTTCTGTGCGATGAAACTGAATGTAAAAATCAAAGACCAAACTTTTGAAGTGGAAATTGCCGATTTGAACGCCCGCCCAATTCTGGCAACGGTGGATGGTGAAACCTTTGAGGTCTACCCTGAAGAAGCCGCTCAGCCGGTCGTTCGCGCGGCAGCAGCGCCGGCCCCCACCCCTGCTCCCGCCCCGGCTGTGGCAGCCCCGGCAGCGGTCAGCCGCCCGGCTGCACCTGCCGCACCGGTCAACGCCAGCAAAGCCCTTTCGGCGCCCCTGCCGGGAACGGTAGTCGCTGTTCTCGTCAAGGAAGGTTCGGAAGTCAAATTTGGGCAGGAATTGCTCACCATTGAAGCCATGAAAATGAAAAACGCCATTCGTGCCACGCGGGATGGCAAAATCGCCGCTGTGTATGTCAAAGAGGGCGATTCTGTCCGACACGGGCAGCCATTGCTGGAATACGCCGACTGACGGAGGCGGACAATATGGACTTTAGCGAACTGCTAGTCGAAATTTCCAAAGGCATTACCGCCTTCACGTGGGGTAATGCGGTGATGATCGCCGCCGGGCTGGTGTTGATCATACTGGCTATCGTCAAAGAGTTTGAACCGGTCTTGCTGCTGCCCATTGGCTTTGGCTGTATCCTCGCCAATCTGGGCATGTCCAACGATCACGGCATGTTCAAAGCGCTGTATGAGGCCGGCATCAAAACCGAGTTGTTCCCGCTGCTGATTTTCATCGGTGTCGGGGCAATGATTGACTTCCGCCCCCTGCTGGCCATGCCGCGCATGGCCCTGCTGGGGGCCGCCGGCCAGTTCGGTATCTACGCTACTCTGCTGCTGGCCATCCTGTTGGGCTTTCCGCTCAATCAGGCCGCTTCCATCGGCTCCATTGGCGCCATTGACGGCCCAACCGCCATTTTTGTGACCACCAAACTGGCCCCCGAAATTCTGGCGCCGGTTACCGTGGCAGCCTATTCCTACATGAGCCTCATCCCCATCATTCAGATTCCGGTGATGAAGCTGCTCACCACCCGCAAAGAACGCCGCATCCGCATGGAATATGCTGCCCGCCCCGTTTCGGATACGGTCGTGATCGCCTTCCCCATCATCGTCACCGTCGTCATCAGCCTGATGGCCCCGGATGCCGCCCCGCTCATCGCCACCCTGATGCTGGGTAATCTGCTCAAAGAAAGCGGTGTGGTGGACCGCCTGAGCAAAGCCGCTCAGAACGAGATCATCAACATCACTACGCTATTCCTTGGGTTGACGATTGGCTCGACCATGACCGCCAGCAGTTTTCTGAATGTGCAAACTCTGATGATTCTCGGTTTGGGCTTTCTGGCCTTTGTGGTGGATACGGTTGCCGGCTTGATGTTTGGCAAGTTCATGTCATTCCTTACTGGCGGCAAGATCAACCCG
>NZ_DAOUBL010000230.1:0-4663 GCF_034432615.1 Bellilinea sp. | reverse complement strand
GCTTGGGTCTGCCAGGGCGGACAAATGGTTTTCCAGCCAATCGGCTCTTACTTGACGCGGGTGACGGTTCGGGATGAAGTCGGGTGCGCTGAGGTATCCCGTGCCCGGCTGATTGCTGCCGAAAAACATGGGTATACCCGTCCGCTGGAAATTGAATGGCCTCAGCCGGTTTCAGCCAGCCCCATCCCGTGATTATTTGTCGTTTTCAGGTTTGTGCACCAGCCAACCCAGCTGTTCAACCTGCTCTCGGGACTGAAGAACCTGAACCGAGTCATTTTCGACCCACAACACGGTGGGGCGGGCAGCGTAGTTGTAGTTAGAAGCCATGCTCAATTGATATGCTCCCGAAGCAGGCACAGCAAGATGCTCCCCGCGGATAAGTTTGGGCAAATTCACCTGAGAGATGAGGACATCACCCGATTCGCAGAATTTTCCGACAATTCGGGTGGGCTGGACGGGTGGAGCGTTGGGGTGTTCGGCAACTTTGGCAGTGTATTGCGCCTGATAAAGGGCCACACGGGGGTTATCCGCCAGCCCGCCATCAACGGCAACCAGATGAGTGCCTGCCGGGGTTGTTTTTTGATTGCCCACCTGATATAAGGCAACCGCTGCGCGGGCAATCAGCCAGCGCCCCGGCTCCAGTACCAGACGGGGATAGGGCCAGTCATAATGAATGGCAGCTTCCTGAACGGCACCGGAAACCGTTCTAACCCATGCCTCGGCGTCATCATCCGGGTCATTCAGGGTATAGCGTACTCCCCAGCCTCCGCCGGGGCTGATTTCGGCGGGGATGTAATTATTTCTGGCGGCGAATTCGCACAGCATTTCAATTGCCATGCGGTAAGGCTCCGAATCGAAAATTTGTGAACCCAGGTGGGTATGCAAGCCGCTCACTTCAAACCACGGGCTGGACAAACTGCGCTGTAAGGCTTCTTCGGCCTCTCCATTTTGAATATGCAGCCCAAACTTGCTATCCATGTGAGCGGTTTGAATGTGCGGGTGGGTATTAACACTCAGATCTGGTGTAATGCGCAGCCAGATACGGACTTTGGTTTGGCGTCTGGAAGCCAGCTGCTCCAGTAACTCTAATTCGTCCAGATTATCCACTACAATCGCCTGTATTCCCCACTCAATGGCTGCCTGTAATTCGGCAGGGCTTTTGTTGTTTCCGTGCAGGTGTACCACCGATGGGGCAAAACCGGCCTTTTGAGCAATGTGAATTTCCCCCAGACTGACTACATCCAATCCAACACCCCACCTGGCAAGTTTTTGAGCAAACTGATACGAAAGATAGGCTTTGCTGGCATAAGCCAGGATGGCTTCGGCAGGATAATAGCGTTTGAGCAGGTGATTCAGGCGCTGAATTTGAGTTTCCACCGTTGCAGAATCATATACATATAACGGTGTACCGAACTTGCTGGCCAATTCAACCAGATCGTGCCCTGCGATGGCCAGATGTCCGTTTTGGTTTATGGAAGTGCTAACCGGAAAAAGTGATAATTCATCCATGGATCAAAGGATTGTCCTTTGCGTGAAATTTTTATCGAAAGGATTCTGTTGCGCTGATATGTAAAATTTCCCCGTAAAAGGTGCGGTGATAGTCTTTATTGGGGTAATGAGCGTGGATATTTTCATCCAGAAAGTTTGCGGGGTTCAAATCGGCCCAGTAGATTTTTCGGCATTCAATGGCGAGGGATGCTTCCGCAAAAACCGGAGCCGCGACCACAGCGGCTGCCTGGGGAGTCAATCCGGCTTGGGCAATTTTATCCGCGTCTTTACCGGAGCGCGAACCGATTAATGAAAGAGCCTTACGGTATGGTGCAGGAAAGGCACATAGCGTGAAGGTGTCGTACTGGTTACAAAATTCGTAAGTGTAGCGTGTGGGGCGGATGAATACCTGAGCATAGGGTTTTCCCCACAGAGAGCCAATGCTGCCCCACGAAACGGTCATGGCGTTGAATTTTCCGGATGGGAAGTCCCCTGCAGTGAGGAGAAGCCAGTCATTTTCCCATAAATCATAAACCCGAATGTGCAAATCTTCGGGAGAAACGGGTGTGCGCTGCATGTGATCTCCTTTACTTCAAGGCTAAAAAGGCCAATGGCAATTATAACAGGTTGGTTGGGGGGAATTCTAACCGTGGGGGAAAATCCGCATTACTTATGGAAGCATTCTGGAAAAAGAGTTGGTGATTGCCTGACCCAATCCTGACAGGCCATTAACAATCGGGGTGAAGGGATCCCACTGCCTGCTTTGACCAGCATTGAGGCTGCTGCTTAGGCCAGAGCCAAAATAGAGAAGCAGAACAAAAGCAATCCCGATCAGGAAAAGCAAGAAAAAATCTCCTTTACGATTTGATCCATTGCCCATGGAAATACTCCTTTTTTCAGCCAGCGCCACACAATCAACCGTTTCATCATGAATCGGCTATTCACATTATACAATTGGTAGCATTGGAATGTTCCGTGCGGCGGGCAAATGTGGGGTGATTTTGATGATACAATAGAAACCCATCTCACCATCAAGAGGTAGCCCATGCAGGATCATGATGGACTTCAATATCATGTAAAAGTCAAACGCGGCGATGTAGGTCGCTATGTTCTCCTGCCCGGTGACCCGGGCCGGGTTGAAAAAATTGCCCGTTTTCTGGATGAGCCAATTTTCATATCTTCCAACCGTGAGCACACCGTTTATACCGGGAAACTGAATGGTGAACTGGTTTCGGTGGTTTCCACAGGGATGGGGTGTCCTTCGACAGCCATTGCCGTTGAGGAGCTGATTGCCGTAGGAGCAGATACCTTCATCCGGGTTGGTACTTCCGGTGCTATGCAGCCAACCATGCGACTGGGAGATCTGGCTATTGTCACCGCTGCCATCCGGGATGAAGGCACAACCCGCCAGTATTTACCGATTGAGTTCCCGGCAGTTGCCGATGTGGGGGTGGTCAATGCACTGGTACAGGCGGCGACGAAATTGGGGGCGCGTTATTTTGTCGGCATCTCTCACACCAAAGACTCGTTCTATGGCGAGGTAGAACCGGAACGGATGCCGATTGCGTCGGAATTGAAAGCGCGTTGGAATGCGTGGGTTGCCGGCGGTGCCATCTGTTCGGAAATGGAAGCAGCAGCCATTTTTGTGCTCTCATCCATCTATCGCAAACGTGCGGGCGGTGTCATGACGGTCATTGGCAGTGATACGGCCACACTGATTAACCAAAAAACCTCGCCCGACCTGATGATTCAGGTTGCGGTTGAGGCTATAAAAATTTTAATCGAGGCGGACCGGGGCGGGACTTAGTTGAGCAGGCTGCGATTGCGATATTGAAGCGCTTCGGCCAAATGGGCAGGTTGAATATGGGGACTGCCTGCAAGGTCGGCAATGGTGCGTGCCAGTTTCAAAATTCGGTGGTAGGCGCGCGCTGAAAGCTGAAATTGCTGCATCGCGGTTCGCATCAGATTTGTTCCGGTTTCATCGAGTACACAATATTTGCGAATTTCAGCCGGGCGCATATCGGCATTGCACGAAAGCCCGTCCTCTCTGAACCGTTCGCGTTGAATTTGACGGGCGCTTTCGACCCGGCTGCGTACGGTTTCAGATGGTTCACCCTGACGCTTGTCGCTTAACTTTTCATAATCTACCCGCGGCACCTCAATAAAAATGTCAATTCGATCCAGCAGAGGGCCTGAAATGCGTTTTTGATATTTCGTAATCGTAGATGGCGAGCAGGTACAGACTTTGACCGGATCTCCGTAATTGCCGCAAGGACATGGGTTCATGGCTGCCACCAGTTGAAAATTGGCGGGGAAGGTGAGCGAACCCTGGGCGCGGCTAATGGTTACGATTTTATCTTCAATCGGTTGACGCAGTACTTCCAGCACCCGTGTGCCGAATTCGGGCAATTCGTCCAGAAACAGCACACCGCGGTGGGCTAATGAAATTTCACCGGGATGAGGAGTGTTGCCTCCCCCAACCAGCCCGGCATGGGAAATAGTATGGTGCGGGGCACGGAAGGGGCGGTTTCGGATGAGCGGAACATCACGGGGTAATTTATCCGCAATCGAGTAAATGCGGGTAACGTCCAGGGCTTCGTCTATGGTCATGCGAGGTAAAATGGCAGGGAGAGCACGCGCAAGAAGGGTTTTACCCGTCCCCGGTGGGCCGGACATGAGCACATTGTGCCCGCCCGCTGCAGCAATTTCCAAAGCACGCTTGGCATGTTCCTGACCTTTGATTTCCTGAAAATCGGTTTGGACTTCCACCTGAATTTCGTTGATTTCGACAGGTGGATAGGCTGGAATGGGGTTTTGCCCCTTGACATGACCGATCAGGTCAAGGATGGTGCGGACGGGAATCACTTCCAGGTTCGGAATTAATGCCGCCTCGGCGGCATCTGCTTCCGGCACGAAGATGCGGATGAATCCCATCTGACGTGCCGCCGCTGCCATGGGCAGAATGCCGCGCACATGACGGACGCTGCCATCCAGTGAAAGTTCCCCAACCACAAGAGAATTGGAGAACGCCCCTTGGGGAATTTGCTCAGTGGCAACCAGCACAGCCAGAGCGATGGGCAAGTCGTAGGCCGGGCCTTCCTTTTTTACAGATGCCGGAGCAAGATTAACGGTTATCCGTTTACGGGGGTAATACATTCCGGCGTTCTTGATGGCC
>NZ_DAOUBL010000229.1:0-1773 GCF_034432615.1 Bellilinea sp. | reverse complement strand
TTACTGGCGTTTTTCGAGGTAGACAAACACTCCCGGCCTCGGCTGCAAGGTTGCAATGGGAGTGGGCTTGACTTTTATCCCATCCACCAGTTCGACCCGGAAATGCTGCAAGATGATGGTCATCAGCAGCTGGGCTTCCATTTGGGCAAAATGATTGCCGATGCACTGACGCGGCCCGCCGCCAAAGGGGTAATAGGCATAGCGCGGGCGCTGAGCAGACTGGGCTTCGCTGAAACGCTCTGGGTCAAAGGCTTCGGGATTTTCCCAGTAATCCGGGTGGTGATGGGTAACATACGGACTGAGGAAGATCATCGTACCAGCCGGGATGGGGTAGCCCTGAATCACATCCTCTTCGATAGCATGACGGGCAAACATCCAGGCCGGGGGGTAGAGGCGCAGGGCTTCGCTGAACACCATTGCGCCGTAGGACATTGCCGGCAGGTCTTCCACGGAGGGAGGACGATTGCCCACGACTTGCTGAATTTCATCCAGCAGGCGAAATTCGACCAGCGGATGCCGGGCGAGCAGGTAAAATGTCCAGGCCAGTGCGTTGGCAGTGGTTTCATGCCCGGCGAGGAAGATGGTCATCAACTCGTCGCGAATCTGGCGATCGGGCATGCCCTCACCGGTTTCCGGGTCACGTGCCAGCAGCAAGCGCGAGAGCAAATCGCCGTTGTCCACTCCGCTCTGGTGGCGTTTTTCGATCAGGCGGTAAATGAATTCATCCAGAAAGCGCAGCGCCTGCTCGTGGCGGCGGTTGGCAGGGGTGGGCAGTTTTTCAAAAATGGGATGCGGCGAGAATAACACCTGATTCAGGTGCTCAAGAGTCTGGTCAAAGGCTTTGCCCAAAGCATCGGCTTGATCGCCCACATCATCGCTGAACATGGTGCGCACAATAATGGTCTGGGTCAGGCGCATCATTTCCTCACCAAAATTGACCGGCTGACGCTGGCTGGCCAACGCTTCCCAATGAGGCAAACGATCCAAAGTTGCGCTGACCATCACTTTGGCGTATTCACTCAGGTTCTGCCGGCTGAAGGAGGGCTGGATTAAGCGGCGCTGGCTGCGCCAGAATTCACCCTCGCTGGTGACCAGACCTTCACCCATCAGTGGTTTGGCCTGATCGTAGCCCTTGCGGTAGTTGCGGTTGTTATCCTGCAGCACATGTTTGACCCCCTCTGGATGGCTGACCAGATAAGTGGAACGGCTGGCTAGGTCAAGTCGAACGACCGGCCCGTAACGAAGGGCGGCATCCAGTAGAAAGTTGAGCGGGTCGCGCGCAAAACGCGGCAAAACACCCAACACCGGCATACCGGCGGCCGCCGGAACGGTGGAAAATACAGGTGCAGGAGCAGTAATTTGAGACATGATAAACCTTCTTTAAATTTATTATCAACCTCGGTTTCGGATACATTATTTCAATTATCTTGAGCATTTTAAGCCCCCACCTGCACCTCCCCCAAAATCGCAGGGGCGATTTTGGGGGAGGCGGGAGGGGGTAACTTTATTTCTTGCAAAGTTTTGCTCTAAAACCGAATTCATATTATTCATCATACCACACTGCAACACGGCGAGATGGGTTCTGTCCAACCCCCTCATTGATGGCTTTCTCAAAGTTCCTTGACAACCCTAAAATTTTGTATCGAAACTTGAATTGTGGCAAAACAACCCCCACCCACCTCCCCCAATATCGCTAATGCGATATTGGGGGAGGCGCAGGAGGGGGCAAAATCGCTCGATTTGACGTATCAGTGGATTATTCCGAATAGACAT
>NZ_DAOUBL010000228.1:0-2674 GCF_034432615.1 Bellilinea sp. | reverse complement strand
TGACGCCGTCGCGCTTTTGATGATCTACGAACGGTTCGATCATGCCGTGTTCCAGTGCCATCTTGCGAATCCAGTGATCGGCTTTCAATCCCATGTTTATGACTCCCGGTTTGGTTTGAATTTATTTCAACCCGCCACGTTCCCCCAAAACCTGTTGGACGGAGGAGTTGATCTGGTCGGATTGGGATTCGATTTCTTTCAATTGATCTATTAGCGCTTGTGTTTCACTAACCCCGCTGAGATTAATCAGGTTGATGCGTACATTATAGGCGGCACAGGTCAGGGCCGCCCGCGCCAATGTAGCCGCAGAGGCGGCATCGCTGATAGCGTTGAGATTACCGGTTTCGGTCAATTCGGCGGCCAGTTTTTGAACCATCAGACAGTTGCGGGCGGTGATTAGAGGTACCCGCGAGGCATTCAACGTGGCCTGTTCAATGGCTTGCTGGCGCTGCTGTTCCTGCTCAGGAGTGTCTTTGGGCAGTTTGAATGCCTGCATCACCGATTCAAATGCCTGTGAGTCCTCTTCCACATTGCGCAGCAACACCTTACGCAGTGTTTCAGCCTCTTCCAGGATTGCCCACATGCGTTCTTTGACGGCTTCGTATTTCTTTTTACCCAAAGTCAAACGGGCAACCATCGCAACCAGTGCCGCAGCAACAGCTCCGGTGTGTGCCGCAGCAGATCCGCCGCCGGGTGTGGGAGTGGCAGCAGCCAGCGCGTCCAAAAAGGAAGTTTCCGGCGGGGCAGAAGCGGGCGGCTGTCCACGCATCAACTCCATCAGCCGCTGTTCCAGTATCTGTTCGGGAGAAAATTGATCGAGCTGCAGGTACCACACGGCGGCATCGTTGAGGGCTTCCTGGGGGATCAACCCTACCAGTTCAGAATGATGCACGGTTACACCGTAGCGCTCGGCTTCACGACGGATCATCTCCATCACACGCGCGATTGGCGTAGCGCGATAGTTGGTGAGGTTCATCGAAACCTGAGCGCGACCTTCGACCAGTACACCCATGGCTTTGACGTAACGCAATCCCCCTGAAGAATAGCGAATGGCTTTGGCAATTTTTTGGGCGATCGCCGTATCATTGGTATTCAGATAGACATTGAAGGCGATTAACGGCTGACGCGCACCAATCACGGTTGCACCGGCAGTACCCAGTACGCTGGGGCCAAAGTCGGGCTGGCGTTCCGGATTGATGCCAATTTCCAGCTTTAGTCCTTCGTACTGCCCACGGCGGATATTTTCCAGATTTTGGCGTTCGGGCCGTGTAGCCGCCTCTTCATATAGGTATACCGGAATGCCCAATTCCTCTCCAACCCGCTTGCCCAAACGGCGCGCCATTTCCACACATTCCTGCATGGTGATTTCGCTGATGGGTACAAACGGAACAACATCGGTTGCGCCGATTCGCGGATGAGCACCTTCGTGTTCGTTCATGTTGATTCGCTGAGCGGCGCGGGCAATTGCCTGAAAGGCGGCTTCCTCCACTGCGGCAGGCGGGCCGAGGAAGGTAATCACGGTTCGGTTGTGATCCAGGTCAGAATGGCGGTCCAGAATGTGGATTTCGGGGATGGATTGAATCGTCTGGATGATCTCCTCGACAACCTCCGGGCGTCGGGCTTCGGAAAAGTTGGGGATACATTCGACCAGCGGGGTGGGCATATTGACCTCGTAGGGTTGGGATAGGTCAATTATAATCGTTTGTGGCGGGTTCAACGCCGGAAAGGAGTAAAAATGTGTGGTCGGTTTTCGCTTGCACTTGACCCCGAGGAGTTGCGTGAAGTATTCGGTTTGGTTGAAACCCCCACCCTGTGGATTCCACGTTATAACATTGCACCCACCCAGCCTGTGGCAGTTATCACCGATGCTGCCCGGCCAAAACTGGATTATATGCGCTGGGGACTGGTACCCTCGTGGGCAAAGGACATCTCCATCGGGCAGAAGTTGATTAATGCCCGTGCGGAAACGATTCGGGAAAAACCCTCGTTTCGTTCCGCTTTCAGCCGGCGGCGGTGCTTAATCCCGGCGGATGGTTTTTTTGAATGGAAGAAACCAGAAGGTGGGAAAAAACTACCCGCCGAACCTTATTATTTTCGTCTGCGCGACGGCAAACCCTTTGCTTTTGCAGGTTTATGGGAGATCTGGCACTCACCAGAGGGTGATGAGTTGAAGACCTGTACCATCTTAACCACCGATGCGAACGAACTGGTCGGGACGGTGCATCAACGGATGCCCATTCTGTTTGAGGTGGATGAGGCATGGACGTGGCTGCAACCGCTGGCAGCTGATACGCTGCTGGCGTTATTGAAACCGTTTCCTGCTGAAAAAATGGAAGCCTATCCGGTCAGCCGGCTGGTCAATGATCCAAAGCAAGATGATCCGCAGTGCGTCCAGCCAATTGGCTGATTTGTGCCACAAAAACAGCAAATTAAATCCATTTTTCCTTGACCGGGTAGGGGGGTAGTGGTAAAATCAGCCCGTTCATGCCCCCATCGTCTAGGGGACCAGGACGCAGCCCTTTCAAGGCTAAAACGGGGGTTCGAATCCCCCTGGGGGCACAGGACAGACCTGCCGCAAGGCGGGTCTTATTTTATAGGGGCTGGGCAGCCCTTTCATGCCATCGAGGCAGGATCAGGCTAAAACGGGGGTTCGAATCCCCCTGGGGGCACAGGA
>NZ_DAOUBL010000227.1:0-1671 GCF_034432615.1 Bellilinea sp. | reverse complement strand
AAAACCCACGAGCGCATATCCGCGCACGACCCGGTGAAATTCCGGGGTCGACGGTACAGTCCGGATGAAAGAAGGCTACCCTCTCTTACAGCGACTTTTTCTGCATGTCGTTGCTTCCTGCCCCGAAAACCATCGTTTTCGGGTTTTTTATTTTTACCGGGAAAGTCAGGTTGAAAGACATGGAAATCAGCATCCCCAACTTACAGAACCTTAAACCCCCGCTGGGGAGTGAAGCCGGCGCATCGCCGTGGCTGCGCCGCCTGCGTTTATTCCTTACCCCCTTCTCGCTGGTGCTGGCACTGTTCCTGTGGGAAGGGCTGGTACGCCTTGCTCAACTGCCGGCCTTCATCCTCCCCTCACCCGGCCGGGTGGCGGCGCGTTTCTGGCAGGCGCTCGCGGATGGCACCCTGCTGCGCCACACATCCGCCACCCTGCTCGAAATCACGCTCGGCTTGCTGGCGGGTACCCTGCTGGCCACCCTGATCGGTTACCTGCTGGCTAAATCCCCGCTGTTTGAGCAGCTCTTCGCCCCCTATCTGGTCGCCAGTCAGGCAATTCCAATTGTGGCAATCGCCCCGCTGCTGGTGATCTGGTTTGGACCGGGCATTTTCACCAAAATGCTGATCTGCGCGCTGATTGTTTTCTTCCCGGTGCTGGTCAACACGGTGGTAGGGCTGCGCGCCGTTCCGCAGGACCTGCGCGCCCTGATGCGCTCGCTGCGGGCTACTCCGTGGCAAAACCTGCGCTATCTGGAAATTCCGGCTGCCCTGCCGGTGTTTCTGGGCGGTTTGCGGGTCGGTGCCACCCTCTCGGTCATCGGTGCGGTCATCGGTGAACTGGTGGCAGCCGACCGCGGGTTGGGTTTTCTCATCAATGTCGGGCGCGGTCAGTATGATACGGCGCTGGTCTTCGTCGCCGTTTTCACGCTGGTTACGCTGGCGTTGCTGCTTTACGGAGCGGTGATCTATATGGAACGCCGTTTGCTGGCCTGGCAAAGCGAACCTTACAAACGCAACGGCAACAAAATTCTCGATTAATGGAAAGGTACTCGAACCATGCGTGCGCTTCATTTCAGTCTCATCCTGATCCTTGCAGTTTCCTTCCTCAGCGGGTGTGCCGCACCTGCCACCCCTGCCCCCACCGCCGGGCTGACCCCCATCCGCCTGCCGGTGGGTTTCATCCCCAACATTCAATTTGCCCCGCTGTATGTCGCCATTGAGCGCGGCTACTTCCGCCAAGTGGGATTGGATGTAACCCTGGATTACAGCATGGAAAATGACAATGTGGCGCTGGTCGGGGCCGGTCAAATTCCTTTTGCGGTCGTTTCCGGCGAGCAGGTGCTGCTCGGCCGCGCGCAGGATTTACCGGTGGTGTATATCACGGCCTGGTACCGCGATTTTCCGGTGGGCATTGCTGCGCTGGAATCGAGCGGCATCCGCCAGCCGGCTGACCTGCGCGGGCGCAAGGTAGGCATCCCCGGCACCTATGGGGCCAGTTACATTGGTCTGCAGGCCCTGCTCAATGCGGCCGGCCTGAAGGAAACCGACATCAACCTGCAATCCATCGGCTTCAATCAGGTGGAAGCGCTGACCGCCGGACAGGTGGAAGCCGGGGTGGTTTATATCACCAATGAGCCGATTCAGCTGCGCGCACTTGGCTACGATGTGCGCG
>NZ_DAOUBL010000226.1:0-3189 GCF_034432615.1 Bellilinea sp. | reverse complement strand
TGCCGCGTTCCTGTACGGCGGCGGCGGTGCCCAAACCGACCGGACCGGCAACCGGCATGATGATGTCGGCGCCCTCGTCCATCAGGGTTTGACCCAGCTGGCGGCCGTCATCGGTGCTTTCGAAGTTACCAGTGAAGAGACCGGTTTGCGCGACCTCATCCCATCCAAGAACTTGCACATTGGTGCCGTGTTTTTCATTGTAGTATTTGACACCCAGCGCAAAACCGTCCATGAAAACGGTTACCGGCGGGATCTGAATACCACCAAAGGTACCGACTTTACCGGTCTTGGTGGCGCCGGCGGCAGCGTAACCCGCCAAAAAGGCAGCCTGATCGGTGGCGAAGACCAGCCCGAGCACATTCGGGATTTCGGGATCGTAGGCGAAGTCCACAATGGCAAATTTCTGGTCGGGGTTGGCCTTGGCGGCTGCAGCGGTGGCATCACCCAACAGGAAGCCCACGGTGACAATCAGGTCGCAGCCATCTTCAATGAAGGCGTTGATGTTCTTTTCGTAGTCGGTTTGCTGCTGAGATTCCAGATATTTGCCTTCGACGCCCAATTCTTTCATGGCGTCTTCAACACCCTTCCACGCCGTGGCGTTGAAGGATTTGTCATCAATACCGCCCGTGTCGGTAACCTGGCAGACCTTGATCTTCGGGGCAGCCGGTTCCTGCGGCGCGGGTGTTGCGGCTTGCTGGCAGGCGCTAAGCGCCATGCTGGCAATGATCAACACTGCTACAACAAGGTAGAGCTTTTTGAACATGCGTTTTTCTCCTCCATAAAAAATAGGATTGGAATTTGGGGACGACTCGGTTGCAGCTTCCGGGTTTCACAAAACCCCCGCAACTTGCTTCAAGTATACAACGCTTTGGAGAAGATGACAAGTTGATACTTGACACCTCTTTTTGAGTCAGGTGGAACGAGTTTTAGCTTCGCCACGCCGTACACCCAGCATCATGATCAGTGCCAGCAGCATGAACATGGGGCCGAACAGCATGACCAGCGCGTAGTTCGAACCGCTCAACTGGATGATGATGCCGTTGAGGTTGGGCCCAAAAATGGCAGCCATGGTGGAAAACAGGTAGTACAGGCCGGTGTAGGTGCCAATGTGCAGGTCATCGGTCATGTCAACGACCATGGGCAGCGAGTTGATATTGATCAACGCCCATGAAATGCCCGCCAGCATCAGGATGGTGCCGACCACCGGAACATTGCCCAGCACCGGGAGGCGGGTAAGCGAAATGGTGAGGACATTTGCGGGGACGAGGAACATGGCCAGCATACAGGAAGCCAGCAGCACAATACCGGTCATAATCGTGCGCCGCCGCCCGATTCGTCCGCCGATCAAACCGGCCGGTAAGGCCATGATCACAAAGAACAGCGAAAGCTGACCCAAAAGACGGGCGCCGTCTGATTCGGAAAGGCCTAGATGATTGACCGAATAGAGCGTAAAGAAGGCTTCAATGGCGTTGTACGCCACAAACCAGAAGAAGATCGCCAATAGAATGCGCAAGGGAGATTTTTCTTCCTCGCGGATAACTTTGCGCAGGCTGACCAGTAAACTGGGCTCGGTTTTATCGGTGACTTCGTAGTCTTTTGGCTCACGGATGAAGATAAACACCATCAGCGAAGCGAGGATGACCAGGGCTGATCCCAACCAGAACGGGTAAGCCGGGTTCATCTCGTACAGGTTTGCCCCAAACAAAAAGGCAATGATGGCCCCCACGCCGCCCATGAAATTGATAATCCCGTTCGCTTGCGAGCGGTACTGTGAGGGGGTGATATCCGGCATGAGCGCAACCACGGGTGTACGCCAGAGCGCCATGCTGAGCAGCAGTGTGCTGGTGCAGGCAACAAAGAGCGGCAGAAAGGTCTGCAAGGGGATTAATCCGAAGGCAACTGCCCCGATGGGTGCGCCGACCAGAATAAAAGGCATGCGCCGGCCAATCGGGGTTCGCAGGCGGTCTGACCAGGCCCCAATGGGGGGCTGAATCAGCAAGGCGGCGATGTTATCCAGCGTCATGAAGAATCCGATCAGCGCGGGTGCCAGATTGAACCGGTTTGCCAGAAAAATCGGGACGTAGGCGTTGTACACACTCCAGATGACGCTGACGCCAAAAAAACCAAATCCCAGCAGAAAGGTCTTGCCGAAACTGAAACGGGGAGTCATGAAAGCACCTCTTGAATGAAAAATGGGTTTGCAATTCAGGAAGAAGTTGGGGTGTCGTTTTCTGGTTTTATCAGGGATGCCAGAAAACGGCGGTCACTGTCGGAGAGTTCGGTTTTTTCTAACAGGTCAGGGCGGCGTTTCCAGGTGCGCAACAGGGCTTGCTGGCGCCGCCAGCGGGCAATCTCGGCGTGATTGCCGGAAAGCAGTACTTCGGGAACGCGCCAGCCGCGAAATTCGGCTGGACGGGTATAGTGTGGATATTCCAGCAAACCGCTGGCAAAGGAATCATCCTGCGCGCCGTCAGGGTCGCCCAGCACGCCGGGAATCAGGCGGGTGATTGAGTCGATCAGAATCAGGGCAGGCAGTTCACCGCCGGTCAGCACATAATCACCAATCGAAATTTCATCCGTAACCAGATGTTCACGCACGCGCTCATCTATTCCCTCATAGCGGCCGCACAACAGAGCCAGATGAGGATAACGTGCCAGTTCGGCAGCCACCTGCTGGGTATAAGTTCGACCCTGTGGCGTGAGTAGAATAACCGGACAGGAAGGCGGGCTGCCCAGCACGCTTTCCACGGCAGTGAATATCGGTTCGGGTTTCATCACCATACCCCCGCCGCCCCCAAAGGGTGCGTCATCGGTGATGTGGTGTTTGTCGGTTGTGAAAGAACGGATGTCATGGAGGTGAACTTCCAGCAGGCCGTTTTGAATGGCGCGCTGGAGAATGCTGATTTCGAGGTAGGGCTGAATAACGGACGGAAAAAGACTGAAAACATCAAAACGCATGCCCTCATTTTAGCCGTTGGCGAAAAAGTAGGCAAGCAAAAATGGTAAAGATTAACCCAGCCTTAAAGGTTGAACCCCAGCGCTTGACGGTTTTTTAAACCTGATGGTAATATCCTTTATATGTATTTACGAGGTAGCCGATTAAGGATGAACCGCCGTCGGCGGACTTCCAACCCGCTGACCATCATCATTTTATTGTTACTGATTGGCGGAGGAATTTATATCAATCAG
>NZ_DAOUBL010000225.1:0-2319 GCF_034432615.1 Bellilinea sp. | reverse complement strand
CGGACCGCTGATGGCTATCGCCGCGGTTAATTTTGCCATCATGGTTTCCTCGCGCGTCAACGACCCGCGCATTGCAGAACAGATGGCAGCCGTATTGATCGTTCCGGTGCTGGCACTCCTGTTTGGACAGGTAGCCGGTTTGCTAGTCATCAACCAGCAATTGATGCTGATCGTCATTACTGCCCTGATTGTGATCGACATCTTTCTGATCTATCTCGGTGCGCGCCTGTTTCAGCGTGAAACCATTCTCACCCGTTGGAAGTGAATTATGAAAACAAAACATTCTCTCTCAATCTTTCAAATCCTATCCATTACTGCCAGCGCCCTAATCCTCAGCCTGTTGCTGACTTCCCCTGTAATGGCACAGGAAGGTTACCGGCTTCTGGTGGACCGCAACTTCGGCTTTTCGGCCGGCAGCCAGATTCGCGGCGATTTCACCCTCAAAATTTCAGGTGATCAGGATCATCTGGCATCGGTTACTTTTCTGTTGGATGGCGAGGAAATGGCAACGATCACCGAAGCGCCTTTCCGTTTTCGTTTCAATACCGGCAGTTACCCCGAAGGTGTTCACGAACTGAGCGCCCGGTTGACTTTGAAGGACGGCTCAACGATAACGTTATCACCACGGCGCTTTGAATTTGCCAGCAGCGAAGCCGAAAAGCAGGCCATTATCAAAATTGTGCTTCCTCTTTTGGCAGTGGTTTTGCTGCTAACAGTAATTGGCGGCGGCATACAAATGCTCACATTGCGCGGTAAGCCGGCCGGACGCTACGCCCCCGGTCAAGCACGCGATTATGGAGTTGCAGGCGGTGCGATTTGCCCCAAATGCCAGCGCCCAACCCCCCTTCACTTGTGGAGTATCAATCTGGCAGTCGGCAGGTTGGATCGTTGCGAAAACTGCGGACAATTCAGCCTGATGCGCCGACAACCGCTGGATGTGTTACGCGCTGCCGAAGCAGCCGAACTGCAAGCCGAAAGAGAGGCCCTGCCGGCAAAAGCCAAGAGCGAAGAAGAAAAGCTGCGCGAATTACTGGATCAATCCAGATTCCATGAGTGATCCAAAACCTCCAGCCGCCTGTCCGCCAGGCGGCTGGAACATCCCCCTCTCTCTCGTACACAATTGTCAAACTTCTCGGATAAAGCCAAAGAACGGGAGTATAATTCTCCCGTCATTTTTTGGTGGTTCAATTTGAGAAACCAAACCATTCCACGACAAGAGTACTTAAGGAGAATAGAAGATGAAAAAGCCCCTGTTTATTCTTTTAATTGTGGCTCTGCTCCTCAGTCTGGCAGCCTGCGCACCGGCAGCCAGCACCCAGGATCAGCCCAAGCGGGTCGTTTATCTGATCAATGGCGCGCTGGGCGATAACGCCTTCTACGATTCCGGCAAAGCCGGTATTGACAACATTGCCAGACAGTACGGGGTAGAAACCCGCACCATTGAATGCAACTTTGATGCCGGTAAGTATGAACCATCCTTGCGCGCCGCCGTGGATTTCGCAGATGTAATCTTTGTGATTTCCTACGGCTTTGAGGATCAACTGAAAGAGTTTGCCGATCAATATCCCAATAAAATCTTTGTCAACATTGATACGGTCGTCGAAAACAGCAAGAAAACCATCACCTCGGTGGACTTCATCGAGGAAGAGAGCGCCTACCTCGCCGGGGTTGTCGCCGGACTGGCAACCCTTGATACCAGCATCCCGAATATCAACGCCGATAAAATCATCGGCGTAGTCGGCGGTGATGTTGACCCGGTGGTCAATGCCTTTATTTTTGCTTACGAAAACGGCGCAAAATCGGTTGACCCTGAAATTCAGGTGTTGAAGAAATCACTGGGCGGCGCCTGGGATGACTCCGCACGCGGTAAACAGGCTGCTTTGCAGCTGTATGACCAGAAAGCGGATGTAGTCTTTCAGGTTGCGGCCGCTGCCGGCATCGGCGTGTTACAGGCCGCCCGTGAACGCCAGTTGTACGCCATTGGTGTGGATACCAACCAGAACGACCTCGAACCCGGTTATGTGATCGCCAGCGACATCAAAAACGTTGGCAAAGCCATCGAGGATGTCTATAAGACCATCAACGACGGCACTTACCAGCCCGGCCAGGTGCTGAAGTACGGCATTGCTCAGGGCGGTGTGGATATTGCCCTCGAAGCCCAGATCCAGGTTTTACCCCAATCCATCATAGATCAGGTGATGACACTGCGCCAGCAGATCATTGACGGCAGCCTGAAAATTGAACTGTACAACAATCAGGAAGTCTGGCAATAAGCAATCTGCCCAAATCGGATGTAATCTAAATTGAGATGGGTGAAGC
>NZ_DAOUBL010000224.1:0-8655 GCF_034432615.1 Bellilinea sp. | reverse complement strand
GAACGGCGCGGGTGATCCGCTGGCGTTTGATGAGAATGGTGTGGATCAGGTGGAGTTCTTAATTGCCCCCAACCCTGGGGAAGGCTTGAAACCGCTGGTGAAAATTGCTTCAGGCGGTGAAACCTCGCGCTTGATGCTGGCCCTCAAGCGGGTACTCACTCAGGCCGATTCGATTCCCACCTTGATTTTTGATGAAATTGATCAGGGAATTGGCGGGCGGGTTGGTGCGGTGGTGGGTGAAAAGCTGTGGCTGCTGGCGCGCCAGCATCAGGTATTGTGTGTGACGCATCTGCCGCAGCTGGCCGCCTTTGGCGATCAGCACTTTTCGGTGCGCAAGGAGGTGGAGGGCGGGCGAACTTCTACCCGGGTTGAACTGCTGGAAGGAGATGCCCGCTTAATTGAACTGGCGCAAATGCTGGGTGCTGTAACTCAGGTTAACCTCAACGCTGCCCGTGAGACCCTGCAAATGGCACAGGCACGGGCGTTGCAACTGGCAGGCAGACTGGTATGACAGACAGCGAAGCTGGCTGTATGACGGAATGGAGGTAGATGCGGCCATGGAGGAAGGCGCCAAACAATTGCGCGTTCTTCTGCTGGGCTCACCGCGGGTTTTCTACGACGAGCAGGAAATCCACATCAAGCGGCGTCTACTGCGGGCTTTGTTTTTCTATCTGGCAAGTCAACCTGATCCGGTGGGGCGCAGTGTGCTGATGGACCTGCTCTGGCCGGAGGAGAGCGAGGAAGACGCCCGCCGTCATATTCGCGAAGCGCTCAGCAAATTGCGCGCCGAGCTGCCTGAAGCTTCCCTGATTGTGGCAACGCAGGATCATGTTCGGCTGGATAGCGAGCAGGTCTATGTGGATTTGCTCGAGTATCAGGCTTTGCTGGAGCAGGTGCGCCCTTACCTGCAGCGCGGCATGCACACCCCCCTGCCCGAAGCCATCTACCAGCAGATGGTCAAGGCAGTCAATTTGTGGCGCGGAACGGAATTCCTCGCCGGAGCCAACCTGCCATCCACCGATGGCTTGGATCACTGGCTGAGTTTAACCAGCCAGTCACTTTCTTACAGTTTTCAGAATTTGCTGGAAACCTTGAGCGAGCATTGCGCCATCAGCGGCGATCTGGAAAATGCTGTGCATTGGATTCGCAAAGCCATCCAGCTGGATGAAGAAAATCCGGATCTGTATTATCAATTGATCCAATGGCTGTACGATTTAGGCCGGCGCAGTGAAGCGCTTGGCGAATGTGATCGTATCCGGCATGTGTATGAGTCGATGGGTGAAAGACTGCCCACCATTCTGAACAACCTGTGCCAGCGCATTCGTGAAGCGGCGGATTTTCCACCATCCCAGATGGTGACCCCATGGCACAACATGCTTACCCTGCAGTTGCCATTTGTTGGGCGGAAAAAGCTGCTGACGGACCTCAAACTGGCCTTACAGCGCGGCGGTGTGGAGATGATTTGGGGGGAGGGCGGCGCCGGAAAATCGCGGCTGGTGTTTGAATTTTACCAGTCGCTGCAGCCTGCGCCGCGCTTGCTGCTGGCGGCGGGTTTCTCGCATTTATCCGAATTACCTTACCAGCCGCTGATTGATCTGCTGCGCCATTCGGTAACGGTGGAGGAATGGCATCAGTTAGATGCCGTCTGGGTCAGTTACCTGACCACCTTATTGCCGGAATTGCCCTCCTTGCGGCCGGATGTTTCTCCCCCCGTTGAAATTTCGCTCAGTCTTCAGCATCAGCAGATAGCCGAAGCGTTTTTGCAATTATTCCGCATTCTTTCCCGCCGTCAGCGGCTGTTGCTGTTTGTGGATGATGCTCAATGGTGTGATGAGCTGACCTTTCATGTGCTGGCTTATTTGCTCGATCACCGCTTGTTTTCTCAACATGGTTTGCTGGTGGTTGCGGCGCGGCCCGAGGAACCCAACATGGCATTGGAGCGTTTCCTCAGTCAGTCGCAGATTCCATGGATGGTTCACCACAGCAAGCTGGAATTGCTCAACCGCGATGAAATCAGCGAACTGGTGCGCCTTGCCCTCGGCAAACCCGCGCCGGATGAATTGATTGATCGGCTGGCGCTGGAAACCGGCGGAAATCCTCTGTTTGTGCTGGAAACCCTGCGCGCCGTGCTGGATTTCAATCTGAATGTCAATCAGCTGAAAGTTATTCCGCATCTGCCGCTTGCCAGCAGCATTCATGCGCTGGCGCGGGAGCGGCTGCGCCTGCTGGAGCCGCAGACCCGCCAGGCGCTGGTTACCGCAGCGGTGATTGGCAATGCCTTCCCGCTGCGTGTGCTTCAGACGGCCGCACAACTGGATATTGAAGAATGTGTGCGGGTCATCGAGGAACTCGAACGAACCCACCTGATCCGCCCGATGGTTTCCAAAGACCATTCCCGTCAGTACGCATTCATCCACGACAAGATTCGCGAAGTGCTGCTGTTCGAGCTCAGCCCGGCGCGGCTGCAATTGCTCAACTTGCGGGTTGCCGAGGCGTACATGGCTCTGGAAGAAAGCGCCGCCTATGCCGAGCGGATTGCCAGTCATTTTGAGCTTGCCGGTGAAAACCTGCGCGCATTTCAATACTGGCTTTTCACAGCCGAGAATGCAATCGCACATCATCAGACTCAAGCCGCAGAAAGCGCTTTCCGGCGGGCAGAAAAAATCCTGCCGCGTATTGAAACGGAGTTGACGGAGGGGCATTTATACCGTCTGTATGCCCAATGGGGAGAGTTTTGCTGCCGGCAAAATCAGCTGGAGCAGGCTGAACAGAATTATGCGGCATTGCTGCGCTTTGGGGAGTTGCGTTACTCGCCCTTGTTGATCGGCACTGCTTACAGCGGGCTGGCACGGGTGGCTGGTTTGCGTCAACAGGCACGCCTTGCGCTGGCCCAACTGGAACATGCCATTCCCTTCTTGCGGCAATCCGGCAGTCCATACGAAATGATCGAAGCCGGAAACCGCCGGGCGGACTTCCTCACCCAATTGCTTCGCCATCAGGAAGCGATTTATTCGCTGGAAAATGTTCTGGAGATGGCCGGTTCCATCCATGATCAGCGTACCAGCCGCGTGGTAGCCGAGGCGCAGGCAAAACTGGCTTACAACTATCTTTTACTGGCACAACCCGAGCGGGCTCGTGCAGCGGCGCAGCAGGCGCTGGAAAGCAGTCTCTCGGTGGCCGGGCTGGCATTCCGCATTAATGCTCTGATGTGGCTGGCGTTGAGTGAATATCTGCTGGCAGAATTCAATCCTGCCATGCAGCATTGCGAAGAAGCCATCGAGATGGCACAGGCGGTAGGAGATGAGATGCGCCTGGCGTATCTCTTGACCGTTCGCGGCAATATCCGCCTTTACCGGGGTGCGCTGGAAGGTGCATGGCAGGACAGTCAACAAGCCATTCGGCTGATGGAGGGCGGCAAAAACGACGATATTCTGGCGCGGGCGATTTGCATTCAGGGTGATTTGCTGACCTTCCTGCGGGATTATGAATCGGCTGTTGAATATTACCGGCGCGGTCTGGAAATCAGCCGTAACCCGATCAGCGCCATGGAGTGTCTCTTCCGGCTGGGTACAGGCCTGGTGCTCAACGGTCAGCCGGAGAACGGTTTCCCCTTCCTGCACAAATCCATCGAATTGAGCCGTGAATCGGGGCTGGAAATCATCCGTCTGCCGGCGCAAATGGGAGAGGTGCTGAGTCGAGTGCTGGATCCCAACCGCCAGCTGGATACCCAGACTGTGGATGAACTGAAAAACGAAGTTGAACAGCATGGATTAACTGCCCTTGGGCTGATCTATTACTGGATTGCTGCCCAACTGGTCCGCGATGAGGATAGCGGTCGGGCAATTGAAGACGGTCGTCAACTGATCCGTCGTGGGCGGGAGTTGGGGATTCTCTGGGCGGAGATTGCCGGGCTGGAACTGATTTTGGGGCTGCCCATCTCACCTGAAGAGCGCCAGACAAGAGTGCGGGAATTAAACGGTTTAATGGGGTATCTGGGCGATCAGGCGCGGGCAGTGGGGTTGAACGATTGTTATATTCGACTACGCGAAAGGCTTGATTCGCGCATTATTTTGTAATTTTTTGCTCACACTTTGTCCACATTCCGTCAATGCCCGGCTGGTATAAAAGCATCAACAAACAAGCCAGTTCGGGCGGATTTACTAGGGGTCATCCGCATGAAAGAGCGATCGTGGATGGGGATCAACACGATCGCTCTTTGTTTTCCGGTCGGGAGATTGTTTTTTGGCAAGAATGGAGGATGGATCATCCTTCCCGCAGGTGGACGACGGTTACCCCTTCTCCGCCTTCGCTTTCCAGACCGGTTTCCCAGCCGGTCACAAATTCGTTTTGCTTGAGGAAATCCCGCACGGCCTGACGCAATTTGCCGGTGCCTTTTCCGTGAATAATGCGCACAAACGGCATTCCGCTCAAATAGGCCGATTCAAGATAGCGCTGCAGGGCTTCCAGGGCTTCATCTGCCCGTTGACCGCGCAGGTCAAGCTCCATGCCGGGGGAAGGGCTGAATACAGCCGGGCGGGATGCCGACGGACGAGCCGCAGAAACCGGCCGGGTTGCGGCTGCAGCTGGTGCGGGCGGAGCTTCGGCGGGTGGAGGACTGCCCGGGCGTTCAATTTCCTCCGGACGGGCGCGCAGGCGCAGATTCCCCATCTGTACCTCGATTTCCGATTGACCCAAGGCAGTAATCACCCCGTCCATTTGCAGCGAGCGCAAACGCACTTTGTCTCCCAGGCGTAATGGACGGGAAGGTTCAATCAGCGTACGCACGACCGGTTTTTCGGCTTCGCTTTGCAGTTCTTCCAGGCGTTCCTGGAGTGGTTTGAGCGCCTCCAGCGGTTGGCGCGCGCGCTGCAATTCCCGGCGCAGGGCATCCAGCTCGGCGCGCAGGGCGGCAATTTCCTTTTCCTGTTCCTGGCGGGCTTTTTCCAGAATCTGATGCCGCTCTTCTTCAATCTTTTCCAGCCGTTGCGCCAGTTCACGGCGCAAATTTTCCGCCTGAGAGCGCAGCCGGTCGGCTTCACTGCGTGCTTTACGCGCCAGTTCGCGCTGGCGGTGAATCTCATCCAGCAGGTCATCGGCGCGCAGGTCGGTGGGGTTAATCATGCCCCGCGCGGCTTCAAGAATTTCAGACGGCAGGCCGAGCCGTTCGGCAATCGCCAGCGCGTTCGAGCGTCCCGGCAAGCCGATGGTCAGGCGGTAGGTCGGTTTGAGCGAGCGCAGGTCAAACTCCATGCTGGCATTCACCACGCCGGGCGTAGCGTGGGCATAGGCTTTCAACTCGGGGTAGTGGGTGGCGATCAACGTGGTAACCCGTTTTTCGACCAGATAACCCAAAATGGCGCGTGCCAGCGCGGAACCCTCCTGCGGGTCGGTGCCGGCGCCCAGCTCATCCAGCACCACCAGCGAAAACGAGTCCATCCGCCGCAGGATGCGCACAATGTTGGTGATATGACCGGAGAAGGTGGAAAGTGACTGTTCGATGGACTGTTCATCGCCAATATCGGCGTAAATGTCGCGGAAGATGCTGAATGCCGAGCCGCTTTGGGCAGGAATGTGCAGCCCTGACTGCGCCATCAGCGCCAGCAGCCCGACGGTTTTCAGCGTAACCGTTTTTCCGCCGGTGTTGGGGCCGGTAATGACCAGGGCGTAGGTGTGTTCATCCAGAACCACGTCAATCGGCACTACCGTTTGAGGATCCAGCAAGGGGTGGCGCGCCTGATAGAGGACAATAGTACTGCCGGGGTGTTTTTCGCGGCCGGTTTTGCGGAAGGCGGTCAGTACCGGCTCGGCGGCGTGCAGGTCATCGGCGTATTTGGCGCACATGAACGCCAGGTCGAGGCGGGCGAGGGCTTCCACGATGGCGATGATGGCCGGGCTGTGTGCCCCAATCTGATCAGAAAGTTCACTCAGGATGCGCCGTTCCTCATCCCTTTCTGCCAGCTGTAGTTCGTGCCAGGCGTTGTTGAGTTCCACCACCGCCAGCGGTTCGACGAACAGGGTGGCGCCTGAGGATGACTGATCGTGGACGATGGCGCGGATACGCCCGCGCGATTCGGCCCGCAGGGGGATGACATAGCGCCCATTCCGCAGGGTGATGATGGCTTCCTGCAGGTGGGGGGCATTTTTGGGGTCCTGCAGCATTTTTTGCAGGCGGGAAAGCAGCCGCTCATGAGCCACCTTGATTTCGGCGCGCAGAGAAGCCAGTTTGGGCGAGGCGCTGTCCAGAACTTCGCCGCGTTCGGAGATGGTGCGCGAGATGGCTTCGATCAGCCCGGGCGGCGGTGCCAATGGCTGGGCAATGGCTGCCAGATGCGGGTATTCCGTCTGCTTGTTTTCCAGTGTGCGAAACAATTCGCGGGCAGCGATCAGGGTGGATTTGATTTCCAGCAGTTCGGTGGGCAGCAGCACACCGCTGCGCGCGGCGCGTTCGGCCAGCGGGCGCACATCCCGCGCTCCACCAATGCCGACTTCCGATTTCACGCTCAACAGACGGCGGGCTTCACTGGTGGTGGCCTGGCGGGCCAGAGCTTCCTGCAAATCGGCGGTGGGCCGCAGACTGCGGGCCAGCTCGGCAGAAGCGGAAAAATCGGCATAACCGGCCAGCCGTTCCAGCACTTTGGGAAATTCCAGCATCGAAAGTGATTTTGCATCCATGACGGGTTGATTGTAATCCAGATTTAATGATCGTGGTTAACGTCAGATTGCTTGTAGAAAGACACCCGCAAGCGGCGAAAAAAGTCCATTCCAGATCCCTCACATCGCCTGGTAATTTGGGGTAGGGGAAGGTGTGTGGGTCATGCGGACGGTTGCGGCGCTTGCGCGCAATCACAGCTTTCAAAAAGCCATTTGAATGGCTTTTCCGAACAGACCTTAAGAGTGTATACGCAGACCATCCGGGGAAGTTGTGTCATCAGTATGGGAAGCGCGCGGTTAAGGTAAAATCAACCACAGAGAGGCTGCCATGACAAACGAACCCAACAAAATTATTTACTCGATGATCGGCGTCAGCAAGTATTACGACCGGAAACCGGTTTTGCAGGATATTTATCTTTCGTATTTTTATGGCGCCAAAATTGGAGTCATTGGCTTGAACGGTTCCGGCAAGAGTACGCTCCTGCGCATTCTGGCCGGGGTGGAAAAGGACTTCAACGGTGAGACCGTGCTGGCGCCCGGCTACACGGTGGGTTATCTGGAGCAGGAACCGCAACTGGATGAGGAAAAGACCGTGCGTGAAATTGTTGCCGAAGGCGTGCAGGAAGCCATGCAGCTGTTGGAGGAATTCAACCGGATCAGCGAACGCTTTGCGGAACCGTTGACGGATGAAGAAATGAGCGCGCTGATCGAAAAACAGGGCGAAGTGCAGGAAAAAATTGACCACCTTGGGGCATGGGACATGGATGCCCGCCTGGAAATGGCAATGGATGCCCTGCGCTGCCCGCCCGGTGATACCCCGGTTAAAGTGCTTTCCGGTGGAGAACGCCGCCGGGTGGCGCTGTGCCGGCTGCTGCTGCAAAAACCCGATATCCTGCTGCTGGATGAACCGACCAATCACCTGGATGCCGAAACGGTGGCATGGCTGGAACGCCATTTACAGGAATACCCCGGCACGGTGATTGCCGTCACCCATGACCGCTATTTTCTGGATAATGTCGCCGGCTGGATTTTGGAATTGGATCGCGGGCGGGGCATTCCCTACAAGGGGAATTACTCCGGCTGGCTGGAACAGAAAAAGGCGCGCCTGATGACGGAAGAAAAGCAGGAAAGTGAACGAGTCCGCACGCTGGAACGCGAGCTGGAATGGATCCGCATGGCGCCGCGCGCCCGGCATGCCAAATCCAAGGCGCGTATTCAGGCTTATGAGCGGCTGCTCAGTCAGGAAAATGAAAAAGCCGCCAGAGAATTGGAGATTTACCTCCCGCCCGGCCCGCGGCTGGGCAATCTGGTAATTGAGGCAGAGCATGTTTACAAAGGCTATGGCGACCGTTTGCTGATCGAGGATATGAGCTTTTCCCTGCCGCCGGGCGGTATCATTGGCATTATTGGTGCGAATGGAGCCGGTAAGACCACCCTGCTGCGCATGATCACCGGCCAGGAAAAACCCGATTCGGGTACTTTACGCATCGGCGAAACGGTACAAATGGCGTATGTGGATCAATCGCGGGATGTGCTCGATCCGCAGCGAACGGTGTGGGAGATGATCTGCGATGGGGAAGATGCCATCCGTCTGGGTGAACGCGAGGTGAACTCGCGCGCTTATGTGGCGCGGTTTAACTTTACCGGTGCAGATCAGCAGAAAAAAGTGGGTATGCTTTCGGGTGGCGAACGCAACCGCGTTCACCTGGCGCGAATGCTCAAGCAAGGCGCCAACGTGCTGCTGCTGGATGAGCCGACCAATGATCTGGATGTCAACACCCTGCGGGCGCTGGAAGAAGCGCTGCTAAACTTTGGCGGTTGTGCGCTGGTGGTCAGCCATGACCGCTGGTTTCTCGATCGGATTGCCACGCACATTCTGGCGTTTGAAGGCGACAGCCGGGTGGTGTTTTACGATGGCAACTACACCCAGTATGAAGCCGACCGCCGCGCCCGGCTGGGAATTGCCGCCGACCAGCCGCACCGCATCACCTACCGAAAATTGAC
>NZ_DAOUBL010000223.1:0-2773 GCF_034432615.1 Bellilinea sp. | reverse complement strand
CTTTTCCATAAACTGAACATATAACCAGAGTATTCCTACCCAAATTGAATATTGAGGAATGAAAGCCATGCAAATCACACGTCAGGCAGATTACGCCCTGCGGGCAATGTACTACCTTGCCAAACTGGAGCCGAATCAGCGCGCCGCAACCAGCCAGATTGCCGAGGAACAGCGAATTCCCCCCTCTTTTCTGGCAAAGATCATTTCGCAGCTTTCGATAGCCGGATTGATTCACACCTCGCGCGGCGCACACGGCGGTGTGACCCTGGCGCGCCCGGCGGATGAAATTACCATTCTGGAAGTGGTGGAGGCCATTGATGGGCCGATTGCGCTGAACGAATGCACCTACTCCAAGGATGCCTGCCCGTTCGGCGATGACTGCCCGATTCGCCCGCTGTGGTGCGAAGCGCAGGATCAACTGGTGGAAAAACTGCGCACCACTACCTTCGGGTCATTCGTCAAAGCCGTTGCCTGACCGCAGCCTGCGGCGAAGGTGCGGCGATGCCGGAAGGATTTGCCCTCAATCGGGGCTGGGTGCTGGTGTTGAAAGACGGCCGTGTGGTGGTGGATTGGGGAGAAAACGTCTTTCAAGACCTCGCCAGCGGCCAGTTTATCGAATCGGTGGATCTGATTGGCAGCCACGCCATTCGGGATGAAGAACTGGTGTGGCTGAAACGCACCGGTCAGGTGCTGGATTATGACGCCGGGCAGGTCTTTCTCAGCAGTCTGCCGGAACGAAAGCGCAAACCGTTGGATTGAAACCGCCCGAAAAGCCGCATTAACTTGCGGTACAAGTACAAAACTTAGCGAGGGTCGCAACGAACCCCCTCCCACCTCCCCCAACATCGCTGATGCAATGTTGGGGGAGGCGCAGCTGGGGGCCGAAAATGCTCAAGTAGATGGGGAATTAATTTACCCCGAACGGATAAAATTACCCGCTGCCGCGCAGGGTTCGTTCCAGCCCGTCCAGCGGCAGGCGTGAAGCCATGTCCAGACTCAGCGGCGTCACCGCCACCTGCTTTTTTACCCGCATGACATACACATCGCTGTCCGGCTCAACTTCATCCGGCTCGACCTTGATGATAAAGTCCACATCCGCCGGGCTTTCCAACCCGTCCTTGCGTTTGGAGATGGGGAAGAAGTAACGCTGGCGGCTTTGCCGGGTGACCTGCCAGGGGGTTTGCGGGGTGGCCGAGGCGGGCACTTCCACTTTGAGCACGTCCACATCCGGCTGGGGGGGCAGGTTGAGCAATCGTTCGGCAAAGTAGGCGGTAAAGTAAGCCGCGGTAGAAAAATCCACCTCGCGCGAGTGTGAGTAATACTCCCCGCTGGGCAATTCGAGGGAAACCGCCAGCGCCGGGATGCCAAAACTGGCGGCTTCCAGCGCGGCGCCCAGTGTACCCGAAACGGTGATGCCGCTGCCCACATTTTCCCCATAATTGATGCCCGAAACCACCAGATCGGGTTTGCGCGGCATCAGGTCGAGGATGGCAAACATGACGGTTTGCGCCGGCGACCCGCCGATGGCGTAGGCTGTCCAGATCTGACGGCCGATTTGGAGAGAACGCGGGGTGATGATGCCATCCGCCTGCAGGGGATGGCTGCGCCCGGCGCCGCTGTACTGGTCGCGCGGGGCTGCGACGGTCACAAAACCCAGCCGCGCCAGCGCTTCGGCGGCTGCCCACAGGCCGGGTGATTCGATCCCGTCATCGTTGGTCAGTAAGATTTGTTTACGTGTGCTGCTCATGGGCTGGATTGTACTATAAGATACCCGGCAAAAACAGAGAACCGCCCTTGCGGGCGGTTTCTGCCTTTCTTTGGCTGCGGCAACCTTTATCGGGAAGCGAGGAGGGATGCCGCAGCCATGCGCTTACTACTACTATCTGCCATTGTCAGCATCACCTCCTCTTCGTTAGGATGGCGACTCTTGAGGTGGTGCAATCCACCATGAAGGTGATTTGAGTATGTCATAAACCGTCCGAAAAGTCAAGGATGAACCTGCGTCTGTAAAATGGTTGAAAGGCGTTTTTTTTCAACGAACGAACCCCCACCGACCTCCCCCAATATCGCGTTGGCGATATTGGGGGAGGCGCAGGAGAGGGCAAAAGCGCTCGATTTGACTCATCAGTGAATTATTCCGAACAGACATCGGTCATCACCCGCTGGCTGAAGTTTGACCGTTTTCGACTTTGAGAAGCCCTGATGCCATCCGCCGATGGCTTGCAGTGGCCTGCCTGGCTTGCTACAATACAAGCATGAGCCAAACACTGCAGCGTATGCGTTTTCCGATTGCAGTCAGCCTGTTGCTGACATTTTACGCTGCCTGGCTGCTGTGGGGTTCTACCAACGCCTGGGAGCGTTACTGGCTGGGGAGTTTGTCCATTCTGACCGCCGGGGCGGCAACGGCGGCAGCCGCCGGCTGGCTGAGCGGCATCGTTCAAAGTGAAGCGCGGCGGGGTTACACCTTACTGGCGCTGGGTTTGGGCGTATGGGCCTTGAATGACCTGCTGCGCATGATGCTGCTGGGGCTACAGCCGGGCTTTTTGGCGCAACCCAATCTTTGCGATGTGCTCTATCTGCCGGGCGCTGTGCTTGCAGCTGGCGGTCTGGCAAATCTGCCGCGGCCGCGGCCTTCTTCCGGCAGCCGGCTGCGGCGCTGGCTGGATATTACGCTCACATCGCTGGCATCGCTGGCGCTGATCTACCTGCTGGCCGTTCAGCCGCGCCTGGATGCGCCGCCGGCCAGCGGCAACCCGCTGGGCATTCTCTACCC
>NZ_DAOUBL010000222.1:0-3260 GCF_034432615.1 Bellilinea sp. | reverse complement strand
TGAAAGACCAGCACCTCATAACCGGCGTTCTCCAAAATCTCGCGGGCATGATCCACCGCTTTGGTAGTGTTGCCGAACATGGACGCCACGATGAGCGGCTTGTCTGCTTTGGCAAGCGGGCGTTCCATTTTGACCATGCCGCTGATGGCGCCGGCCGCATTGGTGTAAATGGCGCGGCTGATGCTGTTGATGCCGGCGACATCCACAATCGAAGGCATGAAGGTAATGTCCTTTGTGCCGGCATAGGCCGAAACATCCCCCCCGCCGACAGTGGAGACCATCACCTTTGGCACGCCGACCGGCAGGGTTCGCATGGCAGCCGTGGCAATGGACGTACCGCCCGAACCGCCCATGCCGAGGATGCCGTCCAGTTTGCCTTCGTCATACAAGCGGCGTACCACGTTTGCCAGCCCGGCAGCCATGACGCGCATGGCTTCGTCTTTGTGCTTACCGTCCGCCAGTACTGCCAGATCGCCGCCCCCGGCTGCCGCCACTTCGCTGCGCGGAATATCGGGCGCAAAAGCCGGCTCGCCGATCACGCCAAAATCCACCACCAGGGTTTGCAGTCCCTGAGCATGGATCAAGTCGCGCACGAAGGCAAACTCCCTGCCTTTGGTATCCAGTGCGCCAACCAGCACAACCGTTTTTGGCATATTGACCTCCTTTGGAATGTTTTGGGAAATGTGTAAAAAAGAATCATATTTATTGTAGAAGATTCTGGACAAAACGGCAAACGAGAACCTTAAAATAACGTGAGTTCGGGATATGTTCTAGATCCGGCAAGTAAAGCAATTACCCCCTCCCACCTCCCCCTAAATCGCTGGGGCGATTTAGGGGGAGGTGCAGGTGGGGGTCAAACATCCTCAAAGGAATAGGAAAAGGATTTATACCGAACTGACGTTTATTAGGTTATTGATCTAATTTTCGTTTCCCTCTATATTTCGCAGTCCATCCAAGACCAAGCGGCGGAAGTAGCGCGCCATTTCCTGCGGCGGGTAGGGCATGGCGGCTTCCAGCCACCAGATCAGCATACCCAGCAGACTGGCGGCAAAAAACTGAGCCATCAATTCCAGGGGAATGCTCGGCTGCAGCGATGGACGGCGGTACTCGAACCAGCGGCGGGTAAATTCCAGCGCGTAGCGGGCGGTCAGTTCACGCAGGCGGCTGGTGGCTTTGATGGAGCCTTCGCTGCGCAGCATGGCGCGGTACAGGTCGGCATTCTGGGCGGCGTGTTCGAATACCAGTTCGATCGGTAAGCCGGCCCCGCTGGCTGAGCCTGCTTCGCCAAACAGCACCTCCGGCGCAATGCGCGAGATGCGCGCTGCCAGTTCGTCGGCGCTCTGTTCGATGCTTTCCAGAAAGAGGTGTTCCTTATCACGGTAGTGCAGGTAGAAGGTGGTGCGCCCCAGGTCGGCGCGGCGGGTGATGTCCTCGATGGTTACGGCATCGTAACCTTTTTCCAGAATCAGCGCAGTGAGCGCTTCGCGCAGTAGCCGCCGCGTGCGGCTCACCCGCCGGTCACTTCGCGGGGCAGGCAGGTCGTTCATGGGCAGGGTTTTCTGAACAGGTGTTGTATTCTGAACACGGTCAACGGTTTCATGCTTGACAGAAGGGGTTAGCCGTTTATAATCATAAACAGTCTGTCTATTATTATACAGGTTGTTCGGAATGAGTGCCAGCCCGATTTTGCAATTGAAAGATGTGCGCAAAACTTATCCTTCGCCGACCGGCGGGCAGGAAGTGCTCAGGGGCGTCCATCTGGAAATTTTCCCCGGCGAATTCGTGCTGGTTTACGGTAAGTCCGGGGCGGGCAAGACCACGCTGGTCAACATGATTGCCGGCATAGACACCCTGACCGGCGGGGAAGTGCTGTTCAACGGGTTGAGCGTTCACCGCCTGAACGAAAGCCAGCGGGCGCGCTGGCGCGGACGGAATGTGGGTATCATTTATCAGTCCTTTTATTTGATGCCCAACCTGAGCCTGCTGGATAATGTCATGTTCCCGATGGATGTGTGCCGGCTGTATCATCCGCGCCGCAGCCCGCAGCGCGCGCTGGAACTGCTCGATTCGGTGGAACTCAAAGAGCATGCCTACAAACGCCCTTCCGCCATCTCCGGCGGACAGCAGCAGCGGGTGGCGATTGCACGCGCCCTGGCCAACGACCCGCCCTTGATTGTTGCCGACGAGCCGACCGGCCGGTTGGATTCGGTCACGGCGGAAACGATTCTCCAGATTTTCTGCCGCCTGGCGCAGGAAGGCAAGGCGGTTTTGATGGTAACCCACGATACCAGCCTGATGAACCGCGCCACCCGTTGTTTGCGCCTGGAGGACGGGAAAATCCATGCCTGCCCGCTGGAACCGGCGGGGGAGGTGGGGCGATGACGACTGCTCCCGAAGGCTACCTGCGCCTGGACAAGGTGGTCAAAGCCTTTCCCGCGCCCGGCGGTCAGGTAGAGGTGCTGAAAGGCATTTCGCTTTCCATTCGCCAGGGCGAGTATGTCAGCATTGTGGGTAAATCGGGCAGCGGTAAATCTACCCTGCTGAACATGATTACCGGCATTGACCACCCCACTGCCGGTCTGGTGGAAGTGGCCGGCGTACAACCGCACACGCTCAGCGAGAATCAACTGGCGGCCTGGCGGGGGGTGACCATCGGGATCGTCTTTCAGTTTTTTCAGCTGCTGCCCATGCTTTCCCTGCTGGAAAACACACTGCTGCCGATGGATTTATGCAACCGTTACGCGCCTGCCGAACGCGAGGAACGTGCCCGCGCCTTGCTGGAACAGGTGGGGCTGGGGGAGGTGGTTGACAAACTGCCCGGCGCCGTTTCCGGTGGTCAGCAGCAGGCAGCCGCCATTGCCCGCGCGCTGGCCAACGACCCGCCGCTGATCGTTGCCGATGAGCCAACCGGCAATCTGGACGAACGCACGGCAGCCGAAGTGCTCAATCTGTTCGATGATCTGGTGGCGCAGGGCAAGACGGTGGTCATCGTCACCCACGACCCCGAACTGATGGCGCGCACCCGCCGCACGATTCTGCTCTCGGACGGCGAAATCATCAACCCGCACCTGGCGGCTGCCTTTGGCTGGCTGACTCACCCGCAGTTGCTGCAGCTGACCCACCTTGCCCGCCGGCGGGTCTTTGCTGCCGGTGAAGTATTGAGCGACCCGGCCGATTCGGTCGGTTTGCTGCTGGTCGTCAGCGGGCAGGTTGGGCTGTTCCAACATGCTCAGCCGGCGGAAGATGCGCTGCTGATCTTC
>NZ_DAOUBL010000221.1:0-5708 GCF_034432615.1 Bellilinea sp. | reverse complement strand
CCCGCGGCGACCCGCGCCGCGGGAGCGGTTTGCCGCCACCTGCTGGCGCAGTTCGGCATCCGCATCGGCGGTTATGTGGCTTCGATTGGCGAAATCCGCGCCGATTTGCAGGACCTGCCGCTGGAAGAGCGCATTCGGCACGCGCTGACCAGTGAAGTAGCCTGCCCGGATGAACCAGCCGCGCAGGCGATGCAGGCGCGCATTCGTGAGATTATGCAGCAAAAAGACACCCTCGGCGGGGTGATTGAGGCGGTGGCGCTGGGCGTCCCGCCCGGACTGGGTTCTTACGTCCACTGGGAACGGCGGCTGGACGCGCGCCTTGCCGCAGCGGTGATGAGCATCCCGGCCATCAAGGGGGTGGAAATCGGGCCGGCCTTTGAGAACACCACCCGCCCCGGCACGCTCGTGCATGACCCCATCCTGCTGGCAGGCGGCGATCTGCAACGAGCGGGGATCAACAGCGGCGGTTTGGAGGGCGGCATCACCACCGGTCAGCCGATTCTCATCCGCGCGGCGATGAAGCCGATTGCCACCACCCTGAACCCGCAGCGTTCGGTGGACCTGGCCGAGGGCGTGGCGGTGGAAACGCGCTACGAGCGCTCCGACTTTTGCCCGGTGCCGCGCGCGGTGGTCATTGTGGAAGCCATGCTGGCCTACGTGCTGGCCGATGCGCTGCTGGAAAAACTGGGCGGCGATTCGCTGGCGGAGATGCTGCCGCGCTTCGCCGCACTGCCGCGGGCGCGCCTGAGTGATGTGCACCTGCGTCAGGATGATCCCGTTTTCTGGCGCGGGGAGGAAACCGAATGAACCGGCCGGGTTGGATTCTTCTCTACGGCCCGCCGGGCGTGGGCAAGACCACACTGGGCAGGTGGCTGGCCGCCCGGCTGGAACTGCCTTTTTACGATCTGGATGAACGTATTCAACAGGTCAACGGGCGCACCATCCCGCAAATTTTTCAGGAAGAGGGCGAAAGCGGTTTTCGGCAGCGTGAAAAATCTGCGCTGAAAGAATTGTTGACTCTGCCGCCGGGGGTGGCTGCGCTGGGCGGGGGCGCCTTGCTGGACGGGGACAACCGCCAGCTGGCAGAACGCTGCGGCACGGTGCTCTGCCTGACGGCCGGCCTGCAAACCCTGCTCGAACGGCTGGGTGAGGCCAGCCAGACCCGCCCCCTGCTCAAAGGCGAGGATGGCTGGCAGGCACGCCTTTCAGCCTTGCTGGAAGCGCGCCGCGAGCATTACGCCTCGTTTGAAACCCGCCTGCCAACCGATGGACGCACTCTGGATGAAACCGGCGGGGAAGCCCTCTGCGCGCTGGGTATTTTTCCCATTCGCGGAATGGAGAGGCCTTACCGGATGATGGTACACAACGGCATTCTGGAATTGGCAGCCGATCATTTGAATGAAATTGGGCGCAGCCGAACCGCTGCGCTGGTTTGTGACAGCAACACCGCCCGATTGTACGCCGAGAAGGTGGAAAAGCCGCTCACCGCTGCCGGCTGGCGGGTGCGGCGCTGCGTTGTGCCGGCGGGTGAAGCCCACAAGACCCTGCAAACGACGGCCGATTTATGGGCGCAATTCGTGGAAGGCGGGCTGGAGCGCGGCAGTCTGGTGGTGGCACTGGGCGGCGGTGTGGTTGGGGATATGAGCGGCTTTGCCGCCGCGGCTTTTTTGCGCGGGGTTGACTGGGTCAACCTGCCGACCACCCTGCTGGCAATGGTGGATGCCTCCATCGGCGGCAAGACCGGTGTTGACCTGCCGCAGGGAAAAAACCTGGTGGGGGCGTTTCACCCGCCGCGGCTGGTGCTGGCCGACCCGCTGGTTCTTTCCACTTTACCCATCGGCGAAGTGCGCAGCGGCATGGCGGAGGTCATCAAACATGCTGTGATCGGCGACCCGGCTTTGCTGGATGCCTGCGCGGACGGCGCGCAAGCGTGGAGCGGCGGCTGGGAATGGCTGGTGCGGCGCGCTGCGGCCGTCAAGGTGCGCGTCATCGAAGCCGACCCCTACGAGCAGGGTCTGCGCGAGGTGCTGAATTTTGGGCATACCCTCGGCCACGCGCTGGAAAAATCCAGCGGTTACCGCCTGCGCCACGGCGAAGCCGTAGCCATCGGCATGGTGGCCGAAACGCGCCTCGCCGAACGGCTGGGAATTGCCGAAAGAGGGTTGAGCGGGCGGCTGGCTGCCATTCTCAGCAGGTGGGGGCTGCCCGTTGATCCCCCCGCCGGCCTGAGCGCCGAGCAAATCCGCGCCGGTCTGACGGTGGACAAAAAACGGCGGGACGGACAATTGCGCTTCAGCCTGCCGCACCGTGCCGGGCAGGTGCTGCACGGCGTCATCGTCCCTGCCGAAGAAGCGCTGCGGGAGGTGATTGGATGAAAAAAGTACTGGTGCTGCACGGGCCAAATCTCAACCTGTTGGGAGAACGTGAGCCGCAGGTGTACGGCAGCCTGACGCTGGATGAGATCAACCGGCGGTTGATCGAGGCCGGCCGCGAGTGGAATCTGGAGGTATCCTGCTTTCAGTCCAACCATGAGGGAGAACTGATTGACGCGCTGCACACCGCCCGGCGGACGGTCGAGGGGGTGGTTTTTAATCCCGCCGGCTATACGCACACCTCGGTAGCGCTGCGCGATGCGGTAGCGGCCGTTTCCATTCCGGTCATCGAGGTGCATCTTTCCAACCCGGCAGCGCGCGAGGATTTTCGGCATGTTTCGCTGCTCGCGCCGGTCTGCCGCGGGACGATTGCCGGTTTTGGCTGGCGTTCGTACTGGCTGGGGCTGCTGGCGCTGGCAAACCTGCTGGCAGAATGAAAATCCTCAAGCGGGATAAGGGTGAAAAAAGAGATTTGACGCCAAGACGCTAACGATTCCTTTTTGCCTTCTCTGCGTCTTTGCGCCATTGGGTTAATTCCAACCTTCTGCAGTCTGGCAGGTGTTGACGGCTAAAAATAGGATTACCCCAAAATTCCGCCCCTTGTCAGAATGGCTGGATGTGGTTTAATCAAAATGATGATTTGGTGCAGATTGATTTCGGACGAACGATTATTATGGTTGAGCAATTACTCGGTTTTGGGCAGAATTTTTGGGCAGCCTTGAGCAGCGGCAGCGCCAGTTCGGCGCACCTGTGGCTGTACGCAGTCATCACGCTGCTGGTGATGGTAGAAGGCCCGGTGTCGATTCTGCTGGCAGCCGGGGCTTCTTCGGCCGGTTTTCTCAATCCGCTGCCGGTGTTCATTGCCGCAACGCTGGGGAATTTGATTGCCGATACGCTGTGGTATGGATTGGGTTATATCGGTAAAATTGACTGGCTGCTGCGCCGGCGCGGCTGGTTTGGTGTAAATGCCGAAAAACTCGACCTGTTCCGGCAGGTCATTCACCGCCAGGCCGTCAAACTGCTGATCTTCGCCAAACTCACCAACGGCTTAATTGTGCCGGTGCTGATCGCCACCGGCCTGGCACGCGTCCCGCTGCGCAAATGGTTTCCCATCATTTTTGTGACCAATTTGCTGACCAGTCTGGTCATGGTAGCCATCGGTTATACCATGGCCTCCAGTTTGTTACGCGTCCAGCAAGGGCTGCGGTATGCGGCCTTTGCGGCTACCCTCCTGTTTTTGCTGGCGGCATCATTTTACGTGCGTCATCTGCTCAGCCGCAAAGATGTGAGTGCCATGCTCGAAAAAGTCGAGTAGCAGGAGAAAGAAGAATATGCGGGTTATGTTGTGTACGACCACCTATCTGCCGGAGTTGAACGGGCAGGCCATTTTCACCGCCAATCTGGCGCAGGGGCTGGCCGCACGCGGGCATCAGGTTTGGGTCGTGCGCCCCGGCACGGGTTTTCGCTTTACTCAAACAGCCGACGGGAATCTGAAGATCATTGGTCTGCCGGCTGTTCGATTGAGCTTCATTCACAAAGACTTGCGGCTGGCTGTGGGTTACCGGCGGCTTTTGCAGCGTTTATTCGATCAGATTTGTCCGGATGTGGTGCACGTTCAAGACCCCTCTCCCTTTTGCCAGAGCGCTGTAGGTGAGGCCAGGCGGCGCGGCATCCCGGCGATTGCCACCCATCACCCCGGCCCGGAAATCAGCGCACCGTACTTTGCCCGCCTGCCTCTGCCTTTCAAACGCGCTGTGGAAGCCATTGGCTGGCGGTTCGTGGCGCATCATCTCAACCGGGCGGATGCCGTCAGCGTTCCATCGCGCAGCTCAGCCCAAATGCTGGCAGCGCATGGCGTCCGCCAGCCGGCCCGCCCAGTTTCCTGCGGCATCCGCTTGAATGAATTTACTCCCCCATCCGCCATTGACCGCCGCAAAATTCTGGAGAACTTCGGCCTGCCAGCCGACCGGGTGATTGGGCTGTATGTGGGGCGGGTGGACGCGGAAAAACGGGTAGATGTATTGATTGAAGGGCTGGCAGCCCTGCAAGACGAGCAGTTTCATCTGGCGATTGCCGGAAATGGAGCCTGCCTGCCGCAGATCAAGCGCTTGATTCGAAAGTGCGGGGTGGAACAGCGCGTTCATCTGCTGGGAAACGTTCCCCACGAGAACCTGCCCGCTTTAATTTCGGTTGCCGATCTATTCCTGATGCCCGGCGATGCCGAATCGTTCAGTATTGCCACGCTGGAGGCCATGGCGTGCGGTAAACCGGTGCTGGCAGCCAATGCTTCGGCCTTACCGGAACTGGTCAGCCACCTGCAAAATGGTTATCTTTTCCAGCCCCAAAATCCGCAATCGGCTGCCGAAGGGATACGCTGGCTGCTGGAAAACCGCGCCCGCTGGGCGGAAATGGGACAGATCAGCCGGCGGCGCGCCGGACAGCACCGCCTGGAAAACACCCTGCAACGCTATGAACAGCTGTACCGCTACACCCACCCGCAAAGCGCGGCTCAACGCGCTGGCCGGTCAGCACAGCGCCGTCCGGCATTCCGTCCGCTGATGATGCAGGCAGGGATTTTGTTTGTGCTGTTCTCGCTGTTGTATGCTTCTGCGCCGCTAACGGCTTCGGCTCAGGGGGGTGTGGAAACCTTACCGCCCATCACCCTGGAAAGCCTGCGCCGTTTGATCATCCTGACCATTAAAGACGAAAACAGCCTCTACGCAAACGGCGGCCTGATTCAGGCGCTGCTGGAAAAGGGCGAAGCGGTAAAGTTTGTCCTCCTGCAGCCGGAAAAGTCAAACACGCCGGAGCAAGCCGGTGCGCCTTCAAGTGAGATGCAAGACACCTTCAACCCCCGGGAGCGTATCCGCCGCTGGCTGGAAGAACTGGGTATCCCGCCGGAAACGGTGGACATTTTTGAAATCGAAGAAAAAGAGATCAACCAGTGGTATCAGGAGATGCGCGAAAAGTGGCAGTCCATTGAAATACAGGTGATCCCCATTGCCCCGTGAGCGGGATAGAAGGCGAAAAGGGCTGTTTAAAAACGTTCGTTTGGGATAAGCCATTCAAACAACGAATGGGGAATTATCCTTTTGATCGAACACAGTACTCGCCCAAAAGGACAGACTATTGTTATCGCCTTAGCCGCTTGCGGATGCGACGCTGTTCAACCCAAAGGCGCAGAGAGGTGAAAAAGAAACCTTTGCGTCCTGGCGATCGATCTTTTTATTCACCTTGTCAAGCAGTGTCCCTCCGAGCGCAGCGACACAAACAAGAATTAATGTCACTCCGAACGAAGTGACACTCACCAGTGCTGACGGGAGTCTCCCACTCTGT
>NZ_DAOUBL010000220.1:0-4235 GCF_034432615.1 Bellilinea sp. | reverse complement strand
GTGATGGCGTTTGCCAAACAGATTGGCGCGCCTTACGAACTGGTGCTGGAAACCCGCCAGCTGGGTCGGCTGCCGGTGGTCAATTTTGCCGCCGGCGGAATTGCCACGCCGGCGGATGCCGCCTTGATGATGCAGCTGGGCATGGACGGCGTGTTCGTCGGTTCGGGCATTTTCAAATCCGGTGACCCGGCGCGCCGCGCGGCGGCCATTGTCAAAGCCGTTACCCATTATAACGAGCCGAAAATTCTGGCTGAAATCAGCCGCAATCTGGGCGAACCGATGGTTGGACGGCAAATTTCGGCCATACCCGAACATGAACTGATTGCCGGACGCGGCTGGTAAACCAACCTTTGACGGTGGCTATGAAGATTGGCGTACTGGCTTTACAGGGTGCTTTCATCGAGCATCAAAAAGTGCTGGAAAAACTGGGTGTGGAAACCGTGCAGGTGCGCCTGCCCGAACACCTCAACGGCCTGGACGGGTTGATCATCCCCGGCGGGGAATCCACCACCATCAGCAAACTGGCGACGGCCTTTGGGCTGATGCAGCCGCTGCGGGAGTTTGCCCAAAATCATGCCGTGTGGGGCACCTGTGCCGGGGCAATCTTCCTCTCCCGCGCAGTGGACAGGGATCAGCCCGTTCTGGGACTGTTGGACATCAGCGTGCGGCGCAATGCCTTTGGGCGGCAGGTGGATTCGTTTGAGATCCTGCTGGACGTACCGGCGCTCGCCCGGGTGGATGCTGAAAAACGGCCCTTCCCGGCGGTGTTCATCCGCGCGCCGTTGATCGAAAAGGCGAACGGCAACGCCGAAGCGCTGGCGGTATTGCCGGATGGCGGCATTGTTGCCGCTCAGCAGGGGCGCTGGCTGGCAACATCCTTTCACCCCGAACTGAGCGATGATGACCGCTTTCACCGTTATTTTTTGGAGTTGGCGAGATAGAAATTCGACTGTTTGCCTGGCATGACCTGCTGAACCTGTTCCGCTACCGCGATCAGGCGCAATGTCTGGATACGACCCTGGCGCTGACGCGCGGCAGTCCGGTTGGCCCGTGGGCGGTGCTGGATCACCTGCGGCTGGATAAGGGCAGTACCACCTGTGTGCTGAGTGCGGCGGGCGGCAGCCCGGCGCTGATTGGGCAGGTGCGCTACGAAAGCAATCACACCGCCCGGTTGTCCTTTATCCTGCCGGTGATGGATACCCCTCCCGAACGCCTCATCACGCTGCTGGAAGGCTTAATCCGGCAGGCTGGGGCGCACGGCAATCAGGTTGTGCTGGCTGAAGTGGAGGAACATAGCCCGCTGTTCGAAGCGCTGCGCCGCGCCGGATTCAGCGTGTTCACCTGGCAGCGTGTCTGGCGGATTACGGCAATGCCGGCCGGCGACAACCTGGCGCACTGGGAACTGGCCAGCGAACTCGATCATCTGGCGGTGCGCAATCTGGCACAGACCCTCATCCCGCCGCTGGTTCAAAGCGCCGAGGCGTTTCCGCACTCGCTGAGCGACAGCTGGGTGCTCTTTCAGCAGCAGGAAGTCCTCGGTTACGCTGCCCCGGTTTTCGGCCCGCGCGGGATTGTCGTTCAACCGATTCTTCACCCCGCCGTGGAAGATGTGCCGGCCGCGCTGCGCGGGCTGGTTGCGGCAATGCCGTTACTGCTGGGGCGCCCGGTGTATGTGGTGGTGCGCGCCTATCAATCCTACCTCGAAAATGGGCTGGAAAAACTGGGCGCAGAAAGCGGCGAACGGCAGGCCGTGCTGGTCAAACACCTGACCAGTTTGCAGCGCAAGGCGGTCTTTGCCGCCCGCAACGGTACTTTGGAAAAACATCAGCCGGCATTGGTTGAGCCACTCGGTGGTGAAACTCCGCTGCCGCTGGTACAATATGAAGCAAGAGAAAGATTGAATTAATTGTTGCCATGACGCAAAGAAGAATAACCGACGATTTACATGCTTTACTGGATGTCCTGCCGCCGCATATCCGTCAGGCGGTGGTCAAAGCCAATGACAGCGATAACCTGCTGGAAATCGTGATGGATTTGGGGCGCGTCCCGGTGGCGCGCTTTGTCCAGGGCGAGGTGGTTCTCGACCAAAACGAAATCACCCGCGAGGATATTGACCATGTGGTCAACAAAATTGGCGAATTTGACGCCGATAACCGCGCCGGTTTGGAGCGCACCCTGCACCGCATTTCAGCCATCCGCAACCGGCACGGCCACATTGTCGGCCTGACCTGCCGGGTTGGGCGGGCGGTGTACGGGACAATTGACATCATTCAGGATTTGCTCGAATCGGGCAAGTCCATTTTGCTGTTGGGCCGCCCGGGCATCGGCAAAACCACCATGCTGCGCGAATCGGCGCGCATTCTGGCCGAAAAACACCGCGTCATCATCGTGGATACTTCCAACGAGATCGGCGGGGATGGTGATGTGCCGCACCCGGCCGTCGGGCGCGCCCGCCGCATGCAGGTGGCGCAGCCCTCGCTGCAGCATGAGGTGATGATCGAGGCGGTGGAAAATCACAACCCCGAGGTGATCATCATTGATGAGATCGGGCGCGAGCTGGAAGCGCTGGCCGCCCGCACGATTGCCGAACGGGGTGTGCAGCTGGTAGCAACCGCGCACGGGCGCACGCTGGAAAATCTGCTGCTCAACCCGACTTTGTCCGATCTGATCGGGGGGATCGAATCGGTCACGCTTTCGGATGAAGAGGCCCGCCGGCGCGGGACGCAGAAAACCGTGCTGGAACGCCGCTCGCCGCCCACTTTTGATGTGCTGATCGAGATTCAGGAGCGCGACCGCATGCACGTTCACAAGGATGTGGCTGCCGCGGTGGATTCGCTGGTGCGCGGCTACCCGCTGCCGCCGGAAATCCGCTACCGGGATGAAAACGGCGAAATTCACATTGAAACGCCGCCGGCTCAGGCTGCCCCGCGTCCGCTGCCGCAAACCAGCCGGCGCACCTATGCCAACGGGAGTGAAACCCAGCCGTTCAACCGCAAAGGCGGGCGCTCCCTCCCCACCGGCGCTGAACGGGTGAGCGAAGAGATGCTGCTGCCTTCCGAGATGAACGCCCAGCCATCCGCGCCTTTGCAGACCATTCGCATTTACGCCTACGGGGTTGCCCGCAACCGGCTGGCGCAGGCCGCCAAACGGTTGGGCGTGCCGGCGCTGGTGGTGCAGAATCTGGACGAAGCCGATGTGTTGATGACCCTGCGCACCTATTACCGCTCGCGCCAGCAGCCGGTGGTGGAAGCCGAAGAGCGGCGCATGCCGATCTATGTGCTGCGCGCCAATACCATTAATCAAATGGAGCAGTCGCTGGCGGAATTGTATAACCTGAGCGTGGAGAGCAACTCGACCGAGTGGGAGATCATTGCTGCGCAAACGCAGGTGGCCATCCAGAACGTGCTGAACGGGCAGCGTTTTGTGGACCTGCCCCCGGCGCCGGCCAGCGTCCGCCGGATGCAGCACGAAATGGCGCGCGCCCAGCAGCTGGTGTCGCATTCCTACGGCAAGGAACCGCACCGCCGGGTGCGCATCTTCCGCGATTGAAGCGGCCGGGGACAACCTTCCGCATGGGATTTGTATGGGTAGTGAGGGAGACTCCTCACTTCGTTCGGAGTGACATTAATTCTTGTTTGTGTCGCTGCACTCTGAATGACATGATTGATTTAACGTCATTGCGAGCGAGCGGAGCGAGCGTGGCAATCTCCGACATGGCGGTTATGAGGACAGAGCGGGAGACTCCCGTCAGCACTGGTGAGTGTCACTTCGTTCGGAGTGACATGGCTGGTTTAACGTCATTGCGAGCGAGCGGAGCGAGCGCGGCAATCTCCCGCTTGGCTGATCATAAGCAAGGTGAGGGATTCCTCGCTTCGCTCGGAATGACGTAAACCTTGGTTGTCCTTTTGAGCGGGCGCGGCAATGCTGCGTTCGGACAGACCAGCCCCTTATACCTGCACATCCGGCCAGACCGGGTAAAACATGGCCCACTGGTGCGGGTAAGCACGGATGATCTTCTCGGCTTCAGCCAGCACCGCTTCGGCGTTCATTAATAACTCCGTATCCCGGTCGGGATGGGGCTGTGGCCAGATGGGCGGGCTGCACACCAGCCGGTAAAAGTGCGGGCGCGGGCTGACGCAGGCAACCACGAACATCGGCACCTCGCACTGCAGCGCCAGATGGACATATGCCACCGGCAGGGGCGCCGGCCGGCCAAAGAAACGCGGACGCAGACG
>NZ_DAOUBL010000219.1:0-5751 GCF_034432615.1 Bellilinea sp. | reverse complement strand
CTGATTACCCTCTCCTTAAAACAAAACAAGTCCGGTTGTCCAGGCCGGCCTTGTTTTGCTGAAGGAGGAAAAATTATCTCTGGAGGATTATTTCAAATAATATCTTACCCGTTGCATGCTTATTTGACCTCAGTCAAAATAACAAAAATATGCCTGCCCAAAAGAATAGTTCTTAAAAAACAGCAGCCAGCAAAACGCAATTGCTGGCTGCACTTCCGGAATCAATCCGGGTCAGGGACGATCAATTTCAAACCGTGGTGAAGTCCAGGTTTCCCAATGGGCAGGGTTGCTTGGATCTCCCAGGGCTTTTAGGACATAAATTTTCACATAGTAAATCCCATCCGGCACTTCAAACACGCTGGAGCCAGCATAGGTAAATCCATCAAATGGGAAGGCGAAGAAACCAGTAGCAGAGCTGTTCCGCGGCAGGTACGACTCGTCATAAGCGTTGTACCAGAAGCGGTCCGGCCCCTTTTCCAGGTCCTGATAAACTTCCATCTTGAACCTGCGGTTTTGATGATCAAAATGGACAAGGAAATAAGGGATATCATCTCCTTCCATCGAGAACCACCACTCTAAATCTTCAAGAGGGTAGAAATTACCACCATTCAAGACCGACAACCAGGGGAATCCATACGGGGTAGGTGCCAAAACCTGGATGGACTGGTAATCACCGATGAATCCGGCATATGGGACTCGGTAAACCTTCCCGTCTTCAGAAGTCAACACGATGTATCCGCCGTATTGACCTTTAAGAGGAGCTGCGGGAGGAGTAATGGTGACGTTCACCCGCACCTTGCTCTTGGGTGCAACTTTTACCTCATTGGCATTGAAAGTTACCGAGGCAAAACTTGCGTTGAAGGCAGGGCTGAATGTGCTCCCGTGTGTGCCCAACGCAGGTTGATGAGAAAGGCTAAAAGCAACTGTGTTGTTTCCTTCATTCGCCACCGTGATGGTCCGGGTAACCGCCCCCCCTTCACTTTCACCTAAAGCCAATTTAGAAGGTTCAACTTTGACGGTAGAAAGGATCGCCTGTGGAATATCGAGCATTCCAGCCCCTTGCCGATGGACATTATCCAAAAACCCCAAAGCCGGATTGCCCCACCAGACAGCCGGATCAGCCGTATTCTGGAAGATCGTCCTGACCACACCCGGCGGAAGATTCGGCCGTGCTTGCAGAAGCAACGCTGCCGCTCCGGCCACATGCGGAGAAGACATGGAAGTACCACTCAAGGTTGCGTAACCACCCTGTTCAAGCGGGAAGGTCGAATAAATCAATCCTCCTGGTGCACCGATATCTGGTTTCAAATTCAGATCCGGAGAAAGTCCGTAGGAACTGAACGAGGAAATCAGACCACCAGTTGGGTTGGGGAAACTATCCGATTGAGCGGTCCAGGTCAGATTGACTTCGCCACTCGCCAAACGCGAATCAATCAATGCGCCTTCGGTATTCGAAATGGTCACTACTGGTATGGTAATTTCCGGTGTTCCCTGCACAGTAGCGCTGAATCGCCCGGCCACGTTGTTGTATAGTACCACCGCAACCGCACCAGCATTCATCGCGTTCAATGATTTTGTATGAAAAGTACAACCGCCCCGCCGAATCAGTGCCACTTTACCCGACAGGCTATTCGCCGGCAATGTGCTGCAGGCATCAGCTGTCGAGGTTACTGTTCCGGTGCGAGCTATCGGGTAGGTTCCTGAGGTGGGCGGTTCAGGCGCTGAAGAAGCCACCCCATAACCAACCGGTGTATCATCCGGGCTAACCAGGAAGATCTTCAAAAAGATGTCGGTGTTATCGAAAGATGCTACCCCGATCACCTGGTTACCCAAACCGGGAGCACCCGCAGAATAAACCCCGCTGGCACCGCTGTTACCAATGGATGCCACGACAACCATTCCGTTCTTTACCAGCCTGTCGGCTGCCTGGGCAGTTGGATACTGCGGCCATTGAAAAGCAGACCCAATGCTCATATTGAGAACTTGCATGCCGTCATCTAAGGCGCGTTCCATTGCTATCAGCATGATGTCGGAGGTGGTTGAACCTTCGCAGCCAAACACCCGATAGGCACCAAACATCACGTCCGGTGCAACCCCTTTAATGGCGCCATTGGCACCGATGATGCCAGCCACATGGGTACCATGTCCATTGCAGTCATCCGGGATGGGATCCGGCTGAGGTACTGGATTGTAACTGCTGCTCGTTGGATCGGCATTGAAAGCGTCCCCTACAAAGTCATAACCGGTGAAAATACGGCAGCCCGGGCCAAAACAACCACCCAGATCCGGATGATCAATGTCCACACCGGTATCCATAACGGCCACTTTAATACCTTTGCCCGTGAAACCCAGTTCGCTTTGGGCAATATCCGCTCCCGTCATTGCCAGGGCGCTGACCAGTTCAGGGCTTGGGTTTTCAACCGGTTCTGGTAAGGTATAAGTTTCAACCGGGTACACAGCCTTTACACCGGGAATTCTGAACAATTTGGGCAGCTCGGACGGACTGATCTCAATCGAGATCCCATTCCACAACTTATCATACGCAAACCGCTCAGTGAATTCCAAACCAGCCCTTTCTGCTCTTACCCGAAAGGTTTGTTTCTCGGCACGTACAGTGGTTAACCGCCCGCCATCCGCTGTTGGTGAACCGTTGAATTCCACAAACCAAAGGCGGGGGGTTTCATCAACCATTTGACCGGTGTCATTTGAATAAACGGGATAAAGTGGTTCAATTGGACCACCATCATCTGCCGCAGCAGGTGAAATCATCATTGCAATTAAAACCAGTATCAAAAGACTTGAAAAGAAATATTTTTTGAACATAATCCTCCTCCAGCGAATTTCAAAGTGGAATGAATTGATTGGGTTTACGATTTAGTTCATGGGTTCCTGTTCACCTCCCTGTCTCCTTTCGTAAAAAAAGACTGCGAAAGGAAGTGTTGGTTACCTTCAGCAGTCTGGCAATCTGATTCTCCTCAGACCCATAACTTTGCGACCTCACCTCGCGGTGAGTTTGCCTTTTCAGGTATTTAATTTATCCGATATTGACATCCTTTATTTATTTTACAACATATACCAACAACTTCAAGTATTAATATTGAATGAAATTGTCAACTTTTTTATCAAGAAGAAACTCTGATACTTTTAATGGTTTGGGGTATCAGGCAAAAAACTCTTCGTGGGAAATCTCGATTACCTTTTTTTGCAGCCTCGCTTCTTCGGCCGCGAAGGCCAAAAGATGACTGAATAGCGCTTCGCGGGCTGCTCGTTGGATATTTTCCGGATACCCGCCTTCCCGCACTGCATTTACAAATTCAGCCATCAACTGGATGTCACCGCCGCCATGTCCCTCACCCACTGGTGGGCTGGTATCTATAAATTTTTTCTTTCGGCTGCGATGCTCTTCAACCGTGATCCAGCCTCCGCCATTACCTAAAACACCCATCAATCTGCCCCTGGTACCCTCAATTCTGGTCGAGCGGTGTTCAATGTGGGAATGCCCGTGCATGGTCAAAGTCACGGTAGTCCCCTGCTCAAATTGCATACTCACCACCTGATGATCAACCACATCATTATCACAGTGGTACACGCACCGGCCGTATGGGCCGCTCTGAATGGCTTGAAACACTTTTTCTGGGGTCGGGTCTTGGGTCAACACGGTTAACGGCCAGCCTTTGTATTCGGTCACCTGTTTAAGCGAAGGGAAGAATCGAGCGAGGAAACGAATCAACACCGGTCTTCTCATATACTCCGCAATGATTGCTTTATTCACCGGGTTGGTGCATGTCTGGCTATACGAATGCCAGAATGGCAGCATTTCAACATAAACATGAATTGCGGAATACGGACACTCTTTTTCAATTGGACACCCTTCTACACACCGCTCCGGTGTTTTGACAGGTGCTTTATCCGCTCGAAAGTGAGTCAATTCACCGCTGCTGCTCAATCGAATCGGCCATTGACCCAAAATCCACGGCAGGATATCCAGATCATGGCAGCACTTCGCCAGGATCATTGGACTGGACTGCTCGCTGTTCCGCCAGTTCCCGCGCACATACGAATGTGCCATATGCCAGAAAGAAACATTTTCGCGGTGATCAACATCTATGATTTCCCCCAAAATTCCGGATTGCACAATTTCACGCATTTTTCGCGCGTGGCGTGTATAGCGTAAAACATGACAGATGTGCAATTGCCGTTCATTTTTTTCACTTTCTTCAACCAGTTGCCTGCATTCTTCTGGACGGGTTGCCATCGGTTTTTCCAGTAAAACGTGGTAACCTTTCTTCAATGCGGCAATTGCCGGCCGGGTGTGCAGCCAATCTTGAGTGGCGATGATAGCCGCTTCACCCAGTTGCGGATGTTCCATTAATTCTTCCCAGCTCTCAAAGCAATATTCCCGCGGGATCGCATGAGTAAGCGCAAATCTGCTTCGGCGTTGCTCGTCTGGTTCTGCAACCGCGACAAATTGTAGCTGGTCAGGATATTTCAAAGCATACGGCGCATAAGCTTCTGACCCGCGCTGTCCTGCCCCAATCAACACTGCTCGCACTGGTTTCATGGACGTTTCTCCCTCATGAAACTTTTGAAATGTGGCATACTTGATAGCAACAAAATTCTACCAATTCCAAATTGTATGATCCTAACGATTCTAGAACGAAAATAGAAACCATACATAGTAAAAGGAGTAACTATTATGACCGAACAGTTTGAAACCCCTGTTGCTGAAACAGAAGATTTATACCATCGTCCGCAGCGTATGATTCGCGTGGCAACCTGGGCTAATATTCTTTCCTGGATTATTTTGGTGGTCGTTGGTCTATTTCTGGTGTTTTTTGTCAGCGCAATCGTAATTACCATAACCCAATCCTCCAACAATCTTTTCATTGAACTGGTGCCAACCATCAGCCAGGCATTATTGATCTTGCTGCCGGGATTATTTTTATTTATCTGCCTGCAGGCTATTGCAGAAGGAATTTATCTTCTGATGGATATTGAGGAAAATACCCGCAAAAAATGAAATCCTTCATGAGTAGATTAATTTTTCTTTCTCTTCTGAGTATCTTAATCTACTGGATTAAGGGTGATGTCTATGCTCAAAACGATGCCGAAAACAACACTTTATTTTTGCCATTAATCAGTAAAGGCATCGGTCAACCCACCTTAAAGTTTGCATACGGAGGATGTTATAACAGCTGGTGTGAAACAGGATGGTATTCCTCTCCTGCGGTAATCAACATTGATGACGATCCGCAGGCTGAAATAATTGCCTCCGCTTATTCTTTATGGGCATTGGATGGTGCCAGTGGTCAATTGCAATGGCGTATAGATCCCCGGCATGGCCGAACATGGCCAGGTATTGTCATTGCAGACCTTCAAAACGATGGCATCAAGGAAATAATTATTGGCCAGGGGGATGGATGGCTTAGTTCATTCTCTTTACAGGGTAGTTTACAATGGGAAAAAAGAATCACAACCTCTGAATTACGTGGACTAAGTGTAGTTGATGTTGACGGTAATGGCTCCGCTCTTGAAATCCTTGTAACTGCCGCTATTGGAAGTAAAACCAGCGTTTGGTTATTATCTTCCAATGGTGAGGTGACAAACGGTTGGCCTCAAGTTGTCAATTCCGATACTACAGGATATGCGTATGGCGTTTTTAATGATAATGCTGCCGTTGCCAATCTGGTTGGTGATGCTAAATTGGAAATTATCCTGCCAACAGATGTTCACTATATTCAGGGCTTTTTC
>NZ_DAOUBL010000218.1:0-1857 GCF_034432615.1 Bellilinea sp. | reverse complement strand
AGAAATTGAACTCTTTGATGAGTGGAGTGTGAGAATGCCTGCCTACGAGTATCGCTGTCTGGACTGCCGCAAACGCTTTGAAGTCTTTATGTCCTATTCCGAATATGGCACGCGCGAGGTTACCTGTACCCACTGCGGAAGTAAGCGTGTTCAGCGGCGCATCGGCCGGGTGCGGGTTGCCCGCTCCGATGAGAGCCGCCTGGAAAGCCTGGCAGACCCGGACAATTTAGCCGGTCTGGAAGATGACCCGCGCACACTGGGCCGCATGATGCGCCAGATGAAAAGCGAACTGGGCGAGGATATGGGGGATGTATTCGACGAAGTGGTGGATCGGCTGGAAAAGGGTCAATCGCCGGAGGATATTGAGCGCGACCTGCCCGAACTGGGCAGCGATGAGGGCGGTGACTTTGGCGGAATGAGCGATTTGGACTGATGGGGTGACTTCACGGTTTCAGCAAGGCGGTCAGCGCTTCGTAAGAAGTTACCCAGGCAATGCGGTTGATGAACGCCGCCAGCGAAGGGCTCTGGGCGCGCAGCGCCCGCACGGCAGCGGGGACGGGGTCTTCCCCGGCAGCACCGCCGGGTTGATCGGCGTAGGCGCCGTAAAAGGCAAAGTAAGCCTGATTCAGCCGCCGGATGCGGTAGCCGTTTTCCCAAAAAATGCGCCGCCTCTGCTCCATGTATTCTTCCGCCTCTTCAATTTTACCCTCCGCCAGCAGCGCATCCACCGTTACGCGCGTTTCACGCATTTCAGCCCGAAAGTCAAAAGCCGGCGGTTCTTGCGGCTGCTCCGGCTGCGTGGGAGGGGGTTGCGCCGCCGGTGGCGGAACCTTTTCCGGGTAGAAACGTTCGATGAGTATTGCCCCAATTTCTTTGCCGGCGATCGAGGCGGTCGTTTCGTTGATGGTGCGCATTTCGGGCGAGGCGTAGTACAAAGCCCCCAGCGGGCGCAGGGTGAGCGTATTGTGAATCCACTCGTGGGCAATCACTTCGGCCAGCCAGTTCAAATCAGTGGTGCTCATCACCATGGTCGGGTAAGTACCCACCCCGCCCACCGGCACGACCAGCGCCGAAACGTTCAACCCCCGCTCCACCTCACTTTCCAGCCGTACAATCTCATCCAGCGAGAGATCGGCCACCAGCGAGATATCCGCGTCCTGTCGGATGACCTCGCGCGGCGAAACGATCAGCGCGTAGGGCAGGCTGGTAACGTGATAGAGCGGCGGCGGGATGGGCTGACCGCCCAGCCCCAGCCCCAATTCGGCAATCACCACGCTCAACTGGTACTGCAGCACCGATTCCGCCAGCGGCGCAAGGCGCTGGTTGATCTCTCTCGTGAGGGCATCCTGTTCCGCCAGCAGAGCAGCCGCGGCCTGCTGCGGGTTGGGCAGGTTGGGGTCGGCGTAGAGGGTGTTGATTTGGGCGCGCACCTGATTGAGACGTTCCACTCGCTCCAAATAACGCAGCACGATCTGGCGTTGCTGCTCAAGGGTCAGGTAGCGCGGCAGGTTGAGGGCTGCCTGCTGCTGCTTCAGCCGCAGCGCATCCAGCGTCCAAGAAATGTAATCAAATTCCTGCCAGCGGGTGTAGCGGCGTACCCGCTCATTCGGGTCGGCGGTGTTATACTCACTGCGCACCTGAACAAGCGCAAACAGCAGCAAAATCAGCAGGTTGCGCACAATCCGTCGCAGACGATTCAGGCTCATTGCGCGGAATTATACTCGATGGTTATTATGGCTTTCTCAAAGTTCCTTGACAACCCTAAAACTTTGTATCGAAACTTGAATTGTGGCGAAACAACCCCCACCCACGTCCCCAATATTGCCAAAGCGATATTGGGGGAGGCGCAGGAGGGGG
>NZ_DAOUBL010000217.1:0-7760 GCF_034432615.1 Bellilinea sp. | reverse complement strand
CAGCCGGCGATCGAGCAGCAGACATTCCGAAGGGGTTAAGTCGCGGGCAACTACAATTGCCGGGGTTTTGATCTTGACAGTTTGGTCATTCACATTTAAAAGGATGCGCAGCACGCCGTCGCGCACATCGCGGATATCGGTGGTACGGGCGCGGATGTATTCGTCATTGATTTCTTCCAGCGTGCGGCAGTATTCTTCGCTGACTTCATATAAAGCGTTTTCTGCGTTGATCTTCTCGCTGTAAATACGGTCTTTGACACCATCGTTCAGATCCGGATCCTGGAGAATGGAGATGTGCGCATGAAAGATACCGGCCTCATCAGTACCGACTTCAGCAACTGCCTGATGATAAATCTGCTCCAAACGGGTGAGGCTGGTTTGTACCGCTTGTTGATAGCGTTCCCATTCAGCAAGGGGGTTTTCGATGCGGCGGCGTTCATGGGTCAGGGGTGTGTTGCGGAATTGAAAGAGCGGTGCAATGCTGATACCGCGTGAAACCGAAATACCTTTGACCGTTTGCATGTTTTGTCATTCCTGAAAGTTGGAACGAATCAGGGCAGTCAAAGCGGCGATGGCTTGAGCGCCATCCTCACCTTCAGCCACAATCTTAATGACATCCCCTTTTCGCACTCCCAAAGAAAGGACGCCTAAAATTCCTTTGGCGTTGGCTTTCTTTTCTCCATTGCGGGTCAGGTTATAAAGGTAAATTGAGGAAGAAAACTGATTGGAACATCGCACAAACAGGTCGGCGGGGCGGGCGTGCAAACCGTGTTCGTGTTCAACCGCAAGGATTTGTTCAAAAACCTGTTGTTCTACCATTTCCATGTTTTTTTCCTTCCCGATAATGTGTGATTGACTTTGTGAAAAACCGAACGCTGCGGATTAGTTATCTGAATTGATTATAGATGCTTGTTTTAAGTTGGGATTGTTGGATTTTGTACAACAGTGGTTGTGACAAAATTAAATTAATTGGAGCTGCCAGGTTCTTCTTCGGCGGTAAGGTTCATCACGGATGACCAGAAAGCGCGGATGACTTCTGCAGGACTTTGTGCCTGTCCCAGCTTCTCGCGAAAATTGGGTTGGTTAAGAAGGTGATTCAATTCCAATAAAGCCTTCAGGTGGGCGTGATCGTCCACCGCTCCCAGCACCAGACAAATTTGCGCCTGATGTTCAGGCCTTTCGCCGAAAGCAACTGGATTTTTGAGGATCAGGATGCTGAGGCACAAACGCAGGACACCGTCCACCGGGCGGGCGTGCAAAATCAAAACCTGCGGCGCAAGCCACATGTATGCCCCGTGCTGTTCGATGATGGCGGTCATTGCCCGCACGTATTCGGGCAGGATGTACCCATTGGTCAGCAGCGGCTGGCTGGCTTTCTGCACTGCCATTCGCCAGTCCAGCGCCTCGTCGGTGATCAAGATGTGATCAGGGCGCAGCAGGTCTATTAATTCCGGCTTTTCTGCATCACTGAACACAAAGCGCTGTACTTCACCTTCCCGTTCGACCAGCCAGTTCTGGATCATTTTCTTTTCGGCCGGCTGTAAAAAGGGGCTGACGTTCAGCAGGGGATGATCCGGCAGTTCAATTGGATCGGTGGAAAGGATCAGGTCAGCCTGCTGAAGAATCTCACTTTCAGTACCAAACCCGTTGACGATACCGATCACCTTCAAGTTGGGAAATTCTCTTTCCAGGCGTGAGCGCAACAGGGAGACCTTGGCGCGTATTCCATCCCCCACCAGCACCACCGATATTTTGTTACGGTCTTTGATGTTCAAACGGTTCAATGCCGAAAGCAAATACATGGCAACGTAGGCGGTTTCTTCCGGGGGAATGGATAAATTCAGTACTTTTTCAATTTCATTCAGGCTCTGCTGCGCCGTCAAAAATATTTCCGGGAAGAATTGCCGTATTTGCGGCAGGTTTTCGTTCAAAATAGGCAGGTGGTAACGGATGCGGTAAAGCACCGGCTCCAGATGGCGCGTCAGTTCTGCGAACAATTCCTCGTCCAGCAGCAACAGCGGATGCAGTCGCCGGGCGCAGGTAGAGATAATATTTTTTGCACAGGCAGCGCCGGCGGGATACAGTGCTTCCAAATCCGTCCGGCTGGTCTGACCGCTTAAGTCCAGAGAGGGCGCGTTCCATTTTGCACCACACAGACAGGCTGCCAGCAGCCCAACCTCTGTCGGGCTGGCAGAGATATGATGCCTGGCTCTCAGGTCGCCAAAAACAGCAGCAGCAACTTCGTAATACAGGTTTCTCTCGACTGAAATGGTTTCTTCAGCGGGGATTGACCGGCCTTCTTGCAGGCATACAATGCTGATTGCCAGATACACGAGCGTTTCAACTTTGGAATACAATGACATCGAGCGGCCGATCATGTTCTCGATGCGGACGATCTCAACATGAGCGGTTTTCAGTGGGAGACTGCGTAAAAAATTTTCCAATTGCGGGGGGATAGATTTGTCTCCGCCGGGTTCGTCCGGGTGCATCTTCCACAACAGATACCACTTTCGATCACCCAGCTCTTCGCGAATCAGGTTGAGCAGGGCAAATCGGCGTGCTGCTTCGCTTCCTTGAATGAAAACCCCGCGGTTTGGCAGTCGTCTTAACTGAATCGAAAAAAGCTTCAACCATTCCCCCATATCTTCAATATCATTGACAATCGTCGAACGGGAAACGCTTCCCATTTCGGCGAGCTGCTGATAGGTGAGCGGAGCGGGGGAGGTCAACAATTCGAATAAAAGAAGATGTTGACGCTGCGTGCGCGAGAAAACCAGATTTTCTTCCTGAGATTGTTCAAACAGCGCCATCAGCCGTTTGCGCTGGGCGCGGTTAGCCTCGATTTCAATCCCAAATCCCGGACGGACGCGAACGGGAATACCTTCGTTGCGCAGCCAGGCGCGCACGGTATCCAGGTTGTAGCGGATAACCCGCGCCGTCAGACCGCAGTGCTTGGCAAGCTGCTCAATGGTCAGCCTGCCGTCACTTTGCAGCAAGGCGTAAATGATACTGCGCTGGCGGGGGTTGATATTGATCTTTAAGCCGGGCATGGGTGGTCAGGTTAATTAAACTAATTTTGTATTAACTAACTTTTTGCGAATTTCGGCAGATTATAGCCTAAAGGCAGGCCTGCCGCAAGCGGAATCGTCCGGTTCGTCAAATTTCTCTATTGGAAAATTGAATTCCAGTGGCTTCCAATACCGGATAAGCAATAATCGCTCTCGAGCCGTTCTGGCTTTTTTTATTTTATTTTGGCGGGCATGAAATCGAAAAATATTTGTCTGAACAGTTTCATCCTGTGGTGATTGTCTGGTTAGGACTGGTATGTCCATAAACCTTTTGAACAGGCGTGTGAGCAAGTAATTGGAGGCAAATTTCATTGAAATGATCTAATTTTGTCATAAGTTGTATTTACAAAAGCCAATGAAACAAATCGGCCTGCTTTTTTCTATAATCAAAAACAGCAATCCCAGACAGGCTGAACGCTGACGGATCAGTGCCTGAACCCCCCAATTCAAAGTCGCGAAAAATTTACATTTCTGAGGTGATCTATTGCTATCTATTCTCAATTCTCTCCAAATTGCCCGCTTTGACCAGCCCATGGATCGGCGCACGCTGTTGAAAGAATTGGCTGAAATTGCCCTTCGGGAAGGCTGGGCTAAAGAAGGCTTTGAACAAGCGCTGCTGGAACGAGAGGAGAAATACCCTACGGGAATTCATGCGGCAGGGAGTGGTATTGCCATTCCCCATGCAGATGCCGAATGGACGCTGGTGCCCGGCATGATTGTGGCGGTTTTGAAACAACCGGTTCTCTTCGAGCCTATGGGAGGTCAGGGTGGTGAGGTGCAGGTTCAGATCGTCTTCTTGCTGCTGATCGCCAATCCAGATGATCATATGGCATTCCTGTCGGCACTGGCAGATTTCATCTCGGATGGCGAAAAACTTGCCCGGCTGCGGCAAGAGGAGGATTTGATCTCACTCCTTGACCACTTAAAACGAGTGGATTGAGCAACATCGGTATTTACTATCTTTACAGCAAAGGAAAAAACAATGGACGTCTCAAAATTTATCAGTAAAGCATCCAAAGTTGGAGAAATTTACAACCTTCATCATTTTCGGCTGGGGTGGCAGAAGCCGCAATACCGCCGGTTGATGGGCAACGAACTGGTTTATCCGCCTTCTCCAAAGGTGGTTGAAGCTGTGCGTCAGATTGCCGATCTACTCAATTACTACCCCGAAGATCCCTATACCGACGTGTAACTGCGCGCCAAATTAGCCGAGTATGTTGGGCTGCCAGGGAGGGCGGATTGGATTACTTGCGGCAACGGCTCGATGGAAGTCATTGACCTGCTTTATAAGGCTTTTCTGGATGAAGGCGATGAAATTCTCATCTCCACGCCGGATTATTCCCCTTATACCCGCCGCGTGCCGCTTTACGGCGCGACGGTGGTCAGTGTTCTGCCGGTTGATCAGGATTTTAATTACACCCTTGAAAGTTTTACCTCGAAGATTACCCCTAAAACCAAAATGGCGCTCATTTCCCGTCCCAATAACCCGGATGGGCATCAAATCAGCCGCGAGCTGGTGCGCGGCCTGTGTGAAACAGGTATTCTGGTCGCCATTGATGAGGCTTACTTTGAATTTGGTGACAGTCCGGTGGAAGATTTGGTGGACGAATATCCCAATCTGATCATCAGTCACACCTTTTCCAAGGCAATGGGTCTGGCAGGTATTCGCTTGGGCTGGATTGTTGCCCGCCCGGAACTGATTGAGGCGGTCAACCGCGTGCGCACCCCGCTCAACATTGGACTGGTGACCAAAGTCGCTGCCATTGCAGCTATCGAGGATGCCGACTACATCCGCGAAAATGTACGCAAAGTCAAGGAAGATCGGGAATTTCTTTTCAACGAGCTCAAGAAATTCCCCGGTTTTTATCCCATTCCTTCTCAGGCAAATTTTGTCATGATCCGGGTGGATAACGGCTTTAAAGCCAGTCATATTTATGAATATCTGCTTAGCAAGGGCTACATTACCCGCAGTTTTGTGAATGCGCGCGGTTTACCCGGCGATCAATACTTCCGCATCACCATTGGGACGCACGAGGATGTTGTGGGTGTGCTGAACGAACTTCGAAAGTATTTTGAGGAAAATTCCCTTCCACTTCAATCAACCACTATCTCAGAAAGGATGTCATAAACGATGAATCGAGCAGCTGTGATTCTGGTCATGTGCGGATCTTCCATTGCTACTTCTACGCTGGCAGCAGTGAAAATTGAAGAAGAAGCCAGGAAACGTAATGTGGCGGTGGTGGTCAAGAAAGGTAAAGTAGCCGATGCCGATGTGCTGCTGCAGTCCACCAAGGCCGATATTATCGTGGCAACAGCAGTGCTTCCGCCGCGGGATGATGTGCCGGTTTTCAATGGTGTGCCGCTGTTGACCGGTATTGGTCAAAAAGAATTATTTGACCAGATTTTCGAAGCCGTTGCCAAAATCAAGGATTAATCATCGTTTTGAGATTGGCACAGAAGGAGGAGAGCGCGGGAAGAAACAGTACTGCCTGTTCACAAATCGGTTTGAACTTGTCGTAAATCTCATTTTTTACAAGGAAGGAATTTGGGAAGATGGACGGATTTTTTAACACCATTCAAACTTTGCTCGAGCCGGTCGTCAACCTGGGCGCATTGTTCATGATTTTTGTAGTCTTCTCGCTGATTGGGTTGATTGTCCGGTTGGGGCCGGTGCGCGCCATTCGCAACGGTTTGATGATCTCGGTCGGTTTTCAGGGCGTGTATATCATTGTGGACTTCTTTCTTGCCGGGGTGGGCCCGGCGGCAACCGCGCTGACCGAGCGATTCGGCGGTGTATTCACCTATACCGATATCGGCTGGGGTGCCTATGCCGCCTTTGCCTTTGGCCATCCAATTGCCTACGCGGTGATTGCCATCAGCCTGGCAGTCAACTTGCTGCTGATTGTGACCAACCTGACCGATACCCTGAATCTAAATATCTGGGACACCTGGGAAGCCACCATCTGTGCGCTGATCATGCTGGCGTTGACCAACAATGTGCTGGCTTCTTTGATTGTGGCAGCCGGCTGGTGCTGGGTCAACCTGATGGTCACCGACTGGTACGCCAACAAGGGTTACCCGGAAAAGTTCTACGGTTTCAAGAACATTGCTTTTTATCAGGGTTTCAATGTTTGGTGGGGGATGTTTGCCCATGCGATTTCCTCCCTTCTCGATAAATTGCCCTTTACTTCATCCGCAAAGTTCACTCCCGAATACGTGCAAAAGAAATTTGGCGCGATTGGTGAACCGGCCGTGCTGGGTGGCATTATCGGCTTGCTAATGGGTATTGGGGCCGGTTTCTGGTGGGGCGATATTGTCATGTTGATGATCAAACTGGCTACCGCGCTTGTGTTGCTGCCGATGATGTCGGGTATTGTCATGCAGGCACTCGTGCCGGTTTCGGAAGCGGCGGCCGCCTTTATGCAGGCGCGTACCAAAGGTAAGCAGCTGTTCATCGGCGTTGATCCGGCAATTGCGGTAGGGCACACCTCGGTGTTGGCAACCACGGCGTTGATGGTGCCGGTGATGATTGCCTGGGCGTTCATCATTCCGGGTACATTGAGCGTTCCGCTGGCGGACTTGCCTGCGCTCCTGTTCTTCTGGGTATTTGCCGCAGCGCCCAACAAGGGTGATATGCTGCGCACCTTCATTACTACGATTTTGATGGGTGGACTTGCGACCATAACCGGTATCTTTGTAGCCCCGTGGGCGGATGCAGTTGCCAAACTGCAGGGCGTGGAAGGGGTGACCGGCGCAACTTCAACCTTCCTTTACTTTTGTCAGGACATGCTGGTGACCGGCTTCCTGGGTGAAAACTTCAACACAATTGGAATTGGCGGCGTTCTAGCGGCAATGGTCGTGATAGCAGCCATTGGAACAGCCTTCCGTCTGCGCTACAACGTACAAAAGCGCCGCTCCGCAGCGCTGGCGGCAACGGCTGATTAACTGCTGACCCGTATTTGAATTTATCGGTTGCCAGAAGCGGGTCTCTCCTTTCAAGGCAGGCTCACTCGAATCCACGGGTGAGCCTGCCGGTTTACCACCCGGAATGCTGATCAATTTGGCTTTTTTGTGAAAATCACCCTTGAAGTTTACCGAAAACGGATGTACAATTTGCTTATCTAGTTCTCTAGTTAACTAAATAAGCCATGAACCCTTTTCCCCTCCCGCTCGTCATTCAGCGAGACAGCGCCATCCCCATCTACCGCCAGCTCAGTTCCGCCATCCTCAAAGCCATTCAGGATGGTCAGCTTCAGCCCAATCAGCAGCTGCCCTCTGAGAATGAATTTGCCCGCCAGTTCGGCATTGTGCCGATGACCGTTCGTCAGGCGATGAACGAACTGGTGCGGGGAGGGTATATCTACCGTGTCCGCGGGCGCGGCACTTACGTGGCCCCCCGTTTTTTGGAACACAGCCTTGAACGGATGCTTTCGTTTTCCGAGGACATGCGCGCCCGCAACCTGCTGCCGGGTTCCAGAATCCTGCAATTCGAGCGCATCACCCCGCCCTCCTTCGTTCAACATGCCTTGCGCCTCGGCGAAAACGAAACCGTCATCCATATCCGCCGCCTGCGTTTGGCCAACGAACAGCCGGTCGGCGTCCATAATGCGTGGATTGCCCGTTTGGAGTTCAGCCGGTCTGAGCTCGAAGCGGTGGGCTCGCTGTATCAACTCATGGCACAAAAGGAGGTGT
>NZ_DAOUBL010000216.1:0-33749 GCF_034432615.1 Bellilinea sp. | reverse complement strand
CACGCGGCGAGTTGCACATGATTGGCGCCACCACCATTGACGAATACCGCAAACACGTCGAAAAAGACCCGGCTCTGGAACGCCGCTTCCAGCCCGTGCTGGTCGAGGAACCCTCGGTGGAAGACACCATCAGCATCCTGCGCGGCCTCAAACAACGTTATGAAGTGCACCACGGCGTTCGCATCACCGATGCAGCCGTGATTGCGGCAGCTACCCTTTCGCACCGCTATATCACCGACCGGCACCTGCCGGATAAAGCCATTGACCTGATTGACGAAGCCGCTGCCCGCCTGCGCACCGAAATCGACTCAAAACCGCAAGCGCTGGACGAAGTGGATCGCCAAATCATGCAGCTGGAAATCGAACGGCAGGCCTTGCAAAAGGAGAAAGATAAAGCCTCCAAAGAACGGCTGGAGAAACTGGAACAGGAACTGGCCGACCTGCGCGAACGCGCCGCTGAACTGCACACCCGCTGGGAAACTGAAAAGCAGGCCATTGCAGCCCTGCGGGAAGTGAAGGAAAAGATCGAACAGGCCAACATTGAAATGGAAGATGCCGAACGCCGCAACGACCTTGAAAAAGCTGCCCGCCTGCGCTACGGCCTGCTGCGCGAACTGGAACAAAAACTGCGCGAAGCTGAAAACCGGCTTAAGGAGATACAATCAGAAGGCGCACTGCTCAAAGAAGAGGTGGACGCCGAAGAAATCGCCGAGATTGTCTCGCGCTGGACCGGCATCCCCGTTTCCCGCTTGATGGAAGGCGAAATGCAGAAACTGCTGCACATGGAAGAACGTTTGCATCAACGCGTTGTCGGGCAGGATGACGCCATCCGCTCGGTTTCCAATGCGGTACGCCGCGCCCGCGCCGGATTGCAGGACCCGAACCGCCCAATTGGTTCATTTATTTTCCTTGGACCAACCGGGGTGGGCAAAACCGAGCTGGCACGCGCTCTGGCAGAATTCCTGTTTGACGACGAAAAAGCCATGATTCGCATTGACATGAGCGAATATCAGGAAAAGCACACCGTTTCACGGCTGATTGGCGCGCCGCCGGGTTATGTCGGCTATGAAGAGGGCGGCCAGTTGACAGAAGCAGTCCGCCGCAAGCCATACAGCGTGGTTCTCTTCGATGAAATTGAGAAAGCGCACCCGGAGGTCTTCAACGTCCTCTTGCAATTGCTGGATGACGGGCGGCTGACCGACGGTCAGGGCCGCACGGTGGACTTCCGCAACACGGTGGTCATCATGACCTCTAATTTGGGCAGCGAATTGTGGCTGAATCACGCGCATGGCAAACCCGGACGGGAAACGCTCAACCGCATTTTGCAGGCGCACTTCCGCCCGGAATTCCTGAACCGCATTGATGAAATCGTCATCTTCGACCCGCTCACTCGCGATGATCTGGTCAAGATTGTGGATATTCAGCTGGCGCGGTTGGCAAACCTGCTCATGCAGCGCGGACTGAAACTGGAGGTAACCCCGGCAGCCAAGGAATATCTTGCCCAAGCCGGTTACGACCCCGACTTTGGCGCACGCCCGCTCAAACGCACCATTCAGCGGGAAGTACAGGATGTGCTGGCGCTCAAAGTCCTTTCGGGCGAATTCAAAGAGGGTGATACCATTCTGGTGGACGCCACCCCCGAAGGGCTGGTATTCCAGTCCATTGTTGTCGGCGAACCGGTCGAAGCCTGATAACCGGAATTAATCCTCACGCTTAAAGGGCGGCAGTTGAACGATGCCTTCAAACAGGTCTCGTTCAACCCGCCCATTTTCTGGCTCCGGGTAATACTGCATGTAAAGTTCTTTGGAAGCAAAAATCCGCCGCAGAGGGGCGAATAACCCTCCGGTCAGTGAACCGCCGCCCTGGCTGGCATGGCATCTTGAGGCTTCGTCGCGGATGTCGGCTACCTTACGGTAATCAATCACCGCGTGGGTCGGGAAATCCACCTCACTGATGGCAACCAGATCAATATCGTGGTTGCGCCCGTATTTGCGCGGGTCTTTGCCAAACAAACGCAGCAATCGCACCACAAAGCGCAGGAAACCGCGCGGGATGGTTTGAAAATACACTTTTGCCGGACGGTAGGGCGGCAGGTTTTCGGCATCCTGCCAGTTTTCATCGGCTGCCAGACGAAAAGCTTCAACGGTTGCCCGGTGGATGAAAATGTGATCGGGATGGCGGTAGCCGCCAATCGGGTCAAAGGTAATCAGCACATCCGGTTTCAAGCGCCGGATAAAGGTCGCAATTTGAGCAGCCACCTCCTCCAGCGGCTGCTGAATCAACGCCTGCGGGTGTTGATTATCCGCCGAGCCGGGCATTCCGGAATCACGCCAGCCGAGAAAATAAACCCCCGCCAGTCCCAATTTTCCGGCTGCACAGCGTAGTTCAGCCTCCCTTCGTTCGGCAATCGAGCGGTAACCTTTCAAATATTCCTCGTCCACATCGCCCGCCTCACCGCGCGTGGCGCAAATCAGGTGGGTTGCTACATTTCGGCGCGCGTAATAGGCCAGTGTGCCGCCCATGCCAAAGGTTTCATCATCCGGATGAGCCAGAACTGCCAGTAAAACCGGTTTTTCTTTGGAAAGGTTTCTCATTAATACCTACCCCATCTTCCTCAGTATTTCAACATGGTCGGGTCAACCTGCTCGGCCCATGCGTTCAATCCGCCGCGCAGGTTCTTGACCTTGGGAAAACCGGCTGCCACCAGTTGACGCACACCCCGCGCCGAACGCACACCCGTGCGGCAGAACAGCACGTACTCCCGCTGCGGGTCAAGTTCCTGGATGCGATGAGGCAGCCGTTCCAACGGGATGACCAGCGCTCCGGGCAATGCCGAAACTTGCTGCTCAACCGGATCACGCACATCCACTAAGATTACCTCGTCCCCCGCTTCCAAGCGCTGTTTCAAGTCGGACGGTTCAATGACGCGGTCGGCTTCCAACCCATTTTCCTGTACAGCCCGTGCAGGCACGCCGCAAAAGGCTTCGTAATCAATCAGGTGGGTGATTTCGGGCGATTCACCACACACCTTGCAGCGTGGATTTTTCCGCAGGTAAATCACCTGCATACTCATTTCCAGCGCATCGTATAGCAGCAATTTACCAATCAGCGGTTCGCCGATTCCCAGAATCAGTTTAATCACCTCGGTTGCCTGAATGGAGCCAACCGTGCCGGGCAGCACACCGAACACCCCCGCGTCCGCACAGGAAGGCACCGTATCTGGCGGAGGCGGTTCCGGGAACAGACAGCGGTAACACGGGCCATGGCGCGCATCGAATACACTCACCTGTCCCTCAAAACGAAAGATGGATCCATATACAAAAGGCTTGCCGCTCAACACGGCTAAATCATTCAACAAATAACGGGTGGGAAAGTTGTCACTCCCATCCACAAGAATATCGTAATCGGCTGCAATTCGTTCAGCGTTTTGGGATGTAAAAACTTCATTGTAGACATCCACCTGAACAAAGGGGTTCAGCGCAAGCAGCCGATTGCGGGCCGATTCGACTTTCAACACCCCAACCTGGCGGGTATCATGAATAATCTGGCGCTGTAAATTGGAGGTGTCAACCACATCATAATCTACAATCCCAATCCGCCCAACACCCGCCGCCGCCAGATACAGAGCAATCGGAGATCCCAATCCTCCGCTGCCCACCAGTAAAACCGAGGCGGCCTTCAACTTACGCTGCCCTTCCAGCCCCACTTCGGGAATGAGCAGGTGGCGCGAGTAGCGCAAAATTTCCTCTTGAGTTAATTCGACTTTTTGAGCCATCTGGTCTTTCCCTTCGTTTGGATGATGAAACAATTGTACTACGAAGTACCCCAAGTTAAAGCAAGATGCCCAATATTCGGATCAATCAAGGAGTATTTCCTTTCGCGTTAAGAAGTGAAGATTCGGCATAAAGCAAAATTACCCCCTCCAACCTCCCGCAATACATAAGGCGATATTGAAGGAGCGTTGGAAGGGGTCAGAAATACTGAAATGGGTATGAAAAGGATTTGCTCCGAACTGACGGTGGTCCTGGCTCAGGTGCCCTCTTCCCAAGAATTCAGATAGCGCAGCTGCTCATCGGTCAACACGTCAATTTCAACACCCATGGCAGCCAGTTTCAGGCGGGCAATTTCGCTGTCAATTTCTGCCGGCACGCTGTAAACCTGTTTCTTAAGGTCGGCAGCATGCTTGACCATATACTCTACGCTGAGTGCCTGATTGGCAAACGACATATCCATTACGCTGGCAGGATGGCCTTCGGCTGCAGCCAGGTTGATCAGACGGCCCTCACCCAAAAGGTAAATGTGGCGGCCATCCTTCAACTCAAATTCTTCGACAAACGGCCGCACCAGCCGCCGGGAGGAGGACATTCCCTCCAGCGCAGGGATGTTGATTTCCACATTGAAGTGACCGGAATTGGAGATGATCGCTCCATCTTTCATCACTTCGAAATGCTGGCGGTCAATGACGTTAATATCCCCCGTCAGCGTGCAGAACACATCCCCAATTTGGGCCGCTTCTTTCATCGGCATCACGCGGTAGCCATCCATGACCGCTTCGAGCGCCTTGAGCGGGTCCACTTCGGTCACAATCACATTGGCACCCATGCCGCGCGCCCGCATCGCCAGGCCGCGTCCACACCAGCCATAGCCCGCCACCACAAAATTTTTGCCAGCCAGCAGAATATTGGTTGCGCGGATAATTCCATCAATGGTGGATTGACCAGTGCCGTAGCGATTATCGAAGAAGTGTTTGGTCATGGCGTCGTTAACGGCAATGATGGGGAAAGCCAGTGCACCATCGGCTGCCATTGCCCGCAAACGAATGACACCGGTGGTGGTTTCTTCCGTCCCACCAATCACGTTGGACAGCAATTCCCGCCGTTCTTTGTGCAAAACGCTGACCAGATCCGCGCCATCATCCATCGTCAGGTGCGGTTTATGATCCAACGCGGCATGAATGTGCTTGTAATAAACCGTGTTGTTTTCACCCTTGATTGCATATACCGGTATCTCGGAATGAGAAACGAGCGCGGCGGCCACGTCATCCTGCGTCGAAAGCGGGTTCGAGGCAGTCAGCACCACTTCTGCTCCACCAGCCTGCAACGTTTGCATCAAGTTGGCTGTTTCGGTAGTCACGTGCAGGCAGGCTGAAATGCGAATACCCGCCAGCGGGCGTTCTTTTTCGAACCGCTCGCGGATCTGGCGCAGCACGGGCATTTCGCGCGCTGCCCATTCAATCCGCCGTCGGCCTCCTTCTGCCAGTTTTAAGTCCTTCACATCAAAATTGGTCATTCGTTTCCTCCTAAAAAAATTAAGCAGTTTTTTGAGTCATCATTTCCAGCTTACCACCATCATCAAAATGAGCGCGAAAACGCATGATGAAATCTTCGATCGTAAAATAATGCGATTGGGTACCACGCTGCTCTAAACAATATGCCGCAGCCAGTGAGCCCATCTTGCCGCAAATTTCAAAATCCAAACCCAGTCGCCACCCCCGCAAAAATCCACCGCGGAAGGCATCCCCTACGCCAGTTGGATCTACAATTTTTTCCACCGGTACGGCAGGGACTTCCACCTCATTGGCCTGCCAGTAAATGGACGCGCCTTTTGCACCGCGCGTAATGACCACCAGCGGCACCCGATGCAGGATGAAATCTCCACTGAAGCCGGTATGTTTTTGCAGCAGTTCCCACTCGTATTCATTCACAAACAGGCTGTAAGCCCCGTCAACTCCTCGCCGCAATTCTTCCGGGTTCGAGCGGGCAATCTGCTGGCTGGGATCATAAACATAAGGGATCTGCATTTGCTTGCATTCCTCAACATACCGATCCATTGCCACCGGGTCATTCGGCGAAATGACCACCATTTCCGGGCGGGATTGCAGCATTTCCAGTGATAATTCGCGCGCAAATGCCATTGCACCGGTGTAAAAACTGCAAATCTGATTATTGGCAAGATCGGTATTGGCAAAGAAACTGGCGGTAAAGACCCCCGGTATAATGCGGATGTAAGTTGTATCAATGTTGTGGTTTTCCAACCACTGCCGGTAATCCTCAAAATCCTCACCCGCTGTGCCAAATACCAGCGGTTTTTCCCCCAGTAATGCCAGCGTATAAGCAATGTTGGGTGCAATCCCTCCCCGCTGTCGCACCATGTGATCAACCAGAAACGAGAGACTGATCGAATCCAGCCGATCCGGCATGATGTGGTCTTTAAAATAACCGGGAAAGGTCATCAGGTAATCATAGGCAATTGAGCCTGTCAGAACGATACTCATGCTAGATTTCGTACCCTTCACTTAAAAGGTTCGTTGTTTCAACGTTTAGAATCTGACCACAAAGTCATCAAAATTGCTCCCGCTGGGGAGCGAGTTGATTATACCATTGAAAAAGCCGCCGAATAGATTTCGAAACATTGACACATCCCCCACATTCCGGTATAAGGCATTATGCCGAAAATGAAAAATATCCGCCTGGTTTCCATCCTTCTGCTGCTGGTGATGTTGAGCTGCAATTTACCCCTCAACCGCTCAACAAACCCATCTGAAGGGCAGATGACTCCAACGCCTGAAAGCCTGAATACACCCACGCTTTCCCCGCCGACGCCCACACCCACCCCCCTGCCCTCCGTACGTTTAAACCAGGGGGATACAGCCCTGCTGCTGGGCGACACCCAACGCGCCCGACAGGAATATCAATCCGCCGCTCTGGCAACCAGTGATCCTGAAATTCAGGCGGCTGCTTTGGTGGGAATTGCCCGCTCATATTTTGAAGAAAGAAATTACCAGCAGACCGCTGATACTTTGCTGGCATTGATAAACGAACACCCGGCCAATCAATCCCTCGCAAATGGGTATTACTTTCTGGCGGAAACCTACCTGAATACAGGCGAATATCAAAAGGCAGCCGAAGCCTATGAAATGTATTTACAACTTAAGCCGGGTATTCTGGATGATCTGATTGCTGAAAAAGCGGGGGAAGCCTGGATGGCCGCCGGTCAATATGAGCAAGCCATTCAATCCTTCCAGAAAGCCATCCAGGCCTCCGATACGCAGGATACTGCCCGCTTGAAAATTCGTATCGGTCAGGCTTACCAGCAAATGAATGATCTGGAATCCGCCATCCGCCAATATCTGGATGCCTACCAAAGTACAAGCAATGAATATTACAAAGCCCAGGCAAACTTTCTGGCAGGCCAAGCCTATCTCATTCTGGGATTTCCGGAGCAAGCCTACGCCCGCTTTCAGGATTCGGTCAACAACTTTCCACGCTATTACGACACCTATTCCGGGCTGATTGAACTGGTCAACGCTGGTCAACCGGTCAATCAACTCAACCGCGGGCTGGTCAATTATTTTGCCGGACAGTACGCCCTGGCAGCCGAAGTTCTGCTGGGTTACATCAACAATAATCCGGACCACGACGGCATACCTCACCACTACCGCGCCCTTGCCCTCCGCCAGATCAATAACATTGAAGGAGCATTGGAAGAGTGGCAAACCTTGATTCGCGATCACCCCGGCGACTCGTTTTACTCCACAGCCTGGCAGGAAATTGCCTATACGCAGTGGGCGTTTTTGGAAAACTTTGAAGCGGCTGCTTCAACGCTTTTAGATTTTGTTTCCCAAAATCCTTCCGCCAGTGAAGCGCCCAATGCCTTGTTTAGCGCTGCGCGAATTCTGGAACGCAGCAATCGCTTGACCCGCGCCGCTGAAACCTGGGAACGACTGCTTCAAGAATACCCGGCTGCCTCGATCAGCCCGCGCGCTCAATTTCTGGCTGGCATCACTTACTACCGCATCGGCGCCGATGAACGCGCCTTGAATGCCTTTCAAAGACAGGTGGTGCTTTCCACTTCACCAAACGATCAGGCTGCCGCCCTGCTGTGGATTGGAAAAATTCAACAGCGGGCCGGTAACCTCGACGATGCCCGCGCTTCCTGGCAGCAAGCCGCCTCACTGGACCCAACCGGTTATTACAGCGAACGAGCGGATGAACTGCTCAACAATCAGCCGCCCCTTCATCCGCCAGCGGTGTATGATTTGGGTGTAGATTGGGCAAGCGAGCGACAACGGGCAGAAGACTGGATACGCGACACTTTTTCCCTTCCTCCTGAAACGGATTTGGAAGGGCTGGGGGATTTAGCGCAAAATCCGCGCTTTATCCGCGGTATGGCTTTATGGGAACTCGGTCTCTACCAGACCGCCCGCGGTGAATTTGAAAGCCTGCGTGAAGAAATCTCTTCAAATCCAACCGCGCTCTACCGTTTTCTGAATATCATGCTGGAAATTGGGGCATACCGGCCTGCCATCTTTGCCAGTCGTCAGATTCTCAATCTGGCCGGCATGGACAATCTGCAAACGCTGACTGCCCCGCGCTTTTTCAATCTGGTGCGCTTTGGGGCTTATTACAAGGACGTGGTGATGCAGGAAGCCAATGAAACCGGCCTTCACCCGCTGCTCCTGTTCAGTATTATTCGCCAGGAATCCTTCTTTGAAACCTTTGTGATTTCCAGCGCCGGTGCGCGCGGGTTGATGCAGATTATGCCTGCAACGGGACAGGAATTGGCTGAACGCTACGGCTATCCGGACTTTCAGGTGGAAGATTTACACAATCCGTTGATCAATATCCGACTGGGAGCCAAATACCTGGCGAATCAACGTGATTATTTTGGAGGCGACCTGTATCTTGCTCTTGCAGCATACAATGGCGGTCCGGGCAATGCCTATGCCTGGTCACAACTTTCCGGCGGCGACCCCGATTTGTTCGTGGAAGTCATCCGCTTTGAGGAAACACAGCGGTACATCCGCTCAATTGCTGAGATCATGAATATCTACCGTCTCATCTACGAGCGCAAATAAAACAAGGACTGGTCGCTGACCAGCCCCTGTTTGTAAATTCAACTTTGTAATCCTTACAGCAAAATCAAGGCCGGTTTTTCGAGGTAATTCTTCAAGGTCTGCATGAATTTAGCCGCCTCTGCCCCATCGGTAATCCGATGATCGGCAGAAAGGGTCATCTTCATTCGTAAACCGGGTTTGATCACACCATTTTCCACAACCGGCACTTCTTTTACGGATCCAACTGCCAGTATTGCCGCTTCCGGCGGATTGATGATCGCCACAAAATGCTCAACTTCAAACATGCCTAAATTACTGATCGAGAATGTTGAGCCTTCAATGTCCTCCGGGCGGACTTTACCAGCCCGCGCCCGACTAACCATTTCCTTGACCTCTTGAGAAATCAAACCAAGCGATTTGAAATCGGCATCTTTGCAAACAATCGTCATCAGGCCGTTCTCCAGCGCGACCGCAACGCCAATGTTACGGTGTCCATGACGAACAATCTCGTTCCCCTGCAAAGAAGCATTCAGGTTAGGGAACTGCCGTAAAGCAAGCGCAGCAGCTTTGATCATAAAATCATTGACCGATAATTTCTGCTCCTCAGGCAATTGAGTGTTGAACTGCTTGCGCAGATCCATGAGTGCTGCCATGTCCACTTCGCTGGTCAGGTAAAAGTGCGGAATCTGGGTTTTGGATTCGACCATACGCTTTCCGATGATAGCGCGCAGTTTATCCACTGCCGCGCGCTGATCTTCCATCGCAGGCAACGGCATAGCAGCCGGGATTGGCGCAGAAGGCTGGACTGCAGGCGCTGCAACAGAAGGCAGCGGCGTTTCAATTTCTGGTGCAGGTTCAGCGGGCGCCGATTGCAAAACCCTCTCGATATCACGCCTGACAACCCGCCCACCGGGGCCGCTCCCCTGTACCTGACTCAGGTTAATGCCATATTCGAGTGCCATGCGGCGGGCAAGAGGTGAGGCTTTGGTGCGCCCCTCTTCATCGGCGGTCACAATTGGCGCTTCAACAGCAGTAACAGTCCCTGTGGGCTGACCTGCAGGTTGAGCCGCTGCCAGTGGAGATTCTTCTGCAGCCGCTTCGCCCGGCAAGTCTTTCACTTCTTCACCGGGGGCTGCTATGACCGCTATCGGGGTGCCTACCGGCACCACATCGCCAGCCTTGACCAGATGACGATACACAATCCCTTCTGCGCTGGATTCAACTTCAACGGTGGCTTTGTCGGTTTCAATCTCAGCCAGGACCTGCCCTTTTTCAATTTTTTCACCTTCGCCGACCACCCAGCGCACCAGCGTACCTTCCGCCATATCAAAGCCCAATTTGGGCATGGCAATAATCTCAGCCATTACAACACCTCCTTGACCGCCTGTATCACATCCTCCACCTGAGGAAGTGCCATTTGTTCCAATGTACGGTTGTAAGGCAGCGGCACTTCAGCCTGTGCCACCCGCTTGATGGGAGCATCCACATAATCAAAGGCCTCTTCATAAATCCGGCTGGCAACTTCTGCACCGACACCGTAAGACCGCCAGCCTTCTTCTACGATGACAGCCCGGTTGGTCTTTTTGAATGATTCTAACACCGGCGCCATATCCAGGGGACGCAACGAGCGCAAATCCACAATCTCGGCTTCGATGCCTTCTTTTGCCAGTTGATCGGCGGCTTTGGTGGAAATCTCCAGCATCTTGGAATAGGTCACAATCGTCACATGCCGGCCTTCCCGTTGAATGGTGGATTTGCCCAGCGGGACAATATAATCCCCCTCCGGCACTTCACCGCGGGTCTGGTACAGTGTGGCATGTTCGATGAACAGAACCGGATCCTGACTGCGAATAGCCGCCTTGAGCATACCCTTGGCATCCGCAGGCGTACCGGGGGCAACCACCTTCAAGCCGGGGAAATGAGCAAAAATTGCATCGGGGGTTTGCGAGTGAGTAGCACCCAATTGCCGTCCTCCACCTCCCACCGCACGGATGACCAGCGGTAAAATCATTTGCCCGCCAAACATGTAGTGTAGTTTGGCTGCCTGATTGACGATGTGATCCATTGCCGAAAAGGCGAAATTGATGGTCATTAATTCAGCAACAGGGCGCAGACCGGTTAATGCCGCCCCAATTGCTGCACCAATAATGGCTGCTTCTGCAATCGGTGTGTCGCGCACTCGCTCGGGTCCAAAGTGATCATAAAAACCTTTGGTCACGGCGTAGGTACCGCCCCAAACCCCAACTTCCTCTCCCAGAATGAAAACACTGGGGTCTCGTTCCATTTCCTCCCACAACGCCTGAGAGATGGCTTCGCGCATGGTTATTCGTGCCATAGTGTCACCCCGTTATCCTTCAACGTAAATGTGCTTGAACAATTCTTCTGCCGGCGGTTCCGGGCTGGCTTCGGCAAACGCTACCGCATCATTGACCTCTTCTTCGGCCAATCGAATTTGCTCCTGAAGTTCTTCTTCGGATGCGATGGTATTTTCCAGTAAATAACGGTGATAAATACCGATGGGATCGTTTTCCAGCCAGGTTTTTACTTCTTCCGAAGAACGATACCGTTCCGGGTCGCCCATCGAATGCCCTCGGAAACGATAGGTGATCACTTCTAAAAATTGTGGACCGCTCCCATTGCGAATTTCCTCATAAAGGCGCGCTGAAACTTCGCGGACTTTGATTACATCCATGCCGTCCACCGCTTCACTTTTCATGCCATAGCCATCCGCTTTGCGGCGCATTTCTGAAACCGCCGAAGCCCGATCTACCGCGGTGCCCATGCCGTATTGATTATTTTCACACACCCACAGGACCGGCAGGTTCCATACCTTGGAAAGATTGAGAGCTTCGTGAAAATATCCAATATTGGTAGCGCCATCTCCAAACATACACACCGTCACCGCTTTGTTGTTCTGGTAAAAATCCCCCAGTGCCAGACCAGCTGCAATCGGCAAATGCGCGCCGACAATGGCATGACCACCCCAAAAATTCTTCTTGACATCGGCGAGGTGCATTGAACCGCCCTTCCCACGCGAGCAGCCGGTAACCTTACCAAGCAATTCCGCCATCACCTCCCGCGCGGAAAGGCCGCAATTGATTGCCACGCCATGATCGCGATAGGCGGTGATGATGCGGTCTTCAGGTCTCCTCACGGAGATCAAGCCGGTGCTGACCGCTTCCTGTCCGATGTACAGGTGCAAAAAACCGCCGATTTTACCTTGCTGGTACAACTCCGCCGAACGTTCTTCAAGCCGGCGAATAACAACCATTTGATGATAAAGATTGAGATATTCTCGTTTCTCCATCGGCTGGAGATCCTCCTTTGTTCGATGTATCCTTCCATCCGCTGACCCCGCTGCGGGTCACATTTGCCAGTTAACTGGACAATTTCACAGGCATTATACCAGAATCAAAAACCCCTCACAGGGGTTTGTAGCACCTGAAGGGGTGGATTTCAGATTATCCAGAAGGATGATTGGATTATTGACTTTTCTCCGGAAGCTTTTTAAAAAAAGCCATCAAATCTATCCCGCGTTGTTTCAAATACAGCCGCCGGCCAATAAACCAGATCAGACCGCTGACAAAAACAATCGCTAAAAGAACAGCCGACTGTCCGTCAACCGGTAAAATGTTGACCTGAAAGACATACGGCAGGCTGATTCCTGCGATCAAGATCAACAGCGTAGTTCCCCCCAAAAAGCGCACCCAGCCCCGCGATGGTCTATCCTCTCCTTCTGCAAGGAAATGATAGGGATTTTTGATCATTGCCAGAACCGGCAACAAAAGCCCAAAAGCCACAAACAGCGCAAAATTGTAATGATTTCCAATCCAGTTTGCCTGCGCCGCATCAATGACCACCAGCAGGGCAATCATGGTCACCAGTAGAAGCGCAAACAGGGGGCTGTGCTGCCGGGCGTGCACCAGACCAACCCACTCCGGCATGAGGCGGTCATCTGCCCAGGCTTTGAGAATACGGCTCAAGGAGATCATATATACCTGCACAACCAGAACAAACATCACAACCCAGATGACGGCTAAAAAGAACAATAAAAGCGGGTTGGGCTGGACAACCGCTGCATAAAACGGCAGCCAGGGCATTATAATTCCCCGCAGAACACCGGTTGAACTACCCCCGCCAGGGGTTGAAACCGGCATCGGTAAAACCACTCCGCCTTCGCCAGTAATGCCCTTCAGGCGCAGAAAACTTTCTGCTGCCAGGAATTGCCACGAAATGGTTCTTTCGACCAGCGCGACCGCTGCAACACCCAAAAAACCAGCCACAATCAGCGCCAGCAAACCGGCTGGGACGATATTCCGCCGGTCAGTACGCAGCTCACCGGACATCCACACCGGTAAGCCCAGTGCAAAAAAGCCCGACAGGCCAATGATGAATCCGATGGCAATCATCTCAGGCAGGGTCTCGCCCTGAGCCTTCATCCCCAATTGAAAGGCAAGATTAAGATGCAGAGAATGCGAACCAGCCCCAAAAATTCGGTCAAACATTTCGCTGAATCGGTTTTGAGGAACAGATGCAAACTGTCCAAGAATTACAAGCCAGCCCGCAATCGAAATCCCGGCCCCCCAGCCGATGATGCTGCGAATTGCTCGCGGAGAAAGGATAGAAAGGATAAAAGCCGTAAAAATCAATCCGCTTCCAATGTAGACCATCACCTGCGGATTATTCAGTGCAGCTGCAAAAACCTGTAAATCGTAAATGCCCAGTACATTACCGAGCAGGTTTGCCAGATCAGGCAGAATTAACCGTGCAAACATACTTGCCAGAAAGCCGATAAATAACCCGCCCCCAATCAAGAAAGTCCAGCTAAACGCAAAACCCAGTGGGGGGTGAATGACTCGCGTGCCAAAGTAGTAATCCGGCGCTTCCCGCCCAACCAGTCGGCCCATCGTCCAAACGGTCAATAACACAAACAGCATGCCCGCCAGTCCGATCAGCATGACGTTGGTAAGATTAATACCCGGATAAACGCCGGGCAGCACACTCACCGGCAGCCACACGGCCTGAACAAGACCAACTCCCGCCAGCGCCAAACCGATCACCGTCCAAAAACCGATCCAGTTTGTAAACCTGCCGGCCTTGCTGGCAGGTCTTGTTTCTGCCTGCGGAGCAATCAACTCAGTTAATTCGCTCAACTTTATTCCTCCTTGTAGGGGGTGACATCAGAACCAGTTATGCAAGAAGGATGCCTACAAAAAAATTATACCAACCCTGTTCAAAAACAACCTTTCAATTCCGCAAAGCAGATCATTTGCTTAATTTTTTTCATTTGACAACTGGCTCCCTACATGCGCCTCCCCCAATATCGTCGCGGCGATATTGGGGGAGGCTGGAGGGGGCAGAGAACGCCCAAATTGATCGGGGATTTATTTAACCCAAACTTTGCTCCAACTATGCAGCGTGTTTCAGGGCGGCATGGGCAGCCGCAAGACGGGCTACCGGCACCCGGAAGGGCGAGCAGGACACATAGTTGTTTCCGACCAGATGGCAGAATTCAATCGAGGCCGGATCGCCACCGTGTTCGCCGCAAATACCCACTTCAAGGTCCGGACGCGCCTTTCGTCCATCTTCAACCGCAATCTGCATCAACCGGCCAACTCCATCCCGATCCAGAGTCTGGAAGGGATTCTTGGGCAGAATGCCATTTTCCACATAAGTGACCAGAAAACTGCGTTCGGCATCATCGCGGCTGTAACCAAAGGTCATCTGGGTCAGGTCGTTGGTGCCGAAGGAGAAGAATTCCGCAATTTCGGCAATTTCCTTTGCAGTAACCGCTGCGCGTGGGATTTCGATCATGGTGCCAAACTTGTAGGGGAAGGACACACCTTTTTCTTTCATCACCTCGCGGGCAATTTCTTCCAGACGCGGCTGAATGACCTTCAACTCGTTGACGTGACCGGTGAGCGGGATCATCACTTCAGGCTTGGCATGTACACCCTTGAGGGTAACGTTGGCAGCCGCTTCGAAAATGGCACGAACCTGCATCTCAACGATTTCGGGCATGACAATGCTCAAACGCACGCCGCGCAAACCCATCATTGGGTTGCTTTCGTGCATGGCTTCCACGGCCTGCAGCATTCTTTCCAGTTCAACAACTTCTTTAGGCTCACCCTTGCCCAGCACGTAACCCGCCAGCGCCTCAATGCGCTTGGTGATGATCTGTTCTTCAAGGTCTTTGGCAGCCGGTAGGAACTCATGCAGCGGCGGATCAATCAGGCGGATGATGACCGGGTAGCCATCCATGGCAGTGAACAAACCTTCAAAGTCTGCCCGCTGGAAGGGAAGCAACTCATCCAAAGCGGCTTTGCGCTCTTCAGAGGACTTTGCCAGAATCATGCGTTGAACGATGGGTAAACGTTCCTGTTCAAAGAACATGTGCTCGGTGCGGCACAGGCCAATTCCTTTAGCGCCGTAAGCACGCGCGCGCTGGGCATCTTTTGGATAATCGGCATTTGCCCAAACCTGCAATCCGGTGGTGGGTGAACCGTTGACGCTCTTACGAATGCCAGGACGGGCACAGATCTCATCTGCCCAGTCCAAAAGCGTTAACAAATCGGTCTGTTCTTCCAGAGAGGGGGAAGTCATCGGCAGTTTACCCAAGAAAACCTCTCCGGTGCCTCCATCCAGTGAAATCCACTCGCCTTCTTTGACGACTTTGCCATCCACTTCCATCTGGCGTTTGTCCAGATCAATGCGCACGCTGGCCGCACCCACCACACACGGAACGCCAAACTGGCGGGCAACCACTGCAGCATGCGAGGTAGCCCCACCCTCACTGGTGAGAATACCCTTGGCAGCCAGCATACCGTGAACATCATCCGGTTTGGTGAATGGGCGCACCATAATGACATCCTGATGATATTCCTTGTTCATTTTTTCCGTGGTGTCGGCATCAAAGTACACCTGCCCGACCGCCGCGCCGGGTGAGGCGTTCACACCACTGGCGAAGAACCGGCCATCCGCTTTGGCTTTTTTAATGGTTTCTGCATCAAACTGTGGGTGCAGCAGTGTATCAACGTTCTCGGGGCTGACGCGTTTGACAGCCTCTTCCCGGGAAATGATGCCCTCATTAGCCATGTCCACCGCAATCTTAACCGCAGCCTTGGCAGTCCGTTTGCCGTTGCGGGTTTGCAACATCCACAATTTACCCCGTTCAATTGTAAATTCCATGTCCTGCATGTCGCGGTAGTGGCGTTCCAATTTATCACAAATTTGCAGGAATTCGCGGTAGCATTCGGGCATGTCCCGTTCCAGATTCTCAATCTTCTCGGTGTTGCGGATACCGGCAACCACATCTTCACCCTGAGCATTGAGCAGGTAGTCACCGTAGAGTTTCTTTTCGCCGGTGGCCGGGTTGCGGGTAAACGCCACACCTGTACCCGAATCATTGCCCATGTTACCGAATACCATGGTGACGATGTTGACCGCCGTGCCCAAATCATCCGGGATGTTGGTCGCGCGGCGATAATCCACCGCCCGTTTTCCATTCCAGGATTTGAACACCGCTTCGGTAGCCAGTTTCATCTGCTCATAGGGGTCCATGGGGAAATCAAAACCCAGTTCCTTACGGACAACCCCTTTGAAAATATGGGTCAGTTCTTTCAAATGCTCGGCGGTCAGGTCGGTGTCCAGTTTAGCGCCTTTTTCGCGCTTATATTCTTCCAGAACATCTTCAAATGCCTCATCTGGCATGCCCAGAACTACTGCGCCAAACATTTGAATCAGGCGGCGGTACGAGTCATAAACGAAGCGTTCGTTGTTGGTCAACCGAATCATCGCCTGAGCCGTCTCATCATTCAGCCCAATGTTGAGGACAGTATCCATCATACCCGGCATGGAGAACTTTGCACCGGAACGGCAGGAAACCAACAGGGGATTATCGCTGCCACCGAATTTCTTACCGGTCAGTCGCTCCACTTCTTTGAGCGCTTCCAGCATCTGTTCCCACATCCCTTCCGGGAATTTTCCGCCAGCCGCAAGATAAGCATTGCAGGCTTCAGTGGTGACGGTGAATCCGGGTGGAACCGGTACACCCAGCCGGGTCATGTCTGCCAGATTGGCACCTTTGCCCCCCAAAAGCCCCCGCACTGCATCCCAATCGCCGCCCACATACTTTTCGGCAGCATCCAATTCATGGAATAAATATACCCATTTCTTCATGTTTTCTTTAACCTCCAGAAAATGTTTAACCCCTGAAAGGGGATAGTTCGCCTTAAGCCCTTAATCGTCACATTCTACCACAAAATTGACGATTTTTCGGTGAGTTCACCTTCGGTTGACTGATCAAATAAAAGCCCCATTTGTAAAGAAGTTGAAAGGATAAAATCCATCAAGTTCGCTGATAATAGGGTTGTACTCAATGCAAAGGAGAGGCGAATGAAAATACTGGTCATTGATGACGACCCTGCCATGACAGAATTACTTTCCACACTGTTGCGAACCATCCCTGCACATGTCATTGCGGTGAATTCGGGTCAGGAGGGGGTTGATCAAACCGCGAGCGAGAAACCCGATATTGTCATTCTTGACCTGATGATGCCAGATATGGACGGCTGGCAGGTCTGCAAACACATTCGTGAATTCAGCAATGTGCCCATCCTCATTCTCTCCGCACTGGATCATCCCGGGATGGTTGCAACTGCACTGGATGCCGGAGCCGATGATTATCTGATCAAACCGGTTTCAAGCAGTATGTTAATTGCACGCATCCATACGCTGCTTCGACGAACGAAACCGATCCCATCCAACATACCCGCCGCCAGCACCCCCTGAGCGGAACACGCCAAATTTGTAGTAAAATTCATCTGTTCCATTTCAAACAGGATGTTCAATCGAATATCCTTGTTTTGCTTTCAAGGGAAATTTTCAATCAAGGAGCAATTCACGTGCAGACCTGTTCACTTTGCTACACGCAATCACCCGACACAGCCCTGGAATGTCAAAACTGTGGCGCAAACCTCAGGCAATTTTCCGTCAGTGCGGTGGCGCTCAAAAAATTACAGGAAAATCCCCGCGTCCGTGATATTCGACTGGTGGTAGATGATGATGCCTGCCCGGTCTGTCAGTCCATGGCTGCAACTTACCCCAAAGATCAGGTGCCGGCTTTACCTGTCGAAGGTTGCTCCAGCCCCAACGGCTGCCGTTGTTTTTATGAACCGATGTTAACCGAAATTTTCCCCTGAAAAGTGTTCAACAACCATTGGCGGCACAAACCAGTTGAAACAGGGCGTCGGCCGTCTTTTGCGGGCTTTCCATCATCGGCATGTGTCCAGCCTCCGGGATCTCAATCACCCAGCCTTTATTCACCAGTTTGATTAACGAATAGGCTTTTTCAACCGGAACCAGTTGGTCTTCGCCTCCGGTAATTGCCAGTACTGGCACCTGAATTTCAGGCAACCATGGATTAGCATCCCGCCGATCTGCCATTGCCTTCAAAGCAGCTACCACAACCGGCACACTGCAAGCTGAAATCATCTGACTGAGTTGGGTTTGAATGGCTGCATCCGCGCTCAACTTGGAGGGCATTCCCTCAGCAATGTATCGGATACCCCGGCTGCGTACTTCACGGGCGGTTATCAAACGCGCCTGACGGCGTTCCGGACTATCCGCATCCGCCTGAGAAGCCACCAAAGCCAATCCTTTGAGCCGATGCGGGTAAGCGTGTGCAAATTCTAAGGCAACATACCCTCCCATTGAGTGACCGGCAATTACAGCTTTTTCAATATTGAGCCGATCCAGCAGCTGAAGAACATCGGCTGCCAGCAGGCGCATTGAGAATTCTTCCACTTCTTGAGGAGAATCTCCAAATCCGCGCAGGTCAGGGAGAATCAGGCGGCTTTTTTTCTCCAGCAAGGGGACAATTGGGTGCCAAATGCGACGATTGAGAGGAAAACCATGGAGCAGTACCAGCGGGATTCCCTCACCGTGTTGTTCTACAGCCAAATCAACGGTTTTCAGTTCCATGATTTTCCGTTCCTTCTCCCAATGAATCATCACTTAACAGCAATTCTACCAGATTAAGCGCCTCGTCAACGGTGTGAATCTGTCCGGCAGCCTGTGCTTCACGCACACTTTCCAGCAGCCTGCCCAATTGAGGTCCGGGCTTGATTCCAAAACGATTAATTAAATCATCCCCATTGACCAGCCGAGGCGGAGAAACGGTCTCATCACGCTTCTCAAACCATGCCTCCAAAAGCTGCCGGCAGATGGCCAGCTCTCTCTCCCACTGCTCCGGTGGGATGCCAATGCCATAGGTCGCCAGCGTATCCGCCAGCGAAAGCAAACACACATCCACTCCGGCATCTCCCAGTTTTCGAAAGTAGCGGTAAATGCTCCGCCGGCTGACCTCATTGCTTATCGAAGCCAGATGATGGATGCGCATATGTTCTCTCACCATCAAGGTGATTCGCTCCACCTCCGGATTGGAAAAAGCAAACCGGCGGGTAATTTTCCCGGCAATCTCTGCCCCACTGCGTTCATGATGCAAAAAACGGATACGGCCATCGGCTTGCTGTTCCCGGGTGAGTGGTTTTCCGACATCATGGAGCAGCGCGGCAAAAAAAAGCAGTCCGCGCAAACTGCGTTCGGCATGAACCGTAGCCGAAAAGTGTTCCTTCAAATCGTTGCGGTAGCGTCCCAAACTGAGGGATGCCATACCTGCCAGCAGACTTTCACCCTTGATGAATTCAGGCCCGCGCAGCAGCAAATCATACAGTGTTTCCAACCAGCGCAGGGTTTCCAATGTGTGTTCCCAAACCGGTAAAATGTGGGGACTGGTCTGCTGGACTCCTTTGGTCGCCATCAGCTCCGGAATCAAGATTTGAAGCACTCCAAGACGATCCAGAAGGGAAACCGCCGTATGGATTTGTCGGCCATCCAGCATTTTGAAGAATTCATCCCGTTGTCTTTCAGCAGAACAATTGGGGAGAAATCCAACCGCCGCGCGCAGCCAGTGAAGCGTTTGCTTTTCAATCTGAAATTCTAATTGCATGGACAGGCGAATCGCGCGCAATACCCGAACCGGATCCTGCTCAAACGAATGCTCATTGCAGGCGCGCAGTTGTTTTTTGCGTAAATCGAGCGCACCATTGAGCGGATCAATGATTCGATCTTCTTCCAAGAGGTCAATTGCCATGGCGTTAACTGTAAAATCTCGAACTCTTAAGTCCTGTTCGATTGAAAAACCGCGCTGTCTGGCAAAGTCCAGGTAATAGCGGTCACCTTGCGGATTTTGCAAGATCACGCGGGCTGTCTTGCGTTCGTCATCCAGAACATAAAAGCCGGCTTTCAACTCGTCTGCTATCTGACGTGCTAACTGAATTGCATCCCCACTGACCGTAAAATCAATATCATGGCTTGGATGGCCGAGAAGCAGATCGCGAATACAACCACCTACCAGATGAATGCGCTGATTATGGTGTGCCTGCCGGCGGACTGCCTGATGAATGGCAGGATTTGGAAAAATACTCTCTAAAGTAATCAACATTCTTGAAAAAGTTCATCCCTCACGATAGCGGGATTCATCTACCACACCGACAAACGGCAGATTGCGGTACAGTTCATCCAGGTCGAGTCCATACCCAAAAACAAATTTATTGGGAATGGAAAAGCCGACATAGCGCAAAGGAACATACACTTCCCGCCGTTCGCTCTTATCCAGCAGGGTGCATACGCACAAACTACGCGGTTTTCTGGCAGAAAGCAAATCCAGCACAGAAGCCAGGGTTCTGCCGCTGTCAATAATATCTTCGACCAGGATGACATCCTTATCATGGATGTTCATGTTCAGGTCAAGGGTAATGCGCACCTGACCAGTTGATTCGCGTTTTCCACTGCCATACGAGGAAACCGCCATAAACTCAACCGCATGTGGAACGGTAATGTGGCGAATTAAATCGCTGAGGAAAAGAACGCCGCCCCGCAAGATACAGATTAAAACCAAAGCATCCGATTCACGGTAATCATGACTGATGAGCGCGCCTAACTCGGCAACACGCTTCTTCAGCGCATCTTCCTCAATTAACACCTCTGCCAGAAAATCTTTATAATCCCGCATGGCTTCCTCCTATGAATGCAATCACCCGCGCGGCACTTCATGATGCTGGCGGCAACGGGCTTCGTACATTTCAGACGCGCCGACAATAATGACCGGATCATCATAACGCGCCGGTTTTCCATTGACCAACCGCTGCGTTCGGCAAGCCGGTTCTCCGCACACCATACAAATTGCCTGGAGTTTATCTACTTTTTCGGCAATTGCCATCAGTACCGGCATACAACCAAATGGTTCACCTCGAAAATCAGTATCTAAACCGGCAACAATGACGCGAATACCTCGGTCGGCCATTTGCTGAACAATTGGAATGATTTCCGCATCAAAAAATTGGGCTTCATCCACCGCCACAACCGTTGTATTCTCTTCCAGCAATTCAAGAATTTGCGCCGCCCGCTGAATGGGAATGGCATTGAAGGCCGTTCCCGCGTGAGAAGTAACCTGTTCGGCGTGATAGCGATTGTCAATCACCGGCTTGAAAACCTGAACCTTCTGCCGGGCAATCGTTGCCCGCCGCAAACGGCGAATCATTTCATCGGTTTTACCGCTGAACATTGAACCTGTGATGACTTCGATAGAGCCTGAATGGTGTATCATGAACTCCTCAATGGGAAAGGATGGGATATTCTGATTTTACTCCATCTTCTCTGCGGGAAAGCAGTGGCTTTTATTAAAAAAAATCAGCCCCTTGCGAGGCTGACCAATTCTTTTCCAGTAAAAGTTTAGACTACAATATCTTCGGCGGCGGCCGGCAATTCGTAACCCAGCTGGCGCAGGCGTTTCTTCAAATCAATTAACGATTTGCGGCCAAAACCTTCCACTGCCAACAGGGAGGCTTCGCCCTCTGCAAGCCGTTCCAGCACCTGACCAACCGTGGTCAAACCGGCTTTGATCAATGCCTCGGTCGGCCGGTTACCCAATTCCAGTTCTGCAACCGGGCGGGCAGGCGAAGTGCGTGCCATCTCACGCGCTTTCTGAGTATCCACAAATTCCTGCCGGGCCTGCAAACGCTTGTAGAAGCGGTCAACCTGTCCTTCCATGTCAAGGATACGCTGCTGCTGGCCGGTAAAGAATGGGTGGCATTTGGAACACACCTCGGTGCGGATTTCCTTGCGGGTTGAGCCAGTCCGCCAGGTATTGCCGCAGGCGCAAATTACCAAAGCATCCGGATAATAAGTCGGGTGAATACCCTTCTTCATTTTCGTCTCACCTTTCTGTGTAAAATTCCCTTGCCCTCGACAGAAACCAGATGTTCCGCGATGCAAGAGCGTTGAATTCGTTATTCAGCCTCAACCGGCATCACGCTGACACGCTTGCGCCCATTGGGTAAAGTTTCATAAACCACCACCCCATCCGTGGTAGCGAAGAGAGTATCGTCTTTACCAATGCCGACATTCAAGCCGGGTTTGATCCGTGTTCCGCGCTGGCGCACCAGAATGTTACCGGAGAGAACTACCTGACCAGCAAAGCGCTTTACGCCAAGGCGCTGCGCATTGCTATCACGTCCATTTCGACTGGAACCACCACCTTTTTTATGTGCCATTGCGCTTACTCCACAAGAATAGAATCAACCTTCAACCGGGTATATTTCTGGCGATGCCCCGTCTTAACGCGGATGCGTTTTTTGGGACGATACTTAAAGACAACAATTTTCTTGCCTTTGATGTGCTCTTCCACGGTTGTCTTTACCTGAGCACCTTTTACAGTCGGCGTGCCAACCAGAACTTTGTCGTCCTCGACGACGAGCAACACGGTTTCCAGCGTTACCGGTTCACCGGGTTGTTTTCTCAGCAGATCCACTTCAATCGCTGAGCCTTCGACGGCTTTGTATTGCTTGCCGCCACTTTCCACAATAGCGTACTTCATCGTTTTCGTCTCCAATCTTCACTTCGCCGCCTCACCTGCGCCTTATGTTAATTACGCCGATGGACGGGTAAGTTGGGGTACAGTTTTTCGCCCCAGCGCAACTTCAGCCGGGGCTTTTGCGGGCATTATTATACGCTTGGTCGGGTTGAATGTCAACCATTTTGGCTCATTTCTGCCGAACCTGCCAAAACAGCGTGTTGTTTTTCTTGCCTCTGGCTGCGAATCACATACCAGACTGCCACAGCGGCACAAATTGCAACCCATAATTCAATCCACACAATCCCAACCCCTGCTGAAACCAGCAACACGGCAGGTAAATTAACCATCGTGTGCAGCAGCACCGCCAGCCAGTACAAACGCGCTTCTTGCCTCTTCACCGAATAAAACACCAGTACGGATAAACCCAATTGAACCGCTATTGCAAATACCCGCTCCAATCCACCCACAAGGTACAGATAGGATGGTGTGGAAATCAGTTGCGTGCGAATTTCTTCTGCGGCCAGACCCAATTGCGGTGCTGCCAGCGAGTCAAACGTACCATTATTGATCATAAAACTGAAAATGATCAGATTGAGATAACCCAGGCCAACCAGAAAAATGGCTTCAAATCCCCCGTGACCAACCCCATATGCAAGTGCATTTTTGAACTCTAAACGATTTTTCAGCAGATACCGATAACCAATCCACCGCCCCGTTTCCTCAAATAAACCGGCGGTCAGACTGAGAAAGAGCGCTAAAAACCACGGCTGAGCAGCCAGTTCCTGATAAAAAGGCTGCTGGTTGAGCCATTGGAGCGCAGGAATGCGAATCAAAACCTGTGGGACGAGAAATCCCAGCACCCCAACCCCTACCGCCAATGGCGAAGCTCCCCACCGACGAAGAAAGATGACCCCCAATATCATCGGCAGGGCAAAAACAACCAGCGTAGAAACCAGCATGGCAGCAATGCTCAAAGGATTAACCATGGTTTCCTCTCAATTCCTGTTGGAGCAATTTTCGGGCGTCTCCCTCCCGCACGGTGATACGGCGTTGATCCAGATATTCCAAAAAGGCCAGTGCAAACTTTCGGCTGGTGGAAAAACGGTCTCGGAATTGGGCTACCGTGATTGAACCGTGCTGCTGGATCCAGTTCTTAACCTCGGTTAGCATTTCCTGATAAGTGGACGCAAGGAACACCACATCGCTGGCAACTTGAATTAAATCGCCGCGTTCCACCAGCGCCTGAAAGACATCCTCCCCGATCATGTCCACACAATCCCGAACCGAAGGGGGGCTATACGGGGAATCTGAAAATTCATTCATCAGACGACTGACCAGGCGTTCCTGTTGAGGTGAAAATTGAATGGTATGCTCTGGAAGTCGAACGATCAGATTCTCTTCCAGCAAGCGGTTTTCGTCCAGCAAGCCCTGATAGAGAAATTGAAAGGCTTTGGGAGTTAAACCGGCACGGTTTTTGAGCGCTTCACGCGGGATACCCTGTCTGAGCGGAAATTTTTGGTGAAATTCTTTAACGATATTGACAATTCGTTCCCGCTCGTGGTCAAAAATGTTTCGGGTTGTCAGCCATCGCATTAACCCGGAACGATTACTTTCTTCACCAATCACCACAACCTGCCCGATGGTCAGTAGTTTTTCAAGCGCTTCACTTCCCAGAAGGGGATCCAACCGCGCAGCTTGCAAAACCTCTTTGTCGGAAATAAATCGCACACTTTGAATCGTGTGAAGCAAAACTTGCAGCGGATCACCCGTGCTCAGGCTTTTCAATCTCTCCAATACATCGGGGGCAAAACGTTTATAACGGCGCGGCGAATTTGTTTCCAAAATCGTTCCGCCGCCCAGTGTTTCGGGTGGTGAGGGTCGCCGCACGATATAACGATCACCGTTGACCACCACAACCGGCTGACGAAATTCAATCTGCACCCAACCCTCTTCGCCACTCTTTAACTGTTCGCTGCCCAACAAACGCAGCCGCCCGATTACCTCACTGGTAGCGTGGAAAAATTTGACCTCCATGTTGTGTTGTATCGGAATTTCCACCCCTCCAGCAATTTTGAGGGTCGCATCTACTCTTTGGGTGGGCGCATACAGGCCGGGTAGAGAAATGACATCACCTCGCTGAATTTGGTCGGCGTTGATTCCGCTGATATTCACAGCAGTTCTCCGTCCCGGTCCAACAATTTCTTCTTTACGTTTATGCGATTGCAAACCACGAATGCGGCCTCGCACACCGCGAGGCAACACCTCAATCTCATCTCCAACTTTTAGCGTTCCGTCTTGCAGCGTACCAGTCACCACCGTTCCAAAACCGGTCAGGGTAAACACCCGGTCAACCGGCAAACGCGGACGGCCAAGATCAATTTTCTGTGGGGTTTTCTGTAAGCACTGGTAAATGGCTTGTTTAAGTTCGGGCAGCCCCTTCCCTGTCCTCGCTGAAACGGGAACAATTGCTGTTCCCGCCAGGCAAGTGTTTTCAACTGCATGTTGAATATCACTCTCAACCAGGCTGAGCCATTCAGCATCCTCAACCAGATCTATTTTAGTGAGGGCAATTACCCCGCGCTGAATTTGAAGAATATCAAGGATGAGCAAGTGTTCACGGGTTTGCGGCATAACCCCTTCATCGGCCGCAATGACAAACAATACTGCGTCAATTCCCCCTACGCCTGCCAGCATATTTTCGATAAAATCGCGATGACCCGGCACATCCACAATGCCGACTTCCAGCCCGCCAGGCAGTTCCAGCCAGGCAAAGCCCAAATCAATGGTCATCTCGCGAAGTTTTTCTTCTTTGAGGCGGTCGGGGTGTATACCGGTCAACGCTTCAATCAGGGTGGACTTACCATGATCAACATGACCGGCAGTGCCAATGACATACATGATGGGTCTCCATCACAATCAACGCTTACGACTGATTGCCTTTTCCTGCTCCTCATTCCAGTTGCGTACCAGCGCAAGCAAGGATTGCAACCGACTGGTCGTTTCTTCGGTAATTTGATGGGAAAAGTCCTGAATTTCCTGGATCAGGTCTTCCAGCAGCATCAGGCGTTCTTCCAGTTTCCCGACCGAGCGGAGTAATTCGCGTTGCTGCTCTTCCTGTGCCAGCGTGTAATTTGTCCAGCGTTTCTGGTCATCCGCTTTGAACGAAACCCATTCCTGCCGAAAACGATCTTCCACCAAACGCTGCATCTCGGTAATTTCATTGATGCGTCTTTCAAAGCGGTTGGTAATCTCTTCAAATGCCTCCTGTGCACGTTTGACCGCTCGTTGAGTAGATTCCAGAGATTGCAGCTGATTATCCAGATTGCTGGATTGTGCTTCAATTTGCTCAAAGCGCACCTGCCAATCTTTCCAGACCCGCTCCCTTTCTATGGCCAGCATGTTTTGCTTTTCCATGAACGCAATCTGACTCTGGCGGCGTTCACTTTCAGCCGCAGTCAGCTCGCTGATCCGCGTTTCAATTTTCCGTACCGAATCGGCATTCAAATCAATTTTGCCACGTTGTTCTTCCTGTCGTTTGCGCAGGGCAGTCACCTCACCTTGCAGGTCGGTTAACCGCTTGGCATCCTGCCGCTGACTTTCTTCCAGTAATTTAATTTGGCGTTTATATTCATCGTCCGCCCGGCGGATAAGCAGGATTTTCTGCTCCAATTCTTCAATTTCCCTGCCAAGTCGGTTTTCTCCCTCGGCTCGAGCCTGTAAGGTTTTGCGGATTTCGGGTAGAACTTCCAGCGTCTTGCGAATTTCACCCAACGAGCGGTTCACCGACTCATTGTCTGCAAGTCGGATTTTCTCAATCTCCCGTTCTTTCTCGGAGCGCTGCTTTTCAATGTCCTGAATCATGCGGGAAAGCTCCTGCCGCATTTGCGCCATGGCCGTCTCAATTTGATTGAACCGCAAGAGAGAGGTTGCAATACGGGTCACTTCCCCTTCCAACTCCTTGAAGCGTTGATCAATCGGCTGGGTTTTTTCTTCCAAATTCGCAATCCGATCCTGCAAAGTGGCTACCAGTAATTTGTCTTTACGGCGTTCATCTTCCAGCCATTCCAAACGTTTTTCCAATTGTTCGATATCCATGGAAAATCAATCCTCTCCTTCCAGAAATCAGCCTGAAAACTCTGGTAAATTCAAAACCTATGGATGACCTTATTATATCGAATTCCACTCAACGGGCTGACAACAATGCCGGTGCAACCCGCAGGATGAAAATGACGGATTGATAAAATACTCCCGGAAATATGCCGAATAAAAATAGAAACAACATGCCGCCCACCAGAATCGCCCGCTCTGGCAGGCTTTCGAGGTTTTCTTCCGCCGCATCCCCCAACCGAACAACATGCAGCAACACTCGAATGACGCCCATCAAAAAGCCAAAATTACCCAGTAAAACCCACCCAATCAACAATGGCTGTTGTGAGGCAAGCAATTCCAAGGACTCAAGTCGTACTGGAAAACCAGCCAGCAAGGGCATCCCGCTAATCGAGAACAGGGCCAGAACCAATGCAATAATCGCAACCGGGAAACGCTGAAAAATTCCCTGCATGTGATCAAAATCAGTCGGTTGAGCGCGGTTCATCAACACGCCCAACGCCAGTGCCAGAACAAACAGACCCAGCAAACGCGGCAGCAAGCCGGCTGCAAACATCATGTATCCGGGCAGGTTGTTCAGCCCAATGGTTAATAAGGCATAACCGCTTTCCAGAATTACCGCATAACCGAATAAACGGCTAATTTCATCCTGAAATGCTGCCCACACACCGGCGGTAACCACCATCAGGAGACCAGTCAGTTGAATAATCAGAAACATGAGCGGCGAGGCTCGCAACCAGCCAACCTGACTGACAAAATCCAGACCGAGCATCAGGATGGAAACCGGCAGCAGACTCAAAACGAAGCCGGCCGAATAAGGATGAGTCTGATGGGTAAGTTGCGGCACCCAGAAGTAAAAAGGGAAGACGGCCAGCCACAGGGCAAATCCAAGACCCAAAATTACGGCAGCCCGCGGCAGGATTGCCGGGTCAACTTGTAAAAGGTCTCCACTGCCGAAAACCCACCCCGCCAGCAAAATAAACGGCATTCCCAACGTTTGAAAGATTAGAAAACGCTGCACCCCCCGTTGAACAACTTCACCGGGCGGCACCAGCACAGGAATGCTTAATAAAACAGCCAGTTCAACCAGCAATGCTGCGTACAAAAACGGTTGGACAGCCAGCGCGCCCACCAATGCCGCAACAACCATCAGCCCAAACGGCGCAAACAAGCGGTGCTGCTTGAGGACCATCGCGCCGGCAAACCATACTGCACAGGTTGTAAAAATCAAAACCAGAAACGGACGCTCATTGTTGGTCAGGTTAAAACTTCGCCCGAGCACAAACAGGCTCTCCCCCAGTTCAAACTGAACACCACCCAATCGTATGGTTTCTCCAATTGGTAAAGCCGCAGCCAACACCGCCAGTAAAGCCGAAAGGCCGACGGCAATCCCGCCAGAAATCCACCGCCGGTGGCGCAGCAACCACAGGATTAACCCCATGCCCACTGGAATAACGATCCAGATGATCGGCGCGGTCAATTCGACTCCTCCAGACTGGGAGATAAAATGAAATAAGAACCGGCTAACCCCACACCCAGGTTAATCAGACCGAGCAAACCCACTACCAATACCGAACTGACCAGACCAGCATAAATCATCTCAAACCCTGCCAGGAAGGTCAGCAACCCAATGCTGAGGCGAAATGGATTGCCCGTCAACCCCAGTTGAATCAAACCAGAAATAAGCAAAATCAATCCACCGGTTAATAATGAATGTTCAACCGGAATCCACTGTTCAGCGGCTGGAAGAATGGAGAAGGCCACAATGATGCCAAAAATCATGACGAAACCCCGAAAAATCCGTCCCGCCAGGTCGCTGACGGGTAACTCTTCGCCAAGATTAAGTTGAGAAGCGGCTAAGACCGCCCCCGCCATCCAGCCCACAATCAGCTTCACTGCTGCAAGTCCAATCGGTAATGTTTGAGCAATCAGCCAGAAGACCCCCACATACTGAAGGGCAAGCGCAAGCAAGGCATATCGCCAGCCTAAAAACAAAACCAGGAAAAAACTGCTCAAAATCAACAGGATGATCGGTATCGTTTGAAGGCTCATTCTTTTAGCGCACTCCCCCAAAAATTGAAATCAGCAGAACCAGTAACAAAACCGACCAGAGCACGCCGCCTTCACCCTCAAAGAGAACCGTCAACAGCCGAGTGAATCCCTGTACCGTATGAAAGACGGAGCGTAAGACCGCATACAACCAGTTCAAGCGGAGAAAGGCGCTGATGGCATCCGTAGATCGGCGAATCACATTTTGCAACCACGCCGACTGGGGAGAGGAGATTTCCTCAACCTGTTTTCGACGAAGCGCAGTCTGAATAAGGAAAACACTGGCGCCAAATACCACCAGGGATCCCCACCATGTACCCAGCCGCAAACCCTGCTCCACCCCTAAAAATACACTCAGCCAGCCCGAGAGCAACAAAACAGCCAAGCCGAGTGTGTACGTGGTCACGATATAAGGCTCGAAAGTACTGCTAGATTCTCTTTCCTGAAATACAAGCCGCACAAAACCGGCGATCAGCATGATCCACATGCCCGCCAGCAAGATGACCCATCCGGCGTTCACTGCCACAGCCAGCCATCCCGCAGAAAGGATGGTAAACGGCAAACCGCTAAAACTCAGCAAGGCGGCCGCCATCAGAAGCATCAACCGCCGACTGCGAACGGTGTAGAGAAAAATCATTCCGCCCCAACAAATCAGTGCCACTCCCCACACTGCTGAAAGCGGAGCATTTCCATTCAGGGCAGATAAGATTGCCAGCCCGCTGAAAAACAACCCAAAAAATGATCGTCCGCCAATTTCATTTTCCGCCAAAAGCCACATCAACACTCCATACAAAGTGAGCAGCACAATCCCGCCCACTACAAGGGGGCTGGAGTCCACCACCCTTAAACCGGCTGGCAGTTTGGTCAATAAAGCCAGCCCGCTGATCTGCCCGACGATGCGCATCAGGCTGGTCAATCCGTTTTGGAGGGGTAATTGGGTTTCATACTTCAAACTTAGCGGCAGAACCCCCAGCCGCAGAATTACGGCAGCAATCAACACCACCAAATCCTGAGCAAGTGCCGATTCGAAAGTGAAACCGGAACCGGCCTGGCGCCCCAGAATGATCACAGCAAGCAAAAGTCCAATCGAAAACAAACGTAATGCAAACGAGGTCAGCACTTCGCGGCGGTAGCGATAATCACGAATGATCAACAACACATACACCACTTCCACAACATCCAGCAAAGTCCACGAGATGGCCAGTGCAAGCGGCGTGCCGCTGAGAACCGAAAGTAATCCAACTGCCGTGAAAGTGATGGCTGCCGACCACGAAAGGGGGTTGCTGTTATATTTAAACCGGACCGGAGCGGTCAACACAACTGCCAGCAGCAAACCCACCAGACATACGGCATACACCCACCCGCCTGCATCCCACCGAAAAACAAGCTGATCTGCTGTGAGAGGCTCAAAGGGTCGCCAGGCCGGAAAGGCTGCTTCCGCTGGTTGAAACCAGTGCAAAGCAAACAAACCAAGCCAGATGAGATTCAACCCGATAATCGAAATCAACCAGGCATAGCGTTTACCTCGTTCACTCCAGAACAGGGTAAAGATCACCCCGGCCAGCAGCAATAGCACCAAAACCGGCGCAAGGGTTAACATCATCAGAGAACCGGATTATGAGAATTGCGCTGGATAAAACGCCCCATACCAGCGCTACCCAGCCACTGCTTGCCATCCACAATCAAGTTTCCGCGCAGGAAGACCTTTTCAGGAAAGCCGGTCAAAGTCCAACCTTCAAACAGGTTGTAGTCCGTTCGATGGTGGGATTGGTCAACTCCGTAGGTTACAACCCGCTCCGCATCCCAAACCACAATATCCGCATCCGCTCCCGGGGTTAAGCTGCCCTTGCGGGGATATAAACCAAAAATCCTGGCCGGGTTGGTGCTGGTCAAAGCAACAAATTGGGAAGGGCTCAGCCGGCCTTTGACTACCCCTTCACTCCAAAGCACAGGCAAACGGTCGCCTACCGCCGGCAGACCATTGGGAATTTTCGTGAAATCATCCTTCCCCAGCTCCTTACCCGGTATGGCAATCGGCTTCCCTTCATAAAGGATCGGCTTGCTACCATCGTAGAAAAATGGACAATGATCGGTTCCAACCACCTGTATGATACCGCTTTCGAGTCCCTGCCAGAGTCGTTCGTTATCCTCCTTGCTGCGCATGGGAGGGGAACACACCCACTTCGCCCCATCCGGACGCCGCAAATGGTCAATGGTAAAGAACAGATATTGAGGACAGGTTTCCCCCATCACCGGCAAGCTTTTGGAGCGTGCGTAAGCCAGTTGATCCACTTCACCGGCAGCATTCATGTGAACGATGTAAAGCGGCGCCTCTGCCATAGCCGCCAGGGCTGCACCGCGCAGGACTGCTTCTACTGCCGTCCAGGCCGGGCGGGTCAGCGCGTGCCACTCAGGCGTTGTATGCCCGGCAGCCAGCGCTTCAGCAATCAACAACTCGATTACATCACCATTTTCGGCATGAAGCATGGTCAACAAACCATACTTTTTTGCAACACGCATGACGCGAAAAATGTTTTCGTCCGAAAGACGCAGGCGGTTGTTATACGCGCTGAAAACCTTTACTGAGGTTATTCCCATCCCGGTCAGTTGAGCCATTTCTGCTTCAATTTGCTCATCAAAGCGACTGATGTTCATGTGAAAACTGAAGTCAATGGCTGCTTTGGGATCGGCTTTTTCCCGCCACAGCGCAATGCTTTTTTCAATTCCGCTGTTTTCCAAGGGGACAAAATCAATGACGGTCGTAGTACCGCCAAACGCAGCCGCCTTATGACCGGTGTAATGATCATCCGAAGAAACCGTTCCAAACATGGGCAAATCAAAGTGGGTGTGGGGATCAACCCCGCCCGGCAGAATCAAGCGGTTGCTGACATCCAAAACCATAGTGTCTTCAGCGACGGCTAAATCTAACCCAATCAAGGCGATTTTTTCGTCCTCGATCAAAATATCTGCCCGAAACATCTCGGATGCAGTTACCAGCGTACCGCCTTTCAAGAGTGTTTTCATCCATACCTCCTTCTTGCCTGTCCCAACAAACTAATCATCGCCGGTCACATACTCGTCAGCGGATTCAAGCAAAGAGATGCCTTTCCCCAACATCGAAAGAAGCAACACATCCAGCCCGTCTAACTGCTCTGGCAATTGCTGGGGAGAATAAGATTGCTGATGAAGCGCTCGTTCGCGCAATCCACGCCATAAAATCTGCCGTTCTTCATCACGGACCACCAAATCCTCCAGTGTTGAGGCACGATTCAATCGCTCTCCGGTTGTGTAAAGGAATGTCAATCGCCGCCAGTGGCTGGCAGGAATGGGCGGTACAACCTTCTGCAATTCGCCCAGTTGAATTTTGTAATATTCCTCATGCGCGCGCGGGTGATCGGCTTCATGCCTCAGCAATTCCGCCCGGGTGGTCAGCTCATGCCCACGCACTGCGGCAATGTAATGAACTCCCCAGCGTTCTTCTTCACCAAAGGCCGCCGTCTGATAAAAGGCCAGAAAATCCACACTCATTACTTTGGGCGATGAACGCAAGGGAATACGGTACCACCCCAAAACTCGGGCAATTTCCAGATCGCGGGGATGCGGAAGAACCGCCACCAGAATGATGGCTTCATCACCGACAATTGAACGAAGCGGGGAATACACTCGTGACATCCGGTAATCGTATTATAGCCGAAAGTTAATCGAATTGCTGGGTGCCTCCCTCCGGCAGCTTTCCTTGAAAAATTGCATAAAGCAGGGGAGGATGGTATCTATTCACCCTCCCCTGCTCTGACAAATGCAAAATAGGGGCTACAGCAAACCGGCGCGTTCGTTGAATTCGGTAATCAACGCGTCAATTTCCGGCACCTGTTTCTGGATATCCGTCCAGTAATTGGGATCGTACCATTGCGCCAGAATTTCTTCGTAAGTCTTGCCCTGCTGTTCCACCCAGGTATAGTATTTGAGGTTGTGAACGCGGCGGCGGTCTGCGTAGGTCAACTCAATCAGATGATCGGTTGTTTCGCCGTGCAGATCACGGGCAAAGGCCTCAGCGGCATCAAACGGGGTAAATTCGCCAAATTGTTCGCGGTATTCCTGAATTCGGCTGGAATAGAGTTCCATCGAGTCGGTCATCACGAACAACATGATGTCGTTTTCGCCCATCTCGTAGTATTTTGCGGCTTTGATGGCAGAAAGCATGTTGGCAATGCCGGAGAAACCGAACAAATCGAGTTGCTGCACCAGTTCGGCTGGTACACCCTTCTTGACCAGATACTCACGTCCGGCCGGCTCATTGAACAACCGCAGCAAATTGACCACCGAATTGTCATCAATGGCAACAACCATATCGGTATTCTTGACATTATGAATCCACGGGACGTGTTTATCGCCGATGCCCTCAATGCGGTGAGAGCCAAAGCCGTTTTCCAGCAGGGTGGGGCATTGCAAAGCCTCACTGGCAACGATCACACTGCGCGGGAAAATCTGTTTCATGTAATCGCCGCAGGCAATTGTCCCGGCTGAACCGGTGGTCAGGGCAACACCGCGGTAGTTTTCGCGCGGCCCCATTACCTGCTGCAGAACTTCTTCCATGGCGTGACCGGTTACCTCATAGTGCCACAGGTAGTTGCCAAATTCTTCAAACTGATTGAAAATCATCAAATCTTCACCCGAGCGGCGCAGTTCCCAGCACTTGTCGAAAATTTCTTTGACATTCGACTCCGAGCCGGGGGTGGCAATCACTTCACCTGCGATTTTGGAAAGCCATTCAAAACGCTCCTTGCTCATTCCTTCCGGCAAAATGGCAATGGACTGGCAAGCCAGCAAGGCCGAGTCATAAGC
>NZ_DAOUBL010000215.1:0-9252 GCF_034432615.1 Bellilinea sp. | reverse complement strand
CCACCTGCACCTCCCCCAAAATCGCCCCTGCGATTTTGGGGGAGGCGGGAGGGGGACGAAAATTCGAAAGTTGATATAAAAATGATTTATCCCGAATTGACGTTTTTTAGAAAAGGAGGAAAAAAGGCACATGGAATACCGAAAATTGGGGCGGACAGGTCTGAAAGTTTCGGCGTTGTGTATGGGCAGTATGCAATTCGGCTGGACTGCCAGCGAGGACGAATCTTATCCGATTCTCACTCGTTCGTTTGAGGCGGGGATTAATTTCATCGATACCGCCGATATTTATTCACGCTGGGTGGCGGGCAACCCCGGTGGTGTTGCGGAAACCATCATCGGCAACTGGATCAAACGGAAGGGCATCCCGCGCCATGAAGTGATTATTGCCACCAAAGTGCGCGGAAAGGTGGGGGATGCTCCCAACGACGAAGGGTTATCCCGTGCGCACATCTTCCATGCTGTCGAGCAATCCCTGCGCCGATTGCAAACCGATTATATTGACCTGTATCAGACTCACTGGTATGACGATCAGACTCCCATTGAAGAGACTTTAATCGCATTGAATGATCTGGTACGGCAGGGCAAGGTGCGCTATATTGGCTGTTCCAATTACCCGGCATGGCGCTTAATGCAGGCGCTCTGGACATCGGATAAACTGGGGCTGGCACGCTTTGATTCGCTGCAACCCCATTACAATCTGGTTCACCGCGCCGAATTTGAACGTGAACTGGCAGAGGTTTGCCGCACCTATGGGCTGGGGGTAATTCCCTACAGCCCGCTGGCAGGTGGATTTCTGAGCGGTAAATATCGGCGTGGGCAGACCGAAACCGGCAGTCAGCGCAATGTCAGCCGCTACTTCACCGACTACGGCTGGAAGGTGCTGGAGGCGGTGGAGGAGGTAGCCCGACAGCGAGGGGCGTCGGTTTCCCAGATTGCACTGGCGTGGATGCTGACCTTGCCGGGCATTACCAGCCCGATCATGGGGCCGCGATCCCTCGAACAATTGGAGGATAATCTCGGCGCGGCGGATTTACGCCTGACCGATGAGGAAATGGAAAAGTTAAACGAAGCCAGCCGCTGGCAGTAAGGTCTATATTGCAGCCGGCTTTCCCAACCGGGCGCGTTCTTCTTCGATGATGGACGCGTCCAATTTCTTAAACAACGGTTCGGGTTTTTGCAGGGGTGTGCCCGGCTGAATCTGACTGGGCTGCCATTGACCGCTGGCTGAATCCGGGTCATAGCGCACCACGGTATGGCTGCCAAGCGCATCCTCTACTTCCTGAAGGTAGCCCTGCCCAAACAGGGGCTGCTGGTACCCCAGAATACGGTGCAGCCGTTCGGCGGTGTGCGGCAGGACGGGAGCAAGCAGGATTTTCAGATTGTCAATGGCGCGAATGGCGGTAAAAATGGCGCGAGCAGCAGCCTGCTTATCCGTTTTGATACTCGTCCACGGGGCAGTCTGATCCAGATAGCGGTTGACTTCGGTAGCCAGTCGCATGGCTTCGCCCAGCGCCGCCCGCAGATGAACCGTTTCGTATTCCTTGCCGACCGTGTCAAACCCTTTTTCAATCATGGCCAAAATTTCCTGATCGGCGGTGGTCAGTTCTTCCGGCTCAGGCACAACCCCTTCCCAGTGTTTGTAAGCAAAGGAAAGAACGCGGTTAGCCAGATTTCCCCATGTGGCTACCAATTCATCGTTGTTGCGCTTGTAAAAATCCTCCCAATCCCAGTCGGTATCTCGGGTTTCGGGCATGTTGACAGTCAGGTAGTAGCGCAGCGGGTCGGGGTCGTAACGGGTGAGAAAATCACGGGCGTAAACCGCCCAGTTGCGGCTGCCGGAAATCTTCTGACCTTCCAGATTCATGAACTGGTTAGCCGGTACATCATAAGGCAGGGTCAGGCGTTGACCACTTTCCCCGGCAAAGATTTCCAGAAACTGCTCGCCGGTGCCCATCAGTTGGGCCGGCCACCAGGCGGCATGGAAGAAGATGTTGTCTTTGCCAATGAAGTAGAACGATTTGGCATCGGGATTGGTCCACCAGTTTTTCCACGCCTGCGGCTCACCGCTGAGTTTTGCCCATTCAATGGCTGCGGAAAGGTAACCGATGACCGCCTCGAACCAGACATACAGGCATTTGCCTTCCCAGCCGGGGATGGGAACGGGAATGCCCCAATCCAGATCGCGGGTAATGGCGCGCGGTTTGAGGCCTTCGGATTCGATTTGCCCAAGCGATTGCCCGATGACGGTATCCCGCCAGTAGTGCTTCCGTTCGCGCAGGAAGCGGGCAACTTCCGGTTCCAGTTTGGAAAGGTCGAGGAAGAAATGCTCGGTTTCACGCAATTCGGGGGTGGAGCCATCCACCTTGGAGCGCGGGTTGATTAATTTTTCGGGTTCTAGAACGCTGCCGCAGCGGTCACATTGATCCGAACGTGCGCCTTCAAAGCCGCAAATATAACAGGTGCCCTCCACATAGCGATCCGGCAGAAACCGTTTGCTAACCGGCGAATACCACTGCGGGCGCGACTCGGTGTATAGATAACCATTCTTTTGCAATGCAAGAAAAATGCTTTGCGCCACCTTGAAATGATTTTCGGTGTGGGTGGTGGTGAATAAATCGTAATGAATGCCTAATTTGAGAAACAGGTCGAGAAAACCGTTGTGAAAGCGTTTATACACTTCTTCAATGGGTTTTCCCTCGGCATCGGCGCGCAGGGTGACTGGTGTGCCGTGTGAATCGGTGCCGGAAACCATCAACACCTGATTGCCTTTCAAGCGATGGTAGCGGGCGACAATATCACCGGGCAGATGGGAACCGGTTACATTCCCCACGTGAATTTCGGCGTTGGCATACGGCCAGGCAATGGCAATCAGGATGTGTTCGGTCATGGTACACCTCGTCAGGATGAAAATCAGATTAAGATTTTATCACGAAACGGGGCCATCCGCAGACAGCCCCGTTTGGAATTTCTCTTACCATGTCGGTGGTTCGTGTTACTTTTCGGGCAGGGTTTTCAAAAAGTTGGCAGCCATCTCACGGACTTCCTGCGCGTTGGAGCAGGCAAGTGCCTGCCGGGCGGCTTGTTTAGCCTGTTCGGTGGTTAAGTTACGCACTACTGCTTTGACGCGGGGTATGCCGGCCGCATTGAGGCTTAACTCGCGCACTCCCAGACCGATCAGGATGGGAACGGCCAGTGGATCGCCGGCCAGTTCACCACACACGCCCACCCATATTCCATGGGTTTCTGCGGCAGCAGTGACCTCACCAATCAGCCGCAGGACGGCAGGGTGCAGGGCGTCATTCAGGTAATTCAATTGTGGGTTGCCGCGTTCAGCCGCCATGGTGTATTGAGTCAGGTCATTGGTGCCAATGCTGAAGAAAGCCACGTGCGGGGCAAGCGCATCTGCCAGCACTGCAGCGGAGGGGATTTCAACCATGATGCCGGTTTCGATTGGCCAGCGGTGAGGCAATCCCTCCTCCTGCAATTCCTGATGCACTTTTTGCAGGAACTGGTTGGCTTGATGCACTTCCTCAATACTGGCGACCATAGGGAACATAATGCGCAGGTAGGTATCCGCTCCGGCGCGCAATATGGCGCGCAGCTGCGTGCGGAACAGGTGGGGCTGTTGCAGCGAGAGGCGCAAGGCGCGCACACCCAGAAAAGGATTGGCTTCCGGCTGCTGGTTGATGTAGGGTAGAGGTTTGTCACCGCCCACATCCAGGGTGCGGACGATGACGGGTTTACCCTGCAGGGTCAGGCCAATCTGGTGAATAGCCTGATACTGTTCTTCTTCTGTGGGGGCTGTCTGGCGGGTGAGGAAGAGAAATTCGGTGCGCAACAGACCCACCCCATCGGCGCCATTTTGTACGGCCGTTTGGGCATCGGTCAGGTTACCCACATTGGCGGCAACTTCGATGACCAGCCCGTCCCGTGTGACGGCCGCCTGATGGGTGGAGGCCAGCAGGCGCTGTTTTTCTTCCAACCAGCGCGTTCGCCGTGCTTCAAATTCCTGACGGATGCGTTCGTCCGGTTGAATCAGAACTTCGCCCTTGAATCCGTCCAGCGCAACCGGAGTTTGCTGAGGGATTTGTTTGATTCGCATCGGCAAGCCGGTAACGGCGGGAATGCCCAGGGAACGCGCCAGAATTGCGCTGTGAGAAGTCGCTCCGCCGCTGAGCAGGGCAATGCCCTGCACGCGTTCCAAATCCAGCGAAGCGGTTTCGGTGGGGGTCAGGTCATCTGCAACCAGGATGACGGGTTCCTGGAAGACAATTTTTTCGTGGGCTTCACCGCTCAATTCGCGCAAGACCTGATTGCCAACGTCCTGAACATCCACTGCCCGCTGTTTGAGGTAATCGTCTGCCAGTGCCTGAAAGCGGGCAATAATGGTGTCCACGCTTTCCTTCCAGGCACGGGCGGCGTTGTAATGCTTTTTCTCAATCAGCATGCGGGCGTTTTCCAGCAATTCCTCATCACTGAGCAGGAGGGCGTGGGCTTCAAAGATGGCGGCTTCATCTTCACCGACACGATTGACCATCTCGCGCTGGCGTTCGAGGATGGCACGGCGCACTTTTTCCAGTGCCCCCTGCAATTTTTGCCACTCCGTAGCGGTATCTTTCGCCTGATAATCGGGGATCAGGGGAGGTAAGCTTTCGTAATGGAAAATTGGCGCAACTGCCACCCCCTCCGAAACCGGCAACCCGCGCAAAATGTGCTCATCGGAGGGCTGTGGTTCGATCGCCGGAACGGCAGAAGGAGTCGGCTGCGGCGGTGCGGCTGCTTCTCCAAATCGTTCTTCCACCAGTTTGGCCAGGGCTTGAAGGGCTTCGGCAGCCTGATCCCCCTGCGCCTGAATTTGAATCTGGTGGCCGTGCAGCGCGCCAAGGGTCGCCAGTGCGTTCAGACTTTTGGCAGAAACTGCCGCGCTGCCGGTTGTCAAATTCGCTACCCGAATGTCCGCCTTGAAGCGGGACGCGGTTTGCACAAAACGGGCAGCCGGCCGGGCATGCAGTCCGTGTGCGTTGGTCAGTTCCAGAACAATGGTGTGAATTTCACCCGCGGTTGGAGCAGGAACACCTTCTTCAACCGCTGCAGGGGCAGGGGCCGGTTCACTAAAATGTAATTGCTCGGCTTTGGGTTGAAGAGCCTGGCAGGCTTCACGACAGATGGTTTGCGGGTCATTGCCCAGACTTGCCTGAACCCCAGCGGCAATGGCTCCTTCTACCAGCGGGGCAGGGCAGAAGTGTACCCGGCTGCGCACATCTTCGGGCAGCAGTTCCAGGGCCATTTCCGCGCTCAAAATGGCGCTGCCCAAATCCATCAGCACCACAATGCCTTCCGGGCTGTCCACTTCCTGAATGACCTGCGCAATCTGGGTGGCGTCAGTGCCAAATTCATCGTGGTTTTCCCCGGCACCGGCTGCCACGCCAATTTTGACCTCCTCACCGGCCATCTGGCGAACCAGATTAACCAGCGATTCGGCAAGCAGTTTGCTGTGCGAAACCAAAACCAGGCTAACCATACAAGCCTTACAGTCCGAAGTTAATGACCGCAAAAAGCAGCCATATCCCATAACCGGTTGCAAACAAGCCCAGAGCAATGAAGAGATAATCGAGGACTTTCATCAGGGCGGGACTGGGGCGAAGGTCAAGAACAATGCTGCGCGATCCGATCAAGGAATGCGCTATCACGAAAACAAGGAAGAAACCTTCCATAATCGGGACAATTGGGTAATTGCGGTAATAGGCCACTACCTCGGCATGGCTGAGCAAACCATTGGGTGCCAGCAGGTGATTGACCAGAAAATGGATGATTAACACCGCGAAGATTAAAACTCCGCTGACAATCTTAATCAGCCACAACAGGTAACTTTCGCCGGGCTTGGGTTGGGAGAGCGTGTTTTGCATGAGATCACCTCCGTCCTAGTGAGTAGTGAGCATTCGCACGCCGAAGACAACTGTACCGATCAGGGTGATTCCCACCACCCCGTACAGCAGCTGACGCTGAGCTGGTACGGCAATCCCAAAACTGTTGAGGGCAATGCGAAGTCCGTTAAAGCCATGATACAGGCCGGCGATGATCACCAGCATTTCTCCAAACATGATGGCAGGCTGCTTTGCGGTTTCAATGAAGGCGTCGAAGGCTTCGGGGCCTTGCGCCAGTTTGCCCAGCATGTAAAGATGCAGGTACAGGTAAACCGTCAACCCGATCGCAGAGAGGCGGTTGATGATAAAGCCCCAACCGCCAACGTTCCTGCCGCGCGGGTCAAACCAGTCCAATATTCCGCGGGTATTGGGTTTTTTAGATGTTTCCATTTCTCACATTCTCCTGTAAGGGATTAGGCTTTTACAAACCAGCGTTTGAGGCGTTCTCCAACGACCTGTCGGCGTAAGTCCATAATGCGCCAGCCGGGGTCAACGTTGGAAGGACAAACCGCGGTGCATTCATACGCGCTGTGGCAGCGCCACAGTCCGTCGGCGCAGTCCACCACATCCAGCAGGTCGGGGTTGTGTTTCAAACCCTGCAATTGAGCGGCAGCCAGAACTGCCGGGCCGAGGTAGTTTTCAGCCGTACCGGCAACCGGGCAGGCGCTGATGCACAAACCACATTCAATGCAGTCTGCCAGGCGCAGATATTCGTCACCATTGTTGCGCGGCACATCCCGGGGTGGACGGATATCTTCGCCTTCCAATGGGGCAGCCGAAAGCGGGTGTACGGCTTTGGCGTGAACGCGATCCATGGCAGCGTACATGCGGGTCATATCTACGACCAGATCGCCAATAATGGGGAAGTTGCGCATTGGCTCAATTTTGAGAGTACCGCCGTTGGTGGTTACATCGCGAATTTTGGTGATGCAGGTCAGTTTTTCCACATCGTTGACCCGCATGCCGCACGCCCCACAGGTGGAATGGTGGCAGGCATGGGCAAAGATGAGCGAGCGGTCGTGAAATGCCCAGATGCGCTCCACGCCGTCAATCACATATTCTTCCGGGTCCACTTCCAGTACATAACTGTCGTATCGGGCAGGCTGGTCGCCCTTTTTACGAAAGATGACAAATTTAACGGTCCATTTTTCTTCAGACATTGCTCACTCCGTACAGGTAGAGTTCGTTCAACAGATTGCTGGAATCAGTTAACGTAGAACTTGCGGTAAGAGAGAAGGGGGGTTTCGGCGGTTGTGCAGGGGATAGTGAGGTTGAATTTCTTGCAAATCAGATCCACGGTCTTTTCTGCCATCAAACGCAGGGTGGTAGCCTTGCCGCCGGTGATGGTTACCAACCCTTCGACATTATCGGTTTCTTTGTGGTCGTAGGCTTTGAAGGTGCGTGAGATGCTGCGCCCGGGGGCGGAAGCACCGATCAAGGGGCGGGTGGCCATGTAGGCGCCGCGTTCTTTGGTCTGGCGCAGAGCCGGAATGAGGTTGGAACCGCGTTCAATCATCAGTTGAACATGGTCTTCGTATACGGGAACGTAATCGGGGTCTTCAATAGTGAAGGAGGTGGTGCCGACGACCATCATGCGCCGCTGAGGGAGGACGATATCGCCATCGCCGGGTTTATTGAGCAGGTTAATCGCGCGCTGGGTCAGACGCTTATCATAGGCTACCATTACACCGGGGGTGGGGGTGATCGGCACGGAAATACCGGCCATGGAAGTGATATGACCCACCCAGGCGCCCGTCGCGTTGACCACAATATCGCCTTGAATGTCAAAGCGCTTGTCAGCGGCGCGGTCCCAGGCCTTGACACCAACGATATTGCCCTGTCCATCGGTCAGAAGGTCAACCACATCGGTGTAGAGGTGGAATACGGTTCCGTTTGCCTTTGCCGAAGCGGCAAAAGCCAGTGCCAATCGGAGCGGATCAAATGTGCCGTCCGGCACGGTGAAGGCGGTCTGCAATTTGGGATTCAGGTTGGGTTCCAAACGCAGGGCTTCTTTGGGGCTGAGTTCGGTAATTGGAATCCCGCAAGCGGCGCAGCCTTCCATGAATTTTTCACGGTAAGCCATATCTTCATCCGTGATACCGATGAACAATCCGCCATTGGGTTCAATGGCGTCTGGCACAATCAGGCGCAGGATTTGATTTTCCTGAATACACTCGATGGCTGATTCCTGATCATTGACGGCGTAACGTGCGCCGGAGTGAAGCAGCCCATGCGTGCGTCCTGATGTGCCGTTGACGATTGGACCCCGCTCCACGACAGTAACAGCAAAACCGCGTAGAGCAAGATCGTGGGCAATGGCGACACCGGTGAAACCGGCACCAATCACAATGGCATGGAGTTTACTCATAATTCTTTCTCCTGTTTCGACTTTTGCCACAATCGTGGCGTTTTTCACAAAGTTAAGCGTGCAGTTTATCGCGGCTGAGCGCGTAAATTTTCGAGGGAATTATTTCCTTCTGCGAAGCAGGCGGTTGATGAGCAGGAAAAAAAAGAAGATCAGCCAGATGCTTCCACCGAATACCACACCCCACAGGATGCGTTCAATCAGCGGCAGTTCCGGGTTGCTGGTGATGATCGTCCAGATTGCCAGCAAAATGCTGACGACCCCCACCACGATTAAGCCGGTTTTGAAGGGAATCCAGGGTTGGGCGATCAGGTCTTGGGGCTGGTTTTTGGGGGAAGAAGGTTTGTTTTTGGACATGGTTTTTCCGTGAGAGACCTTCAAAGCAGGGATTTTATCACAGGTAGAGAAGCTTGGGAGAAAAATCACCCTTTATAAATTACAAAGGGCGGTACAGGTCTTGTGGACTGTACCAGACCGCTGACCCACCGCCCCTGTGCAAAGGAAGAGAGGAGGGGGCAGGTATTTGCCTGCCCCCGGATATGGATTTATTAAACTTCGACCCAGCCGAAGGTGCGTTCGACGGCCTTCTTCCAGCCGGCATACAGTTTTTCGCGTTCTTCGGCGGCCATCTTGGGATGCCATTCGGCGTCCTTGCCCCAGTTGGCGCGCAGTTCGTCAAAGTTGCTCCAGAAGCCAACCGCCAGACCGGCTGCATAAGCTGCACCCAGCGAGGTGGTTTCGGCAACCTTCGGGCGGATGACCGGCACGCCGAGGATATCGGCCTGGAATTGCATGAGTAATTCGTTGTACACCATACCGCCATCCACCTTGAGGGCAGTCAGCGGCACGCCGGAGTCCTTGTTCATTGCATCCAGCACTTCGCGAGTCTGGAAAGCGGTGGCTTCCAGCGCGGCGCGGGCGATGTGACCGCGGTTGATGTAGCGGGTCAGACCGACGATGACA
>NZ_DAOUBL010000214.1:0-14900 GCF_034432615.1 Bellilinea sp. | reverse complement strand
CCATGACGACCACCACGCGTAGATACTGGATCTGGCTGATCGGTCTGGGGCTGGCGGTGGTTGTCCTGCTTTTCGGCGCATGGGGCAACATGATTTTGACCGGTATGGGCGTTGCCGGCATTCGCCGTCCCGTCTTTTGGGGCGTGTTCATCGTAACCTTCGTGTTTTGGATCGGCATCAGCCACGCCGGCACATTCGTTTCGGCCATCCTGCGCGTTTTCAAGGCGGAGTTTCGCCGCCCCTTTACCCGTGCTGCCGAGCTGATGACCACCTTCGGCCTGGCAGCCGGTGCGCTTTACCCACTCATCCACCTTGGTCGGGTGTGGGTGTTCTACTGGATGATACCCTACCCCAACGCACGCTGGCTCTGGCCGAACTTCCGTTCCCCTCTGGTGTGGGACTTCCTCGCCATTACCACCTATCTTCTCTCCAGCACCATTTACCTCTACCTGCCGCTGGTGCCGGATCTGGCCATGGCGCGCGACCGCACCAAAGGCTGGCGGCACACCATCTATAAAGTACTGGCGCTGGGTTGGCGCGGCACCGAGGCGGAATGGTACCGCCTGCGCAGAGCCATCAACATCTTCGCCTTCGCCATCATCCCGGTCATGTTCTCGGTGCATACCATCGTTTCCTGGGACTTTGCGGTGGGCATGGTCGCCGGCTGGCATTCGACCATCTTCGGCCCCTACTTCATCATTGGCGCCATCCTTTCCGGTGTGGCAGCCGTTGTGACCATTCTCTTCGTTCTCCGCAGCACCATGAAACACTTCGACTACTTCATCCGCGTCGAACATTTTGATGCGCTCGGCAAATTGCTGCTGGTCTTTTCGATGGCATGGGCTTACTTCTTCTTCAACGAGTACCTGCTTTCGTGGTACGGCGGCGATGCCGCGGTCAAACAGGTGTTGACCCTGCACGCCACCGGCCCGGCTGCATGGGTGTGGTACACCATGCTGATTTGCAATGTGGCCATTCCCTGGCTGACACTGTGGAACAAGACCATCCGCCGCACGCCATGGGCCATGTTCATCATCACCCTGCTGATCAATGTGGGCATGTACGCCGAACGTTACACCATCATCCCGCTCACCCTGGGTCATCAGCGCAGCCCCTTCGACTGGGGCATGTACAACCCCCGCTTCACCGAAATCAGTATTGCCCTGGGGACGTTGTGCCTGTTCATGTTCCTCTACCTGCTGGCTTCCCGCCTGATTCCACTGGTACCGGTTTGGGAAGTGCAGGAAGGGCAAATGGCTCACCGATTGCGCAAAGTGGGTAAAGCCGAGGTACCCTCGGTCACCGAGCTGGAAGAATAATCAAGGAGCAAAGCTATGACTGCAAAAGTCGTTCATCTGGCTCTATTCAAAGAAGAACAAATTGACCACGCCGCCGAAGCCATCTCGCGTCTGCACGAACTGGGCATCCGCGATCAGGATATTTCGGTCATTTCCGGCATCCCTTACTCGGAACGCATCCTCGGACGGCCAATGTCCTGGACGAATATCGGGCGCATCGGTCTGACTGGCGCCGTGCTGGGATTTCTGGTGGCATCTTTCCTGAACTTCGGCACACCGCTGTTGTATCCCATCCGCGTGGCAGCCATGGGTCTGACCCCCATTCCCACCGCCATCGTGGTCACTTTTGAACTGACCATGCTGGGATTGCTGATCAGCACCTTCATCGGGGTCTTCGTCGAAACCATTTCGCCGTCCTTCGGTCCCAAAGGCTACCACCCCAAAATCAGCGACGGTCACATCGGTATCCTGTTCAGCGGACCGGCGCAACTGGATGAAAAATTTCATACCGCGCTGGGCGAACTGGGAGCGGAATTGGTGCATGAGGTAGAGGAGGAGAAGTTATGGCTGTAGCCAAACGCTTGATCATCGTTCTGGTGGTGCTTGCCAGCCCGCTGGCGATTGGCTTGCTCTTCACCTACGACATCATCAAAATCGAATGGATTTCCTTCATGGAAATTCAGCCTTCTTACCGTTCAATGGAAGACCCCCTGCCGCTGCCGCCGCGTTCGGTGCCGGTGCAAGGCGCAGCCTACATTCCTGAACTGGGCGCGCCGGTCAACCCCATCCCCGCAAGTGAGGATTCCATCCAGCGCGGCAAGGTCTATTACGACAACGCCTGCGCATTGTGCCATGGGGCCACCGGCAACGGCGGCGGGGCATTTTCCGGCTTCCTTGTGCAATATCCGCCTGCCAATTTGATCAAACCCGATGCCAACGCCCGCCAGCTCAGCGATGGTGCCATTTTTCTGACCATCACCAACGGTATCGAAGGGCGTATGCCGGCACTGATTGACAATCTGCCCACTCCCGAAATGCGCTGGGATGTGGTCAACTACGTGCGCTACCTGCAGCAGCAGGCTGCCCCCTGATGGAAGCAGGCCTCACTCAATAAAATTCTGCCGCCGGCTCTTGCCGGCGGCTTTTTCTAATGAAACTCTAATGTTTGATTCGCGTAATTCGTGTTTTCTTTTCAAAAGTGTGTTACAATAAACATCGTTGAGGGTCAAAACCTCAATGGTTACAGAGATCGCGTCACGGTTCAATCGCCTTCCGATTTCGGTAGAGGCGATTTTTTTGGTGGCAAGATCGAAAAATCATCAAATCTTTTTAGTAACAAATGGAGTATCTCAAATGTCTGATCGTGTAGTAGGTAATGTCAAGTGGTTCAATAGTGAAAAGGGTTACGGTTTCATTTCCCAGGAAAACGGCCCGGATGTCTTCGTCCATCACACAGCCATTCAAGCGGAAGGCTTCCGCACACTGAACGAAGGGCAAAAAGTTGAATTTTCTATCGAAAAGGGTCCGAAAGGCCTGCAGGCCGCCCGCTTGACCATTCTGTAAAATTCTCAACTCAACAGCCAAAACACCTCTGCTCACGCAGAGGTGTTTTTTGTGTGTGCCGTTTTTTATGGTATAATCTTCGCGCCCGGTGATGTTCACGCCGTGTTTGGAGAGGTAGCGTAGTCTGGCCTAACGCGCGCGCCTGGAGAGCGCGTGTACCGCAAGGTACCGCGGGTTCGAATCCCGCCCTCTCCGCCATCATTCCCCGGATTTGCAATCCGGGTTTTTTCTTGCACTTTCACCACCGTTCGATTATAATAAGCATTGCAAACGGGCGGTTAGCTCAGCTGGTTAGAGCGTTGCGTTGACATCGCAGAGGTCGTAGGTTCGAGTCCTATACCGCCCACCAGAAATCAAAAAGCCGCTGTCTGAAGCGGCTTTTTGATTAGCGAAATAAAATATTTAGAGGTTACTACAACTGAAGAGGCTTTTTCGAATATCCCCATCCAGTCTTCCATCTCTCAATGTATAAATATAATCGGACTCGGCTGAAATACGCAAGTCATGCGTTACCAAGATGATCGTCAAGTCCTTTTTTTCCATCAGAGTTCTAAATAATCTTACAATTTCAAAAGAAGTTTTCGAATCTAAATTTCCTGTAGGTTCATCAGCCAAAAGGAGCAATGGATCATTAATTAAAGCACGCGCAATTGCCACCCTTTGTTGTTCCCCACCAGATAACTCAGCCGGCAAATGATTAATACGATTTCCAAGGCCGACCCATTCTATAACCTGCAATGCCTTTTCTCTTAAATCAAATTCTAACGAGCGTTGGTAGGGAAGTAAAGGCAACATCACATTTTCAATCACATTCAGGGTAGGCAGAAGGTGATAGAGCTGGAATATAAAACCGATATTCTGTCTGCGAAATGCTGCCAATTGATCGTCCGAAAGAAAAGAATAATCGACATCGCAACATATAATTTGACCTGAAGTTATCCTATCAATACCTGCAATGAGATTAAGCAAAGTGGTTTTTCCACTCCCTGAAGGCCCGATAATTGCGGTAAGCTTATTTTTCTTTATCTCTATGTCCAAATTATCTAAGGCTATGACTTGATGAAAGACGGTATCATACACTTTGGATATACCAGAACAAATTACAATTGATTCTTTCATTTCAACTCACTCATCAGGTTTTGAAGTGCAATATACGAAAAGGAAGTAAATTGAAACAATTTTTGCTTATCGATTGTTGAAATATGATCGAGAGACGAACCGATAAATTCATTTCCAGCCCCGCAAACCCCAAGGGATGGTAGATTCGCCGAAAGCAAGATGGATAACGATGGCTGACAGGTGTAATTCGTTGATCTTATGGAAACACCAACCAAATCACCCGTTCTAATGATTGAATTTCGCAAACCCTCAGGACTTTCACTCAGCCCCATCTTATTTTCCATCAATCCCTCCATCCATTCAAGCAAATCAGGATCATCCAGATTGAGGGTCATCATCCAGTTATCTCGAACGATGTATTGACCTTCTTTCATAACCCGTTCGAAATCTACCCCGTTATCAGACATAGATGGTGATCTCATGTCATTATCCACTGCGACATATTGCCAGTTCCCACTTTGTGAAATATCAATAACCCCCACTACACTTGGAAGTTCATTTTTATGATTCTGAATATAACTGATCAGCCCACTATACTGACTTGCCAATCCTGGAAACCAAAGAAAATGAAGCGTATAAGGCGTTCCGCTTTCAGAAAATTTTCGCGCCAGTTCCATCAAAGTAACTGTTCCGGAAAGACTCAAATCCGCTGCAGGGGTACCCTCTTTGGCATCATAATGGGTGGTAACCCAAATTTCTTTCTCCGGATATACTGTGCCCGGAATAGTCACCTTTATAATCCTTGCTTGATAAAATTCAATTTCAACATTCTTGTCGAGCATCTTTTCAATATCAGAAACTTTTTCTTCAGGGTCTTGTATTGCAACACCCGCAAAACCTAATGGAAGAGGACAATTATTTTCAAGTAATTTCTTTAAGGGATTAATAAATTGAGCAGGCTGCCGGCTATCGCTACCGAGCATCAACCATCTTTGATTGAGCGAATCACAAACTCTCATCACCTGATCTATTGGTTTATATATCAACGATGCTCTCTGGTAAGGAAGGTTTGAATTTAATTTCAAATGGGTTGCAGAAGTCACTAGAGTTAATGGACTATCATCCAACCGATATGGAAAGAATTGAAACAATAGATTTTGTTGTTGATTAAAAAGGCTTGCAGTTTGGTAAGGAACCCATTCTTCATTGACAGTTAAACCCATAGTGGATAATTGCTGATGCAGAATATCAGCAACCCTCTCAGCGCGAGTGCTGCCCGGCATTGGGGATTCCATTATCCTGCTTAGGTTTTCGATGGTATCCACCATTCGATTTTTATCAATATCCAAACTGTTTACATCATCTGTAACAATAGTGGCTTGCATAGATGAAAAAGTGGTATCAAGAGCAGGAATCTCGCCAGCAAAAATTAAGATACCCAAGAGTAGTGTTAACAGAACTAGAATTGGTATAACCAAAATCCTATTTTTGGAGGACGACCTTGTAGGAAGTCGAAGGTAAGCGATAGCTTTTGAAGTACCAAACCAACAGGTGGTTAAAGTCAACAACAAAACAAACCCTAATATATAAAGGTTGAAGATTAGTATATTTGCAGAAAAGTCTTTCCATAGTGAAACTACCACCACTCCTAACACTCCGCCGATAATACCAAAAATTCCTTCTCTCAGAAAACTCTCATAAAATACTAGCTTAAAGAGATGATTCTTATCCCACCCAATGTATAGCAAAGATTTAAGATCAGATTCCCTCTGCCTGACATTAAGCCCAATATTTTGGATGACAATCAATAACCCAATCATGAGTGAAAATAATGCCAGAGCCACGTAATAGGGCGAAAGGCTGATGATTAATGTTGTTCCAAGTAAACTCAGCTCCAATTCTCTTTTATATAGCACCCATATATTAATCACCGAATGAAAGGTAAAAGTGGTTAGGCCGAACGAAAGTCCATTCAATAGGCTCCTTCTCATCCGACCTCTCAGCTGGTAAAGAACCAACTTTTTAAAATTAAAATTAGCAGAGGATAAATTCCTTTGCTTAGAAGTTTCATCGAATTTTAGAAGATGAATGGTTTTCTTTTTCAGATCACTCACAATCACAGGAAAACTTGATAATATGGATACCATTCCAACGATGCCGCCAATTGCCAGGATTTCGAGAGGATAAATATTAAGGTTTAACCAGTAGGAAAGAGGAAAAATCAAAATTGTAAGAGGGATAACTCCCCACACAGTGATTAACAACTGATACTTTACCAATCTTCGAATAATATGGTCATTCTCCCATCCCAGAGCCTTCAACAAACCAATTTCAGGCAGTTTAGAAAGAATAAATAGATTGGTATTTGTTAGGATCAAAAAAATAACACTAAGTAGTAAAAGAAGGACAAGAAAAAGGTTTATGATATCAAGACCGCTCTCAATATATTGGGTAAGTCCCAAAGAAGTCCAATTTTCTTCTACATACCCGATCCCCGGAACAAATAAAAGTATTTTCCGCGGTGATGAACCGGCCACAATGTCAACATGTAGCCCGGTTTTCTCCTGTATTTCAGATGCAATTCTTTCAACTCTACGGACATTTTCAGGGGAATAACCTGATATATCACGTATCCTCACTCGAATCGCATCAATATAATCGGGTCGTCCTATTAAATACTGAGCAGCTTCAAGGGTCGTTAAAGCTAACGGGGGTCTTGGATTGAAACCGCCCGGGTTTAAACTTGGAGTAACAAACTTTGCTTCAACAGGGTTACCATCTTCATCGTATCGCAATACCTCTTGTGGTGGTTCATAAATTCCTAGGGGAACATAGGATATTGGATCTATTCTATTGCGCACAGCCTCGATGTTGTATACTCCCTTTACATCAGGAATAAAGGGTGGTGGTTTGATTGACTCCAACGAACGAAAAACTGTCTGATAATTTGCAAGTAACGGTAGATTCTCCAAGAATGTTGGATCAAACATCTGGGCTGAATCGGAATTCAGCTCACTCTGGATAATTTCTTCCCATCTACCATATGGTCTGATACTAAAGTAAGAGGGAAAACCTTGAGAACCTTCATGAAAATCATATTCAAAAATTCCTGGACGCAGTATGATATTCGAGTCAAGTCGGATAAAACCTCCTTCCGCTTCCAGGCGGGGTGGCTGGTTTACTGAAAAAATTACTGATTGTGGCATAAGAGGTCGGAGGGAATTCAATAACTCATATTGATCACGAATCAGAATCTTCCCTCGGTGGTCAAGTTCTGTTATTTTTTCTCGCAATATATCCCCTGAACTATCGTTCTTTAACTTTAAGATATCCTCCGCCTGAATAGGTATCGTTCGAACCTTCAAATCAACACCTAGGTTGACATAGGTCTGGCGGTTTACAATTAACGGTATTTTTGCCGCCATTCTCTGTTCAAGCTGATCAAATCCTGTTTCAATTTGCTCACTTTTTAGATAACTTCCCTCTTCAATTGCACTATCCAACCCGATTAACTTTGCTTCTGCCTCAGGATCAATACCTGCCACAAGTATCCATTGAGGGGGCAAAGACCCTAAATTAAGAAAAACCCATTTCCCCAACATCCCGGAACCCGTGAAAGATAAATCACCTCTCAAGAAATCATTAAACAGAGAATCATCTTCGCCTTCAGCAAAATAAGCGCTGACTGTTGGAAAATCTTGAATAATTGCCTCTTCCCCATGCCATCCAATTTTCAACTCATACAATGTGTTCGGAAGATAAGGCTCAATCTTGACCGCTATGCTCCCCAAGTCATTCATCATAAATCCAATAGTCGAAATCGGAGCTGCAATTTCTACATCCGGCAAACTTTTTATCCATTCATACTGTTCCTCCGAAATCCCCCCTCGTGCTGCACCGAGGTAATTTCCTTCGACCATCTGAAGTTCTCTTTCCAAGCTGGTAATAGATGGCTGGGGTCGGATGAGCAAATCATACACACCACGCCAGTGTTGGGAAACTTGGGCGGTTGTTTTTACTTCTATGCTGCGAAGGATCATTAAGAATGACAAAAAACCAAAATATAAAATGATCAGGCTAATAATTGTGATTTGAACTTGACTTTCGGATGCACTTATTAGCCCGATTTGAATTTTTTTTCGTTTAACGGAATTATTCATTTCTACAAAAATCAGGAAGCCATCTATTATATAAAATAAAAGTAACTACTCAGGCATTCGATGAGAGGCGAAGCTGAAGAAAAGGAGGTGCATAGGGTGAGCCAGACAAAGCCAATTGCAGGACATCCAAAACGCGTTGACCGTTTTTCCGAGCGGTGGAGATGTAACTGCGGATGGTGCAAAAAGTCTTAGCGCCTTCTTGAGAGCGAAAACACCCCGACACTTTCTGCTTGAGTTTGATCATGCGCAGGTCACGTTCAGCCTGGTTATTGTCAAACAGCACCTTAAAATCGTACATAAAAGCCAGCGTTTCCCGCTTACACAGCTGCAAATGATCGAGCAGGTTTTTGGCCGGATGTTGTTTGGGCTTGCCCCGTTTCCTGGGGATTGGCTCGACCGGTGGAGCAACCGGGTTGGCCTGAAAGCCTGCCGTGAGAATGGCATCATAGCGGGCTTCAAAGTCGGCAAATTGGGCAGGCGACAAGTGCTCCTGATCCGGTTGGGCCGCCTCCACAGCGATTTTGATCTCCCCTAACAGGTCGATCATCTCATTCGCCCAGCTTTGTTGATACTGCTCAAAGATAAAGGTTAGCTCGCGCAGATGATGGGCATTGCACAAGGCATGGCGCACGTTTTGGTACTGAAGATAGGAGCGGTAGGCATCATGCAGCGCGGTGCCGTGGAAGTACGGGAAGATCCCCATGGCTTCTAGGGCTTGCTTGCCGCGCTTGGCGTGCGCTTCATAGTAGGTCAGCAACGCCGTACAAGCCACATGGAACCACCACAGGCCTTTTTCCACCCGCCCACCGGTTTCATCGAAGTGCCCCGGCTCCTCGGTTTGCTGCAATTCCGCTTTGATCGCCTGGTAGACAGGTTGCACCCGCTGCGCAACGGTGTGGCAGGCTTCGGCAATCGTGCCTTCACTCACCGATTGGTCATACAGGTCTGCGAGGATCTCAGCCGTGCGTTCCAAGGGCACAAAATGCTGCTGATGGAAGTATACCATCTGCGCCTTGAGCCGTTCGCCATACTGCACCGGTTGGCCAACCGCCGCTGGAAAATCCGCCTGGGTGAGCATGTGGCAGATGGGACATTCCTTGATTTCCGCCTGATGTTCGGTCACTTCAACTTGCACCGGTGGCAGATCAAACACCTGCCGCTTTTCGTAGTCTTGGGCGGGCACTTCTTCCAACGCTGCCTGACAGCAGCGGCAGTGGTGCACCCGATGGGTTTCGACATGCGCTGCATGCGCCACCATCTGCAGCGTGCTCCCAGGATGACCGGGCTGTCCGCCGCTCTTCTTCCGGCTCTTGTTGCGCAGGCTTTTGGGTTTCTTTTTCAACCCATCGCTGGAGGGTGGCTTACTGCTGTTATTGCTGTTTTTCGCCATCTGATCTTCCAATTGCTGAATGCGCTCGGCCAGTTTTTGAAAGGTAGCGTAAAACAAGGCGACCATTGCTTCTTGCCCTTGATCGTAGGCTGCTTTGATCTCTTCTTCGCTCGCCAGTCGCAGTGGTCCATCCCTTAAGTTTCACTGACTTTTATGTTTTTGACAATGTTTTTGTGCCATTGTTTTTATGGCTGAGCAGTTACAAATAAAATTGAATAGATATACTCTTACTTATACACCGTGGTCGTAGCATAGGATGGTCCTCCAACACCGGACAATGTCCATGTTTGACGAAAAGGACTACTACCCCCACACAAGAAATCATGATAAAACTGATACGGACCCCCTGGAGCATATCCACAGGTTTTGTAGGACCCGCAAAAATCTCCCCAATTCACCTGAATACAGTAACTGCTACCTTCACCTTGAATATAAACATTCCATACTGCTCTATATTGTGGTGAAAAAACGGTTTGTGCAGAGGGTGACACAGATATCTCTGCTGGAACATAATTCGGCTGAGGAGGTATTTGCTGATTTCCCAATACAACTTTGCTTCCTAAAGAAAGAATCATAACCACACCTGCGAAGACAATGATAAGGGATTTCTTGATCTTTACTTCTTCCTCCGCTTCCTGAATACTTGACAATTCCGCACATAAATTGTACAAAAAAAAGACAAGTATGTCAAGTGAAATATTACAATTTTATTACCATATCCTATTGTGCTTTTTTAATAAATCAAATAAATCAGCGAATATAATCCCCGAAAAACATCCAAAGCAAAAACAACCCACTTTTTTGGGAGTGTTTTTTCGCTAAAAAAATAAGCGAAAGATAAGGTTTGCACCTCACTGCAGGAAATTCAGCGGATCCACCTTGCCGTATACATCACTGCGCATTTCGAAGTGCAGATGCGGGCCGGTCGAACGCCCGGTTGAGCCCATCAGGCCGATCAGGTCACCCTGATAAACACTCTGTCCGCAGATCACATTGATCTGGGAAAGGTGGGCATAGTAGGTCTGCCAGCCGTTGCCATGATCAATCACGATCAGATTGCCGTAGCCAAAATCGTTCCAACCGGCATAGACGATCACCCCATTATCGGAGGCATAAATGCCCACCCCGGTGGAACCGCCAATATCAATGCCAAAGTGGTTGATTTCCGGCTGGTAGCGGTAACCGGAGATGTAACGGGTGGCCGCCGGCCAGACGAAGGTGCTGGTGCCCACAGCTCCATCATACACCGTGCCGCAGTAGCCCGGTCCCACCGTTTTGGCAACTGCCGGGTTGTCGCGCGTGATGCGCGGCATGTTCCAGGTAATGAACTGCCCCTGCCCGCCCGGCACAAACAAGACCGTTCCCGGTTCAATATTCGGGGCGGCAAAATCTCCCACGCTTTCCAGCGTCAGGTTATTGCCCGGCCAGTTGATGATGTCTTCCGGGGTAACCTTGAAGAAGCGGGCAACCGCGTTCAAACCATCCCCGGCGTGCCATTCGTACACCGCCCCATCGGTTGGCGGAATTTTGATCACCTGTCCGGGTGTGATCCAGTGCGGATCCCCCAGTTCTTTGGGGTTGGTCCACATCAAGGACTGGGGTTTTAGACCGAATCGATCTGCAATGGTGAACAGCGTATCACCCGCTTGAATTTCGTATTCCACAAACTCAAAGCGCGGGCGATTTGGCAAACTGGTATGCAGCAAAGCCAACCGGAAAATGCCCTGAACCCCGTTGTTGGCCGGTAATTCAAAGCGCGGCGGCTCAATGGGGGGGGTGGCCGTGGGCAGGGAGGCAGCAACTGCCGCCGGCTGGGGCGCTGCAACCTGCCCTTTCAGGTAGAAGTTGCTCATCACCCATACCACCATCAGAACCAGGGCCAGGGATGCCAGCCCACTGCCTACCCGATAGGAGGCTTCGCCCAGTCCCATCTCCACCAGCGTCTGCCATAACTCCCCCAATGAACGCGGGTTGGGTTTTGAACTGAGCGAATCGTTCTGTTCGGTTGAGTCAAGATCGGCACGGAACGGATCGTTCGATGTCGATGATTCGGTCATGAATCAGGTTCCTTCTCTGGACAATATAACACATCTAAAACGGATGGTCAAGCGACGCTTAACCTACGCACATTCTACGCAACGGCAGGCAGCTACTTTTTTTGGCGGTCACCAAACGGAATCAACATCAAAAAACCAATTGCAATGAGGATTTGACCAATTTCAACGCCGCGCGCCTGCCACGGGCCAAAGTAGGGTACACCCGGCAAGGGATGGCTGCCCGCCCCAAACACATCCGCCATGCCGGCAAACACGGCAATCACATAACCGGTGGCTACCATGCGCAGGCCAATATCGGCCAGGATGCTGGGCTGGCGTTTCTTCCACAGCGACATCAGGCTGATATACCCGCCAATGCAGATCAACGCCAACCCCACCAGAAAGACGGCAATCTGCACAAAACCAATCACCGGGCTGCGGTCCAGCCCAAACAGACTGGGGCGCGCCCCCATCAAAAAGACAACAAACCCCAGCAGCGTGAGCGACAACCCAATCCGCACCCGGCGCAGGGAAAAAGTCTGGTTGGGGCGGCTTTCAACCGGTTGCGCCGCCGACTTTGAGGATGGTGTGGGTTCTGCGGAAGTCATGCGGGTAGGGTTTGCTCCAGAATTCTCTGCCAGTTGGCATGGGAAATGGCGTGCAAGTCTTGTTCCGAAAAGCCGCGCTCCATCAACAGGTCTGCCAGTTTCGGCAGGTCGGCAATGGTATCCAGCTCCAGCGGCACGGCCGGGTAACCAAAACCGCCGTCGAAATCGCTGCCTAGGCCAACATGCCGGACGCTGCCGGTGACCTGACAAATATGATCTACATGATCAGCCAGATGTGCCAGGGTTACCCATTCGCGCGGTTCATGATTTTTCCACCCGCTGCGTAAAAAGCGGTTGAACGGTACCACTCCAATTACCCCGTCGCGCTCTGCCAGCCTGCGAATCACCCGATCCGATAGATGCCGACGGGTGGCCAGCTCATCTTTCAGCAGGGCGGCGGCATTGCTGTGGCTGCAAACAACCGCACCTTCGTAACGGTCAAGCGCCTGCAAAGCGGAAGTTTCATTCATATGGGCAATATCCAGAGTATAGCCGATTTCCGCCATTTGTTCCAACAGGCGGTAGCCTTCGCCGGTGAAGCCGTCTCCTTCGTACATTCCACCGCAGTAGCGCGTTCCCGCCCAAACCGGGCCAATCAGGCGCACACCCGCCCGCCACCATTCTTCCAATTCGCGCTGATCACGGACACCTTCCGCGCCTTCCATGCTCAATACCAGCCCAACCGGTTGGGAATGCGAAGGAAACTGCGGCGGCTTCGCCTGCCAGCGTCCGATGTGCTCCAACAATTCAGCACGATTGCGCAGCAGGCAAAATTGATCGGGTGACTGATCACACAGGTTCAGGTAGTAATCCACTTGTGCCCGCGTCAGGCGGTAGGCTTCCTCAGGTGTGGCAAAGTCCAGTTTCTCCCAGGCGCCGGTTTTGTAACGGCGCGGCATGACAAACAACGTGGCTACAATCAGGCCTATTCCCCCGCGCTGAAATTCTTCCCAGCCGCACAAGGCTTCCCCATTGACCAGCACGGTTGGACTGCCCGCCTCACGTTGGCGCGTTTCGTAGGCCGAAAGACGGACATCCCTGCCAAAGGTCAGGGCATTGTAGGCAATGTCTTGATGAGCGTCAATCCACAAAAGGGGTTTCATCGAATAGAGGGGGGAGTGAAAGAGACGCCCTGAAACGGCGTCTCTTTAATCTTACACCTGTTTTTGAACTCACCTCATGGTTTAATCCGCAGATTCAGCCGGGGGTTGTTCGCTTTCCTGTTCAGAGTCATCTTCTTCAAGCACTTCTTCGAGCGCCATCCAGTCCAGATCGGCATAAGCCATGGACTCCACCCGGCGCAGGCTCAACCCAATCCGGTGTTTTTCGGCATCCACTTTGATCACCCGCAGGGTAACCACATCACCTTCCTTCAACACCTCTTTGGGGTGCTCGATGCGTTTTTCGCTGATTTCGGAAATGTGGATCAAACCCTCCACATCGTCATCAATGCGGGCAAAGGCGCCAAACTTGGTCAGGCGGGTAATCGTGCCTTCGATCAACTGCCCCACCTGATAACGGGAAGCTTTTTCCATCCACGGGTCTTCCTGCAATTGACGGATGGAAAGGCCAATGCGTTTTTTATCGCGGTCAATCGAGATGATTTTTACTTTGACTTCCTGCCCAACTTTCAGCACCTCGGAAGGGTGCTGAATGCGATCCCATGAGATTTCGGAGAGGTGCACCAGTCCATCGGCGCCGCTGATGTTGACAAATGCCCCAAAATCGGCCAGACTGGTTACCTTGCCGGTGCGTACTTCCCCTTCCTGCAGGCTGTCAATGACGCGCTCTTTGATGGTTTCGCGGGTTTCGGTGTTGGCTGCCCGCTCCGAGAGGATCAGGCGGCGGCGTTCGCGGTCCACCTCAATCACGCACACATCAATTTCCTCACCGATCATCTTGCTCCAGCGCTGTTCGGGGGTTTCTCCACTGCTTTCGGCGCGACGCGAAAGGCTTACCTGCGAAGCCGGTACAAACCCGCGCAGTCCGCCAATTGGAACAATCAACCCGCCTTTGTTGTAGCCGATGATTTTGCTGTGATAGGTTGCTTTAGAAGCAAGCAGCGATTCGGCTTCTTTCCAGCTGGCTTCTTCGCGGGCGCGGACGTAGGAAAGCACCACATTGCCGCTGGAATCTTCGGGATTGACGACATAAACGGGAATTTCCATCCCGACTTTCAACTGTTCCAGTTCCTCACGCGGGATGGCTTCATATTCCTTCCCGCTGATGATACCTTCGGACTTGGTACCCACGCTCACCAAAATCTGACCGGGGGCGATACTGGCAATCATGCCCGTGCGAATTTCCCCTTGTTGAGGGAAATCAATCATTGCACCTTCCTGCTCTAAAAGGGAGGCCATGTTGTTATTTTCTGTCTGATGATTCTCGGGCTGGGTTTCCTGCTCGAGCGGTGCGTGGTTTTGGTCCATACGATCCAATACTCCAATGAAAAAAGTTACTGCCCATTATAAAGGCGATTAAGCATCTTGACAACCCTTCATTAATGCCGCCGGCGTTTCTTTTTGCGTGCCGAACGCGAAGCCTCATTGCCGGCTTCAACTGCCGCAGCCGGTACACCTTCGGTTTTGGCTGGTGTTTCGCTGCCGCTGCGGTCGCGTTCCACCTGAACGGTGGCGCCGCGGCTAGGCTGGAAGGTGAACATGCGCGCCACCACCCCCGCCCGAATATCTTTGAGCAGCTGAGAGAAAAGTTCCGTGGCTTTGCTCTTGTATTGCACCAGCGGGTCGCGCTGGGCGTAGGCTTCCAATCCAATCGAAACCCGTAAG
>NZ_DAOUBL010000213.1:0-14562 GCF_034432615.1 Bellilinea sp. | reverse complement strand
GATGTCAGACATTTTTATGAGGAATGTCAGTTGACACAGGAATGTTTTTATATGATAATTTTGATAGTTGTTCCTTCTTTTACCAGCAAATTTTAACCTCGAATCTCAATTACAGGGTATAAAGAAAACCGATATGGCGATGATCAGGTTCCGGTGTTGCGGAATGTTCATGCAAAAAAGCTGGCAGATGAATCACCAAGGGATTTCTATGCCCGTAATCAACACCAAACCAATCTCTCTGAATGTCCCGTTCAGGGAGATTTTTATTCCCCGGTTTCACTCAGCCTGCTAGTTCAAAATCACTTGTAAAGGAGAAAAGAACATGAAATTAATTGATTTAACCATTCCTCTCGGCATTGGCACACCTCCCTGGCCGACCTATGAACCTTTACAGGTCAAGTATTTCAAGAGGCTTGCCCCAAACGGCGCCAATGGTCAGGTGCTGACTCATTCCAATCACCTCGGCACTCACCTGGATGGCGAAATCCATTTCCACACCCCCGGCAAAGACATGGCTTCCCTGGATATGGACTTTCTGGTGCATGAAGCGGCGATTGTTGATCTTTCGGATGTGTGCGGGGATTACGACGTTTACACCAGCAAGATGGTGGAAGAGAGGGTGGAGGTCAAGGAAGGCGATATTTTAATTATCCACACCGGCTATCATCATTTTGGCTGGGATCAACCGTATGCCAACGAAGTGCGTTATATGGTTATGCACCCTGGCCCTGACCGCGAATTTGCCGACTGGGCAAAAGCCAAAAAATTGCGCTGGATTGGCGTTGATTGCGGCAGCGCCGATCACCCGATGAACACCATAATCCGCGATTGGATGCCGCGTCAGACGCGTCAGGCTGAAAAGGTCTTTCGCAAGAAATACGGCATGGGACTGGCTGAGTTCTTTGATGACAGCAAGTACCAGTTGATGCACCTTGAAATGTTCCCGTATGGGATCATCCATGCTGAATGTATTGGCGGCGATATTGACCTGTTACTCAACCGGCGCGTAACCGTTGGTTTCTTCCCGTGGCGGTTTGTGGATGGGGAAGCCAGCATTGGCCGCTGTGTTGCAATGGTCAGTGATGACGAATACGAAGAATTGATGAAGAAGAAAGCGGAACTTCCCAAGACGAAATTCGGTGATGCTTACAATCCCGCCCATATTGAGAGCATCAACGCGATTTCTAAAGCCAATCTATCTTAATTTCATTTCATTTCTAATTTCTGGAGGAAAACGATGAGATTACCAACCCCCGAAAAAGTCAGCGAGCAAAAGATCACCTTCGATGTTGAGGAGATCGAACCCATTTTACAGGCCCCAGCGATGGATTTGAAACCATGGCCGGGTGCGATGGTGACCCTGAAGGACGGGCGGGTCATGTACATCCGTGAAGCCAGACTCGAAGAAGCCCCTATGATGCTGGAATACATGAAAAAGGTCATGGAAGTGGATCATGACTTCTACGATATTGTGGGCGCGCGGGTTTACGCAGAAATTTTAGGCTGGTATCGCAAACGCCTGAAAGACCCCTACACCCTGGTTGGCTTGATTGACGGCTTGTGGGCAGGTTTTGCGAACGGTCGTTTGTTGAACGAAGATATCAATATCAGCCTGCACACCATGGCGTTGGTGCGCGGCGGCCGGATTGGCGCCGTCATGTATTACGCAAAAGCCTATTACGGTTTTGAGATTTTGGGTAATAAAGAATGGTGGGCTACATACGAAAGTTACAATGGCTGGATGCGATGGGGGATTGGTATGGCACAGCCCAGCTACCCGTGGCCGGAATATCAGCATGAACTTGGCGGTGCGCGCGTCTATTACGTAACCAAGAAGTACTGGGATAAAGTAGTCAAAGACTACGTCCGCCAGATGACCGGCACTGAGCTGGTGTTTGATGTGCCCGAAGAAGTGATCAAAGCCAATGAGGTCATGCGGGTACCGGACGAAGTGCTGGTTTAAGTTCAATCAAAAAGAAAGGCAGAGCCAGTTTGTCTGGCTCTGCCTGTTTTTGTATGAATACCCAGATTCGCTATCCAAGAAACGTCATTGTACGGAAACTATTGGTTAGCCTTGGCAGGCTGATACTGCCATTATTGGCCAGAATTGAAACCAGAGGGTTGCATCTCCTGCCCAAACAAGGGCCTGCCATACTGGCGGGAAACCATGAGAATATTATTGAAGTCGTGCTGATGGCTGTATATTCTCCTGCTTTGGTGGAATTTATCGGTACCGGAGATGTTCCCATAGATGCAAGGTTTGCATGGCTGGCAAAGTTATATCAATTTATTCCCATAAAGCGGGGAAATGTGGATCGGACGGCAATTTATACAGCGCTGGATGTCCTTAAGGCTGGCGGGGTAATTGGTATCTTCCCGCAGGGAGGAATTTGGGGGGCGGATGTGAAGAGCGGACGGAGCGGGGTTGGGTTGCTCAGTCATTTTTCTGGTGCGCCGGTGTACCCGATTGGTTTCGGAGGGTTGAGAGGAGCGTTGGCCAAAATAACGTGCTTTCAGCGTCCGCGGTTGACCATGCAGGTAGGCAAACCCGTGCAAATTTCCAGCAAGGGAAAAGAAAGCGCTCTGGATAAAGAGGAACTTGAGCGATTCTCCTCGCTGGTCATGGAGCGAATCACTGAATTACTGCCGGCGGAAGAAAAAAACGGGCTTCGGAAAAGCCAGGAAAATTTTGATGTAGAGGTTTTTGTTCAAAAAAATGGGTACGCTTCGCACGCGCTGTTAGAGCTTGACCTGATAACCAGAAACGGCCTGGGAATACTGTTTCATTATCCGGTGTTATTGAACACGTTGAAACGCAATTTGGGGCTGCCGGTGGGCTGCCTTCAAAATTTTGGGCAACCAGTACCTGTGCGCGATGTTGAATTGGCCGTTCTGGCAATGCTGAATTATCTCGAAAAGGATAACCCGGGTTTCTTCACCTATCGCTTTGGTGTGGATCAAGGGCTGATCATTAAGAATGCACTGACCAGGCTGAAAAGCATGGCTTTGGATTCTGGGGAAGATGCGTATTTCGTTTTTACACCGATTTATGAGTATTCCGAAAACGGTCAGGTGATCACAATGCGCGGAAACGACTCGCTTCACCCTTTGGTTTGAACGGCGGATGGCTTTGTTTCCAGGTTGAAATTGCGGATAGCCATAGAGGCTATGGTTTTACCGATGCTCAGCGAGGCCGTGGCTGCTGGTGAGGGAGCGTTCAGGACATGGATCATGCCAGGGGCTTCAACAATGCGGAAATCATCTACCAGTGCGCCGTTGGGTTCAAGAGCCTGGGCGCGGACACCAGCTCCGCTGCGGTGGACGTCATCCATTCCCAGGTCCGGGATTAATCGCTGCAGGGCGGAAACAAACGCCCGCTTGGAAAGGGAGCGATAAAATTCGTCAAAACCCATGCGCCAGTATTTCAGCCCCATGCGCCAGAAGCCGATAAAGGTTGCATAATTCAACATGTCCGTAATAGAAATGTCGGTCATTTTGTAGCCTTCTCTCTTGAATGCCAGCACGGCATTCGGCCCGGCCTCTATGCCACCGGTTACCCGACGGGTGAAATGCACCCCTAAAAACGGAAAACGGGGATCGGGTACGGGGTAAATCAGGTTCTTTACAAGATAATGTTTTTGCGGGATGATGTCATAGTATTCCCCGCGGAATGGGATGATCTGCAAACCGGGGTTGACACCGCACTTTTTGGCAATGCGATCCGAATACAAACCGCCGCAGTTGATGAGAAAGCGAGATTTTACTTCACCACTGCTGGTATGCAGGATGAGTTCATCCTTTTTGCGGGTAACGGATTGAAAAGCGCTGTTGGTGAATATTTCCCCGCCCTGGCTGCGGAAAAGTTCCGCGTACTTTTCTACAACCTGCACATAGTCCACAATTCCGGTTTGAGGAACGAATATCCCTGCTAAACCGGTGGCGTGGGGTTCGTACTCTTTAATTTCTTCGCGGGTCAGGCGGCGTAAACCGGTTAATCCATTGGCCTGACCGCGTTCAAGCAGTGCCTCCAAACGTGGTAATTCATCTTCGGTGGTTGCCACAATGACCTTACCGCAATTTTCGTGGCGAATGTGATGCTCCTGACAGAACTGATACAGCGCTTCTCGGCCTTCGACACAATTACGGGCTTTAAGTGAGCCTGGTTTGTAGTAAATACCGGAATGGATGACGCCGCTGTTGTTACCGGTTTGATGCGCGGCCAGTTTTTTCTCGGCTTCCAGCACAACGATTCTGGCTGAGGTTTGATTTGAGAGAGCCAGTGCGGTTGCCATGCCAACGATTCCCCCGCCAATGATTGCAATGTCAAAAGTCCTGTCATTCATGCCTGTGCCTCACAGAAGAAGGAATTTTGGGTAATGAAGATAGATATTGTAAAATCATTATACCCCACCGCAGAAAGTTGCCTTGCTGATGCTGGTGGTGATTTTCAGATGATATCCGAGTGATTTCTCAATTCAACCATGCCGAGATATTGGCCTGATTGGAGGTTGTGTTCTTGAGGTGATTTATTACGGAAATTTCCCGCCGGTATAGGCGGGTTAGTTTATAGAGTAAATGAGCGGTTGTCTCAGATTCGAGCAAATCTTGTTTTTCGTGCAGAGGAATTTGAAGCAAGGATGCGGCCATGTACAGTTTGACGAGAGGATCTTCTGGAAGGTCGAGATGATGGATTTCAACATGCAATTCTTCATCTGAGAGCGAGTTGAGCATCTGCAAATAGCGGAAGATCCAAGGTTGAAAATGGCGCACACCCCGCGCTACAGCTATGGTATGGGGTTCTTCCATCGGATATATTTCTACGGTAGCGGTCAGATAGGGCAGATCATAATTTAGAGAATGAATCTTAAATCGTTCCTCACCGATGGTCAGGATATTCATGCGGCCGTCTTCCAGTCTCTCCGCCTGAACAATATTTGCCGTGCAGCCAATGGTGTAAGGCTTGGCTAAGGGGCCTAATGCTTCCAACCCCTGCCGGATCAGTACCACGCCGAAGGGCTGATTTTCTGAGATACAACGCTGAATCATCAACCGATACCGAGCTTCAAAGATGTGTAACGGCAGCGGCATACCTGGAAATAAAACGGTGTGGAGAGGAAATAAACAAAGTTCACGCATAATGGATGATGGCTTTCTTATGTAACTTTAAAGCCAATTAAGAATTGTTACCAGTGCTTGTATGAGGTTTCTTCTGCATTATAATCACAGCATGGAATACGAACGCCCTCATATGGATTTTCCAACTGTTTTTCGGCTGAGAGTCATTGGAGCCAATCAAGATGATTTCGCCACATTTGTGATGGTTGAGGTGCGCAAGCATGTCCCTGATCTGACCGAGGATGGAATTGAGGCCAGACCAAGCAACGGTGGGAAGTACCTGGCGGTCAAAGTTTCTTTCGTTGCCGAGTCGCGCGAGCAGCTGGACGCAATTTATGCTCACCTCAGCGCACAAGATCGGGTTATTTACCTGTTGTAAGTGAGCCTGGGTAGAAGATAACGGCATATTTATGCCTGGCGGGCCTGCATCCACCGCCCGCTGATCGTTTTTTCAATCCATAAAATCCCCCGGTTGAAGAAAAGAGCCAACAAGCCGACAAAAATTGCCCCAATCCAGATTTTGTCCATTCTTCCTGCCTGAGCAATTCCCTCGAAAAGTAAAACGCCCAAACCTCCAGCTCCGAATTTAGCTCCGATTGTGGCAATAGCTACCGATATGACGGATGCCAACCGCACTGCCGCTAGAATTATCGGCAGGGCAATAGGAAGCTGGATTCTGGTGGCGATTTGTAATCGGCTCATGCCCATCCCGCGGGCAGCCTCCAGAATTGAGGGGTCTATACTCTTGAAGCCGGCAATGATATTTCTCAGCAAAATAATCTGGCTGTAAATTACCAGCGCAGCCATGACCGAGCGGGCATTCAATCCTAAAAATGGGATGAGGAAAATCATCATGGCAATGCTGGGAACGGTGTAAAGGATGTTGTTGAGCGGAATTAAGAAGCTGGAAAGGCGTGGAAAACGAAAGCTTAACCACCCCAATGGCAATGCTATTAAAAAGGCAATACCCACCGGAATGATTGCCAGCTGAAAATGTCGGAAAGTCAGCTGCAGGATGTAATCGAAGTTATTGAGCAGATATGTCATAGTCCTAATTCGAGAGGCAGCCCACTTTTCTCAATTCCTCAAATGTAATCAACCCAACCGGTTTTTCATCGTGTGTGACCACAACTACATCTGCTTTTGGGGCGAGCATAATGGAAAGCACTTGCTTCAGGTCTGTTCCAATCGGCACACGGGGTAGTTGATTGGGCTGGATAGTGGGATCAAGGGGCTGCATAACCGTTTCGACCCGTACCAGAGAAAGCTGACGAATGCGGTCATCAGAATTGAGCAACTGACGGACAAAATCACTGGCTGGATTTGCCAACAAGTTACAGGGGGTATCTTTCTGCACCAGTCTGCCTTTGTCCAGCACAATGATTTCATCAGCAATTTTCAGGGCTTCTTCCACATCATGGGTTACAAAAAGAATGGTTTTTTTCAGTCGGCGCTGTAATTCAAGCAGTTGATCCTGTAAACTGGCCCGCGTAATCGCATCAATCGCCCCAAACGGTTCGTCCATGAGCATGACCTGAGGGTCAGCGGCGAGAGCGCGCGCCAGCCCAACCCGCTGCTGCTGGCCACCAGATAGTTGCGCCGGATAACGATTGCGATAGTCAAGCGGCAGGTGAATCAGATCAAGCAACTCATCAACCCGCTGGTTAATTCGCTGCCGCTCCCAGCCCAATAACTCCGGCACAACAGCGATATTTTTGGCAATGGTCAGGTGGGGGAAAAGGCCAACCTGTTGGATTACATAACCGATGTTGCGGCGTAACTGGTTAACCAGTATGGACTGAATATCAACTCCATCCAGTAAAATCTTTCCAGCGGTGGGCTCGTGCAGGCGGTTAACCATCTTAAGCAGGGTGGTCTTACCGCAGCCGGAAGGACCCAATAGAACTACAATGGATCCTTCCGGGATTTCCAACGTAATGTTGTCAACAGCAGGTGCAGGTGTGCCGGGATATTGTTTGCTGACATTGACAAATTTTATGGCTGACATTTCTGTTTACTTCAATAGACCTTGTTGCTGTAAGAATTCCTTTGCAACGTCGGCTGGTTCGCGCTGTTTGCCAGACACTTCATAATTCAACTTCTGCATGATTTCATCGGTCAAAAGCGGCGCTAATCCGTTCAAAATTTCAGCAATTTTTGGATTGGCGTCCAACACCTCTTTGCGAATTACGGGTGCTACCTGATAAGGCGGCCAGAGACCCTTGTCATCCCGCAGAATAACCAAATCAAAGGCGGCTATTTCCCCGTCAGTTCCAAAGGCAACGGTTACATCTGCTTGACCTTCGTTAATAGCCTGATAGCGAAGACCGGGATCAACGGATTTATACTCCTTGAAACTGAAATCGCCATATACCTGACGCATTCCGGGTAAGCCGTCTTCGCGTTCTTGGAATTCGGGTGGTCCTACCATAACCAGATTGGATGCCTGGGCAACTAAATCCGATATGGTTTCGATGCCCAATTCCTGGGCTTTGCTGCGTTTCATAGCTACCGCCTGAGTATTGTTCATTGGTGCTGGATCCAACCAGACCAAATTGAAGCGATTGGCGTATTCGCTTTTGACGGTATTGTACACGGCGGCAGGATCGGTATTGACGGGCAGTTTGAGCACGGTCAGTAAGCCGGTTCCGGTATATTCCGGATAAAGGTCAATTTCGTTGGATTCCAACGCTTTTTGAGCGATTGGGGTGCCGCCGAGGTTCAACTTCCGTTCAACTTTGAAGCCGTTTGCTTCCAAAAGTTGGGCGTACATCTCGCCCAGAATGAATTGTTCGGTGAAATCTTTTGATGCTACGCGAATGACAGGCTGGGTGGAAGTGTTGCCGGCAGGGGAGCAGGATACCAGAATGACAAGTATGAAGAACATACCAAGCAGGATTTGTAAAACTTTTTTCATTTTCATTGGACACCTCTTTTTGTTATTCTTTCAAGTTTTGATAGGTTGGAGTGTTTTTTGAAGCAGGGCAAGCATGCCCTCAACCAGTAAAGTGATCAGGGCGACAGGAATTGCACCAACGAAGAGGATGCTGTAATCATAGAGGGCAAAGCCGCGTGTAATGTAGATACCCAAACCACCGCTGCCCACAAAAGCAGCAAGGGTTGCGCTGGCAATCACATCCACTGCCGAAATGCGAATGCCCGTCAAAATTACCGGAACGGCAAGCGGAAATTCAACCTTGAATAACCTTTGAAAAGACGACATACCCATACCTCTGGCCGCTTCAATAATGGCTGGCTCAAGGGTGCGGAAAGCGGCGTCAGTGTTAATCAAGACCGGCGGCATGGCCAGTATTGTCAGGGCTACGATTGCGGAGGTTGAGGTCAATCCGAGATAGGGAATAATCAGAAACAACACTGCCAGGCTGGGGATGACGCGTAAGCCATTAACCAGATTCAAGAGGGTGAGCGACGCAAAACGTGATCTGGCTGTCCAGATGCCGAGGGGAACACAAATCACCACGGCAATTCCAATCGCGATACCAGCGAGAAGGAGATGATCTTTGACCGCCGCCCAAAATTCTGACTGGCGGTTGAAAAAATAAATATAACTTTGCAATAAAGTTTGAATGAGCGTTTCTACCAAAGTTCGCTACCTGCCTCGCCTTTGAAGGGACCAATCAGGTTCGAAGTAATCCAACCACCATAAAAATTACCGGGCTGTGGTTTTACCAGTTCCCCTTCAACAAAACATTGATCCATCCATTGCGGGTAAAAAGCAATGTGGTTCATTATGGCGGCGTAAGGAGGTGTCGGATTGGGATAGTACCAGGCTGCATTGCTGGCTACTTTTCCAGGCGTTTTGATTGTGTAATAGGAGGCCTGGCCTTTCCATTCACAATAAGAACGTCGCGAGGAGGGAATAAGAAATTCCATCAACACATCTTCCGGTGGGAAGTAGTATACCGGCGGGTGACTTGTTTCCAGTACGCGGTAGGCCTGTCTGGTTTCAGCCAGTTTGATCCCATCAAAATAAACCAACAGGTGCAGGGTGGTTAATTCAACTGACGGAGGTCGGGGGTAGTCCCATACCGATTCCGCTTTTAAAGGAGAATGGTCATTTAGGTTCATAATGGAATTTCCAATATTTTTTATTTTATGTTGAAAATTTCTCTTGTCAAACTATTGTATAAGAAAATTATAACCTATCGAATCTTACTTGTTGATAAATCTTGGTAATATAGTAATATATATAAAAATAATTCTGATTTGGAGACGTAAGATGAAGAAAAGTTGGGGTAAAAGACTCCAGTATTATTTTGATTATTTGTTTTCGCTTGGTCCGGGGGTGTTAATTGCCGCATTGGCCTTGTTTACGATGCTTCTGTCCCTAATAACTGCACTAATTCTGGTGGTAAGTCGTTTATCGCCCGGCGGGGAACCACCGTTTGATTTCATTGAAGGGTTGTGGTTCAGTTTTCTTGCCAATTTGGGAGAAGGTTCTGTGGCTGGAAGGGAATCGGTATGGACCTTCCGCTTTTTGACATTGGGATTGACACTGGCGAGTATCTTTATTGTATCAAACCTGATCGGTATTATTTCCAATGCGATCACTCAGAAGATTGAAAACTTGCGGCGCGGAAAATCGGCGGTCATTGAAAATGGTCATATTGTCGTTTTAGGGTGGTCCGAACAAGTTTTTACAATCATCCCTCAATTGTTTATTGCTGAAAATGGCTTGAAAAACAAGAAAATTGTTCTATTAGGAGATCGCGATAAGGTTGAAATGGAAGATCAAATTCGCAATCGAATTGGATCTGACGCATTACGCAGAGTGGTTTGCAGGAGCGGCAGTCCGATTGAAATGAGCGATCTGGAACTGACCAACCTCAATGAGGCAAGTGGAATCCTGGTGCTTACACCGGAAGGGGATAATCCGGATGCAGAAGTGGTCAAAACTGTACTTGCCATTACCAAAAACCATCAGCGAAAGAGTGATCCTTACAAAATTATCGCCGCATTGAAAGAAAACCAAAACCGTGAATTAGGCAAAATTGTTGGTAATGGAGAAGTTGAATGGATTTTTTCAGGGCAGGTAATTGCCCGATTGCTGGCACAAAGTTGTAATCAACCCGGGCTTTCCGTTGTCTATTCCGAACTGCTGGATTTTACCGGTGACGAAATTTACTTCATTGAGGACTCAAAATTGATAGGTCGAACCTACCGTGAGGCTTTAAGTAGTTTTCAAAAGGGTGTAGTGATTGGGCTACAAAAAGCCGAAAAAGTCACCCTCAATCCGGGGATGGAAACCATCCTTCGTCCGGGTGATCAACTGGTTGTTATTGCCAGTGATGAGCAAGGTTTAATTCAGGGGGAGCGGGGAGCGGTTCGGGATGAATGGATTGCATCCAATCATGCTGTTTCGAAAGCAAGTGAGAGTGTAATTATTCTGGGCTGGAGCGAACGCGGAAATGAATTGTTGGTGGAATTGAACAATTATTTTCCACCGAAATCAAAGGTTTGTATTGTCACGGATAAATTTGATTTACGTCAGGAATTAGAAGACGTATCATCCAGTCTTAAGAATCTAAAAGTCAGTTTTGAGAAAAAATCAATTCTCGATCGGAATGAATTAGAATCGCTCAAGCTGCAAAAATATGATCATGTCATTTTGCTCAGCAACGATGATCGAACTTTAAGCATCCAGCAGATCGATTCAAATACATTGTTTACCCTGTTACATATACGCAACATTGTGGAACAAGGAAAAGCAAAACTTTCGATTGCGACTGAAATTTTGGACGGTAGAAACAGCCGTCTCGCCGAAGTTGCCAAGGCGGATGATTTCATTGTCAGCGATCGACTCATCAGTTTGATGATGGCTCAAATTGTTTCAGACCGTCGCAGGAATGCCGTTTATGAGGACTTATTCAACCCGCAAGGCTCGGAAATTTACTTAAAGCCCGCTTGCGAGTATATCAAGACCGGTGTTGCGGTTAATTTTTACACTATTTTGGAAGCGGCTGCCCGAAAGAACGAAACGGCAATCGGCTACCGTCTTTCTTCGCTTTCAGAAGATGCCAAACGGTTATTTGGGGTGGTGATTAATCCCGATAAGCGCGAAGAAGTGGTTTTTACCGAACAGGATAGAATTATTGTATTGGCCGAAAAATAGCCCCCAAGTTAGTGAAAATATGGCGTAGAACCTGCACCAGTGATTCAGGTTTATAAGATTCTCCACAAACCACCAGAACCATGGTTGGGTATTCTATGCTAACATTGTAAGAAAGAGATTTTTTGTTGTGAATCTGATCATGTCCGACCCTGTGGATCAGGAAATTCTGCTAGATGGAGCAGGTAAAGTAGAGGAATTGATCTCCTCTGCCTTACAGCGTGCTTTTGCGTTGCGTTATCAGGATCCGGCTCAAGCCGTGGAAATTTTAGAATTAACCTGCAAACAGCTGGAAAAGTACACACCAGTATCAGATGATGAACTGAAAAGAATTGGGGACTGTCAACAAGGGCAGGGTAAACTTTACTTACAGATTGGAAAGTTTGATCAGGCAATTGCGGTTCTGCAGCAGGCCCAATCCATCTATGAAAAAGTTGATCATAAAAAACAATTAGCCGCCGTTTACACCCTGCTGGGGCAGGCCTACCTGCATCTATCCAGTTTTGTAAATGCCCTGCAATACACGCTCAGCGGACTGGAACTGGCTCAGGAAATTGATGATCGGACAGTTGAGGGTCGGCTATTAATAAACCTGGCGAGCGTTTATATTGAACGAGAGGAATATGCCCGTGCGCTTCCATATGTTCTTCGGGCAACAAAGGATGCCGAGATCAGTCAAGATTTGCAATTTCAGGCTGAGGCTTTAGAAAAATCCTGTGTGGTTTATAGCGGCCTTGGAAATGCGGGAATGGCGCTGAGTGCCGGCATAAAGAGCCTGAATTTATTTGTGGACTTAAAAGAAAAATGGGGAGAGGCGAAAACGCTCAATTCCTTAGGACGGGCCTATTACAGCATGAAGGATTACCCGAAGGCGTTGGAATGTTTTGAGGACGCCCTCCGAATTACCCGACAAATATCCTCGCCTTATGAAAGTGTGGTGTCACTCATTCGGATTGGGCAGGTCTATGCAGAACAAGAACTTCCCGGACAGGCTTTGGAGCCGCTCCATGAAGCGTTGCAGGTCAGCGAGAAGATTCAATCACGCGGTCAGCAGGTGCAGTGCCATCAGTTACTTTCCTCGGTTTATCGTCAGGCCGTTCAATTCCAGCGGGCACTGGCTCATTATGAGCGTTTTCATGAAATAAAAGAACAGGTTTTCAACGATGAATCCGAGACCAAGCTCAAAAATTTAGAAGTTGTCTATCAGGTTGAAGAAGCCAGGAGGGAAGCGGAAAGGGAACAGTTAAAAAACATCGCACTCGAGCAAGAAATACAGGAACGTATTCAGGCTCAGCGCGCTTTGCAATCCGCAAATGAACAATTGCAAAAAGAGATTGCCATCCGGGAGCAGTTGATAGGCGATTTGAATGCCTTTGCGCGGATGGTGGCTCATGACTTGAAAGCACCGCTTCAGAATCAGGCCATCTTGACCCACATATTGGAATTAAAACTGAAAGCAATCAATGCACCTAAAGAAATTCTAGAATTAAATAGCCAGTTACAGCGAATTGTTCAAAAACAAGCCGAAATTATTCAGGAATTATTGACGCTGGCCAGTCTACGCAGCCAGGAAATTGTGTTGGTGCCACTGGATATGGAAAAAGTGATTCAAGAAGTCTTGAATCGGTTGAATTTTGTGATTGAGGATCATGGGGCGCAGATCAGCCTCCCTGCTCAATGGCCAGTTGCAATGGGATATGCTCCCTGGGTTGAGGAAATTTGGGCTAATTACATCACGAATGCCATCAAATACGGCGGTTTACCACCGCATGTACAATTAGGCGCAATTGCCGAAGGGGATGGATTTGTCCGTTTCTGGATTCAGGACAACGGAGATGGAATCAACCCCGAGGATCAGGCAAAGTTGTTTCAGGATTTCAGCCGGGTTGATCGAGGTCGTGCTGAAGGACATGGGTTGGGGCTTTCGATCGTTGCCCGAATTGTTGAAAAATTAGGCGGGAGAGTGGGAGTTGACAGCCGGGGAAGACCTGGAGAAGGAAGCCGCTTCTGGTTCACCCTGCGCGCAGCGGAGTAGTGTTTTTATATAATTTTTACCTGTAAGGCGTTTGTAAGTTTTTGTCTATAAAGTTTTAATAAATTCTGCCTATAAATAATATAAGAGTTCCTGGATTAATTATCAAGCGGTCAGGGTCATTCTAATTCAGGCAGAAAAGAAAAACCGTATTTAAATCCGTAACGACAAAGGCAAACCCGGTGAAAGCCGGCGACGCAAAGCTATGGGTCTAAGGGCTAAATGCCTATGACTGCCAGGCCGCCGAAAACGCGATTCCATGCATCCAATTACAGGCAGGGGAATCCTGCCGTATTTATTTAAATTGGCTGTGGTCGGTTTGCACCGGGCGCCTTTGTCAGAAAGGGTTGGACATGAGGCGCTCACTTATTTTTGCTCTGTTGATAACCATTATCTGGTTTGTGGGGCAAACATGTCTATCGCAGACTCAACCTGTTTCTGCTGATGCGGATGATTACCATGTGTTTCTACCGGTTTTGCTAAGTGGAAATGCAAACAATTCAAATTCTGAGCCGGAAACCACCTTTCCCAGTCTGACCCAGTTCGTGTCCACCGTAAAGAACGGAAATGGTCAAATCACTGGGGTGTATGTTGAAAAATTGATGGCCAATCCGGTGACTCAGCAGCCACAAGGTAATTACGAGTATATCTCCAACGATCCGAATACCATTACCCAATTCATGCTGACAACGCCGGAAGTAATTGGTTTGCTGGCCCATAACTATTTAGCCGGTAAGTCGTTTTTCGATATTAAAATTGGAGACAGTATTTTTATCATTGATGGTTACGGCGGGGTTGCTGAGTACCAGGTTGTTGAGATTGATTCGTATCAGGTTACAAAAATTGATGGTGTTGTAAAGTATTTGGATATCAACGAATATCAAGTATTAGATACTGCCCAGTTATTTGCAAAATTTTATATGGGCGAAAAACATTTAACCCTTCAGACTTGCATTGCTAAGGGGGGTGACCCTGTGTGGGGACGACTGTTCATTACGGCCGTTCCAGTAAAATGAAGATATACTAATATGGGTGTTAAAATTGATGGTGTGGAGTTGTCCCAATGGTTTATTGGGAAATTGAAAGTCAATTGGGAAAAATTCTGTTGTCTTCGGATGGGGAAAATTTGCGGGGACTGTTTTTCTCGCCATTTGAATATCCTGTCCTAAACAGGTTGAAGTTGCCTCTCTTCGAGGAAACTGCAAAGCAACTAAGTGAATCGTCATAAGTTTTTAGAAACATGAAAGCTGGAAACAATCTCATTCCGATTTTGCTCGAACAATGC
>NZ_DAOUBL010000212.1:0-4346 GCF_034432615.1 Bellilinea sp. | reverse complement strand
TGATAAAAACCAGAATAGATCGGATTCGAGTGCGGCGTTCGGCGCGAAATGCCATCCAGAAGTTCTCCCAGTACTCCTCGATAATATCACGGGCTTAAGGATGTGGCAAGTCAGTCAGGCCGATGAGTCAACGGCGTTCGTCGGGGTTGGGATTTAATTGAGTGGTGTGAATTTCCTTCCGCACCGTCTGATATAGATTTTCTGCCTTCAGTTCGCCAATCGTGTAACAAGGCGCCTGCAGTTGATCGGCCAACGCCTGTGCCAGCCCCTGATCAAAAGCAATATGCTCCATGTTGATGACCACGCTGTGAATATGCTCTTCGGCAATCTGGCGGGCAATCCGATACGCCTCTTCATGCGGCGGAAGTTTACCCATGGAAACATTGCCCGCCCCATCCGTCAACACAATCAGCAGGGGCATCACATCCGGGTGCAGCAGCCGTTCGCGCATCAACACCTCATAGGCCAGCTTAAGGCCGGCAGAAAGCGGGGTTTTGCCCCCCACCGGAATATCCGCCAGTGCGCGCTGCGCCAGCGTAACCGAATTGGTCGGCGGCAGTACCAGCGTGGCGCGGTCCTTTTGAAACACAATCAGACCCACCCGGTCACGGCGCTGGTAAGCATCCGTCAAAAGTGAAAGGATTGCCCCTTTGGTGGCCTGCATGCGTTCGGCTACGGCCATGGACCAGGAAGCGTCCACCAGAAAGAGAATTAAGTTGGCGGCGCGGCGCACCCGCACCTTGCGCATGTAATCACTGGGGCGCACCGAAAAAGCCACCCGCTGGCGGTCTTCTTCCCGCTCACGCTGGTAGGGAGCAGCCGCCCGAAGGGTCGCATCAAATGCCAGGTCATCTGCCTTGCCATACGAAGGACGCGATTGCACATAGCGGCCGCGTTTTCGTTCCGTGCGGGTGCGTGAGCGCCGCCCGGCAAAGCGGCGCACCATTTTATCCAACGGGGTATCCAGCCGGCGCGGATCGAAGGATTGACCCACCTTAACCCTCTCACCGCCTTCCCACCATTGGGCATTTTGTTTGCCAAAGACATCTTCAGTCTGTCCGGGCTGAGGTGTTCCCTGAGGGAGCGTTTCCGGACTTTCCGCTCCCTCACTCAGACTTTTTTTTGCTGATTTTTTTCTTCCTCGATTTGTTGAACCTCTTCGCGGCGCTGACCGGTCGAACTGGCACCCTGTAACTGTTCGATGCGGTCTTGCAGTTCTTCCATCGTCACTTCTTCCTGCGAGAAAGGTCCGCGGCGGAGGCGATGCGGCAGGGCAAGTTCGGCAGCCAGCGCAATATCGCGTCCGTTGATGGCAGTCCGCCCGTCAAAAGCAGCCTGTGCCCGAGCGGCTTTGAGAATGACCAGATCGGCGCGGTGGCCGTCCACGTTCAAGGAAGCGGTCAATTGAGCAATGGAAAGCAGATCGCGGCTGGTGTAACTGACCTGATCAATCAAGCGCCGGGCGCGTTCAATCTGGCGCGAAAGTTCTTCTTCCTTCGGCAGCCACTGCTGACGGAATTTTTCCGGGTCAGACTCGAACGCCAGATTGCGTTCCATGATTTGTACCCGTTCGCGGGCATCGCGAATACCGTAAATTTCTACCGAGAGCGCAAAACGGTCCAGCAGTTGCGGGCGCAGATCGCCCTCTTCCGGGTTCATGGTACCTACCAGAATAAAGCGCGCCGGGTGGCTGAACGAAATCCCCTCGCGCTCAATAATATTCATCCCCATTGCCGCCGAATCGAGCAGCACATCCACCACATGATCGTCCAGCAGGTTGACTTCGTCAATGTAGAGCAGCCCGCGGTTAGCCGCTGCCAGCACTCCCGGTTCAAAAGCACGCTCCCCCTTTTGAATGGCTTTTTCAATGTCCAGTGTTCCCACCACGCGATCTTCCGTTGCCGAAATGGGCAGGTTGACAAAAGGAGTGGCACGGGTAGCAACCGGCAGTTCCTCGCCGCGCGCGCTGCGTTCGCGGCATTCGGTGCACCAGGTAGAAGGGTTATCCGGGTCACAGCCAAAACGGCAATCCGCCACCACCCGCACGTGAGGCAGCAGGGCTGCCAGTGCGCGCGCCGCCGTGGATTTAGCCGTACCGCGTTCACCGCGAATCAAAACCCCGCCAATGCGCGGGTCAACGGCATTCAAAACCAGCGCGCGCTTCATGCGTTCCTGGCCGACGATGGCAGTAAATGGATAGATGACTGGCATGATTATTTTTGAATCCCTTTTCTCCAAAGAGTACTACTTGATTACGCTTGCAAGTTTATCACAAGCCGAAAAGATAATCAAAGACAAATCTTCCAAAAAGACTTGACATAATCGAAACACTCTTCAGCCTCAGCCAATAAAAAAGCACCGGCTTTCCAACCTGCCGATGCTTTTCAAAGCCAGCCGTATCCCCTAATTAATGGGAATTTCCAGCTCCTTTAGCCACTCGCGCACACGGGCATCAATCTGATCGCGCACTTCACGGAACTTTTGCAGGGTTTCTTCCTCACTGCCCACAAATGCAGCCGGGTCTTCAAACGGCCAGTGCATGCGCTTTCCCATGCCGGGGAAGACCGGGCAGTTTTCTTCGGCATTGCTGCAGACGGTAATCAAATAACCAAAATGGACTTTCCCCATGAACGTATCCAGCGTCTTGGAATAATGTTGACTGGTATCCACGCCAATTTCTTCCAAAACCTTGACCGTGTAAGGATTTAATCCCTTCGGCTCTAAACCGGCGCTGTAAACTTCAAAATGATCGCCGGCATATTTGCGTAACAATGCCTCGGCCATCTGGCTGCGGGCAGAATTACCGGTACACAAAAAAAGGACTCTTGCTTTATTCATAGACACCTCATCCTAACGCTGTTTGGGAATGGTTAAAAAAATTTTTTAATCAGAATATCACAAAGAGCCTTTGGTTGGTTTAAGAACCGTCTAACATTCGATTATCGAACCATTAAGAAGCCAGTTTCATGGGCATTGGATCAAGCCCTGCGCCCACAAGCAACCCCCACAGGCCGGCTGCAGGTTGCCAAAGCAATCTTCCAGATTTTGTTCCGCCATCTCGCAGGAATTACAAATGACACAGGGCGAAAAATCAAAATCCTGAAGCCGCTCGCGCAGGTCAAGATAAGCCGCATCTCGCCAGATTTCCGCAATACTCTGACGAGCGACATCACCGACAAAATAAGCCATGGAACGGCGCACCTGCTCTCCCAGAAAACTCTCATGGGTATGCAGCAACGGCAAACAGGGACTGACCTTACCATCCCATCGCACCGAAAGACTGCCCCTTTCAATGAAGGGACAGCGGTTGCCCGTGCGCAGCGGATTCAAGCCGCTAATCTCCAGCCGAAAACCATCGTGGACCGCCGCGGCTAAGGCATGTTGCACTTCCGGTGGAAAATCAGCGCGCGGCAGGTTGACAACCGGTAGCAGGCTGGTTTTCTGTGCCTCAGGTTCATACTGGGCATGATCGTACAGCGACTCCGAGCGTAAATCGCGGGTGTGTGCCAGCACATTACTGATGGAAAAACAGGCGGCGCCTAATTCACGCCCCAATTTAAGTAACTGGGGTAATTCATGGATATTGCGGCGCATGGCCACAAAAGCGATCCCCAATTGAGTGGCTGCTCCACTTTCCCGCTTTAATTCACGGAAACGACGCAAATTGCTCAAAATCTGTTCGAGGGCATCCCCCAGCCGCACATCCATGTACCCCTGCGGAGTAGCACCATCCAGTGAAACCCACAGTACATTGACCCCAGAATCCAACAAAGCCCGGCAGGCACTTTCTCCCAACAAGGTACCGTTGGTAATGAGTTCCACCTCTGCCCCAACCGAACGTGCTCCGGCGATCATTTCAAAAATGCGGGGGTGGGCTAGCGGCTCTCCATATCCGCCAAAAAAGAGAGACGGACGGGGATAAAAAGACATCACCCCTTCCAACACGTGTTCAAATGTTTCCCCACTCATGAAGCCGGCTTCTTCTTCCCACACATTGCGAACACAGGTGCGGCATTGCAAATTACACACATTGGTCGCTTCCACATAGACCCTTTCCAGGAATGTAACCGGCCGATAGAGGATGAGCTCTCGCCCGTTTTCTTCCAGAATGGTCTGCTCGCCGGCGCGCAAACCAAAGCGCTCGGCAACACTGGCGGGTATCTCCAGTTTTCCGCTTTCGTCCAGCCGCACCCGGTATCGTTTTTGGTTTGTCATGGATGACTTCTCCAAAAAAATATTCAAAGGGACGAATAAATTATACGGCTGTTGCGTAACCCTTGTCCATTGACATAAAGACGGATAAGATAGAATAAAAATCACAAAAAGGGAGATACCATGAAACAGGT
>NZ_DAOUBL010000211.1:0-4212 GCF_034432615.1 Bellilinea sp. | reverse complement strand
TATCTTCAAATGTTAAGAAAGCTCCCTGTCCACTTTTCAGCTTTAAACTGTCCAACTTTCAAGTTTAAATAACAGGGCGGAAAAGCAAGTTGACACGCACAATGGAATCATCTATAATTAGAATGTTCGTACATTTGGATATTTCAAATTCCCCCTTTGGAGAAAACTGAAATGAGTCACAAAATTGCCATGCTGGGTACCGGCTTGATCGGGCGTTTTTACACGATGAGTCTGTTGAAATATCGTGGCCAGGAGTCGGTTGTGATTGCTTATTCGCGGCGGGCGGAACAGGCCGAAAAATTCGCGGCAGAGTTTGGTATCCCGCGCTGGACTACCGACATGGCGCAAGCGATTCGCGATCCGGAAGTGGATACGGTCGTGATCGGTTTACCAAATTACCTGCATAAACAAGCGGCATTGCTGGCGGCTGAAGCCGGTAAGGCGGTATTGTGTACCAAACCTTTGGCAACCCATGCGGATGAGGCGCTGGAAATGCTGGAAGCGGTCGAAAAGGCGGGTGTCTTTCATGGTTATCTTGAGGATCTGGTCTATACCCCCAAGACGCTCAAAGCGCTGGAGTCGGCCCGTAAAGGGGCACTGGGTAAAATTTTGTGGGCGCGTTCGCGCGAAACGCATGGTGGACCACACAGTGATTGGTTCTGGACCAAAGAACAATCCGGCGGCGGAGCCATAGTGGATATGGGCTGTCACTGCATTGAAATTGCGCGCAATTTTATTGGCAAGGAGAACCGCCCGATTGAGGTGACTTGCTGGGCAGATACACAGGTTCATCCCATTGATGCGGAAGATCATGCGGTCGGTCTGGTGCGTTATGACAACGGGGCAATCGGGCAGTTTGAGGTTTCGTGGACTTTTCGAGGCGGGATGGATTTGCGCGATGAAATTGCGGGGACGGAAGGAACGGTCTGGCTGAATCACTGGCTGCGCACCGGTTTTGAAATGTTCACGGCGGTAGGGCAGGGTGGATATGTGGCCGAGAAGGCGGAAGGTGATACCGGCTGGTTGTTCCCGGTGGGTGATGAAATCGGCTCGCTGGGGTATGTGGAGATGTTCCTGGATATGTTCAATGCCATGGATGAAGGCAGGCAGCCAATGGAGACCTTTTACGACGGTTATGTGGTCAACGCGATTATCGATGCCTGCTACAAATCCGCCCAGTCCAAAAAATGGGAGCCGGTGGAATTGAAGGTGTGGCGCGGCGGCGAGGGCAAAGATCGCGGTGCTGCTTTGAAGGACTACGATGAGGAGCATTATCTGATCAAGGAAGAGCGCATGCCTAACGGCAACCTCAAGATCATCCTGAAGGACAAGAAGACGGGTGCAATCAGCCAGATCATTCGAGAGTAAGAACTTTGTCTATCAAATAAACGAAGTTCTTAATAAAATATACGAAACCGTCTATTGAATTTACGAAAGGATTTTGTAATAATAAGGGCAAGTTGTTTTTATCGCAGATTCTCCCGATAAAAACGTCCCTGTATCAGCGTTGATTTTCGATCTTCGCTCTACCCCAATTCATGAACAATACCCTTCGCTCACGAATCAAAGCCCCCATTTTGTTGAACAGCGCAGAAGCGGAAATTATCCGTGCATTGCGCAGGCAGGGCTGTATTACCAGTACGGATATTACCCGCATGACCGGCTGGTCCAAAGCGAAGACGGCTCATGATATTCGCGATCTGGTGGAAAAGGGTTTCCTTATGGAAGCAGGCGAGGGTATTTCCCAGGGTGGAAGAAAACCCCGCCTGCTTTGTATTAACCGCAACCTTGGTTTTGTAGTGGGGGTGGATATCGGTGCAACCAGTGTGGATGTTGCGCTGGCGGATATTTCAGGAAGTATTTTACAACGTTATAGCGAAGCAGCCGATGTACGCCAACGCCCGGAACCCTTTTTGCGGCGCTGTGTCGAGATCATCTTTCACCTGATAGAGTTGCAGGGTTGCCGGGCTGATCAGATTTTGGGCATTGGTATTGGCGTACCCGGCCCGGTTGATTTTGCGCGCGGGGTGCTGGTTGCGCCACCTTTGATGCCGGATTGGGAAAATTTCTCGATACGGGGATTTGTGAAAGAATCTTTTCCAAACGCTTTTGTGGTCGTAGACAACGATGTCAACATCATGGCGCTGGGGGAGCAACGCGCCGGTGATGGAATCAATGTGGATCATTTTATCTTTGTAAAAATCGGCACCGGTATTGGGGCCGGCATCGTTTCCAATGGAAAAATCCACCGCGGCAGCACGGGTTGCGCTGGTGATATTGGACATATTTGTGTGGATAAAAACGGACCAATCTGCCGCTGCGGTAATACCGGTTGTCTGGAGGCGATGGCGGCTGGCCCGGCGATTACAGAAAAAGCCATGCAAGCCGCGTTGAACGGCAGCAGTCCTTTCCTCAAAAATTTAATGGATCTTAACGGCGGCGTTTTACGCCCTGAAGACGTCAATGCCGCCTGCCGCGAAGGAGATCAGGCCGCATTGGAGATCATTCGTGCCAGCGGTCAAATGATTGGGGATGTGCTGGCTGGGCTGGTTAATTTCTTCAATCCCAGTCACATCTTTATCGGTGGGGGCATTGCCAATTTCGGCAATCATTTACTGGTTTCTATCCGTCGAGCAGTGCTGCGTCGTTCCCTGCCACTGGCAACCACGCATCTGGCCATCAATTTCTCGCGCATGGGTGCCGATGCGGGAGTGACTGGCGCGGTTGCTCTCGCGCTCGAATACCTGTTCGTCATCGAAGATCAACCAACCATGACCATCTGAAAGAAGATTTAGTGGAAAGGAGGTGTTGACGTCATCCAAAATATCCCAATGATCGTTTGTCCGAATTTTTGTTTGAACGAAAAACTTACCAGAAGGAGAAGATGAACATGCAAAGAAAACCCCTCTTTACCATACTGGCCTTTATCATGGTGCTTTCCATGATTCTGGCAGCCTGCGGTACACCCGCAACCCCCACAACCGAGGTTCAACCAACCCAACCCCCGCAAACCGGGCAACAACCCACTCAACCGCCGGTTGAATCGAAGGGTCCTCCCTTCACGATTGGGATTTCGAATCCGTTCATCAGCAGCGAATACCGGACGCAGATGATAGCGGAGTTAATCGAAGTCAACAAGGAGTACATGGACAAAGGATTGACGACCGAGCTGGTGATCGAGAGCGCGGATACGGACGTAGCCGGTCAGATTCAGCAATTGCAGAATCTGATGGCGAAGGGAGTGGACGCGATTCTGGTCAATCCGAGTGATGTAAATGGTCTGAATGCGACACTGCAGGAAGCGGTGAGCAAGGGGATCATTGTGATCTCGGTGGATCAGGAGTTGAATGTGCCGGGCGTGTACAACGTGGGCATTGACCAGAAGGAATGGGCGAAGACGAGCGCCAAATGGCTGGCCGAGAAATTGGGCGGCAAGGGCAACATTGTGCTGATCGAAGGTTTCCCCGGACATCCGGCGAATGTAGCGCGGATGGAAGGGGTGGACGAGGTGTTGTCGCAGTACCCGGACATCAAGGTGCTGGCGAAGGATACCGGCAAATGGGATGAAGCGACGGGTCAGCAGGTGATGTCGAACTTCCTGGCGGCGTACCCGAATCTGGATGGGTACTGGACACAGGACGGGATGGCGATAGGTGCGTTGCAGGCGGTAATTGCGGCCAATCCGGCGAAGTTCCCGGTGGGTGTAGGTGAAGGCCGCTGCCAGTTCCTGAAGTTGTGGGAGCAGGTGTTGAAGGACCGCCCGGACTTTGAGACGATTGCGGTAGCCAATCCGCCGGGTGTATCGCCGACTGGATTGCGGATTGCGGTGAACATGCTGTTGGGCAAGCAGGTAGACAAGAGCAAACTGGGTGGTGCGAATGGTTTGTCGTTCGTCATCCCGGTACCGATTGTCATTACCAAAGCAAACCTGCAGCAAGGGCTGGACATCTGCAAGGATAAGCCGGATGCCTACCTGCTAGACGGCATCATGACCGATCAGGAAGTTCTGGATACTTTCTTTGTCAAGGAACAGGCCGCCACCCGCAAGTTCACGATTGGGATTTCGAATCCGTTCATCAGCAGCGAATACCGGACGCAGATGATAGCGGAGTTGATCGAAGTCAACAAGGAGTACATGGACAAAGGGTTGACGACCGAGCTGGTGATCGAGAGCGCGGATACGGACGTAGCCGGTCAGATTCAGCAATTGCA
>NZ_DAOUBL010000210.1:0-3733 GCF_034432615.1 Bellilinea sp. | reverse complement strand
CCCCCTTGGCGGGTTTGGGTCGCTTGCGGCGGCTGCCTTCCTTGCAGATACACTGGGTCGGGGCAGGTGGAAACGAGCAGGCTTCAATGGCTTGATGCTGCCGGTTTTGGAAGATTCCCGCCTTGCTTTGCGCAGTGCGCAAGGTCACCTCACCATCAAGGACTTGCTACTCTATTCCACCGTGTGCGGCACCGGTTTGGATACGCTGCCATTGCCGGGCAACTGTTCTCAGGAAACCATCTTTGCCTTGCTGCTGGATCTGGCAGCCCTGTCGCTGCGTTTGAACAAACCCCTCACCGCCCGGCTGATGCCCATGCCGGGCAAGCAGGCGGGTGACCCGCTCACTTTTGACTTCGAATTCTTCAGCAGTGGCAGCGTGATGGCACTCGATTCCGGTGAATTGAACGGCCTGCTGGCAGCCAGCCAGATAATGGATGTTCAGCCGCGCTGAACGACCCATTTTGAATCAACGTACTTTCTTGAAGTCAATCAAAATCAGGTTTTTATCACAATCGGCAAAGGTATCGAAAACAACCCGTTCTGAAAGAGGTAAGTTAGCCTGATCCAGCAAGCGCACCGAAAGCAAGCCGCGTGAGGCAATCGGCTGATTTGCGATGGTAAATTCATAACCCGAAGGACCATACTGGGCAGCCGTACCGGTCAAGCTGGTCATATCCACCCGCTTGCCATCCAGCGTACCGCGCAGCCAAACTCGAATACCGGTAACCGGGCGGTTCTGTTCGTCCACCACGCGTCCGGCCACGCCCATCCAGCCGCAGCCACGGCTGGCATCGTACAGATTGATCGAAATCGCCTGCGGGTCGCTCTGACGCATAAAGGTAAACCCACCGGGCGCATTGGTTTCAGTCGGTTCGGGTGTCTCCAGACTTTCAATCGGCGTGCCAATGATGACGATGATCGGCTCGGTAGGGGTTGGGCTTGGTGGTGGAGTGGGCGAGTAGTCGGGGGTAGGTGAAGGAGTTGGCGTCCAGGTAGGGGGTAACGCCAGCAGGGTTGAGGTCGCCGTCGGCGCCTGCGCCAAAGCCGGCAAAGTCGGCGGCGGGAATGGGTTCAGTGAAGATTGCGGATTGAGAAAAATCATCAAGAAAAAAGAGGCTGTCAGGGGAATCATGGCCAGCACAAACACGGTTGCCAGATTCCATGGCAAGTCTCGGTTTGATTTTCGGGGTTCTCGTTTGTTCACGCACTACCTCCTTAGGGGCTCGGGACGGTAAATTGTGACAGCTCACGGGTAGAGTATTTCAATTTGCGCCGCAGCCCGCTGCTGGTTGAGCCATTCCTGTATCAATTTTTCCTGCAGTGTCAAACGGGCTTCACTGCTCAAGGGATAACTTTCATCTCGTTCTTCCACCTGAATGATATGATAACCCAAAGTGGACTCAATCACATTGCTGTACTCGCCCGGCTGCAAACTGAAGGCTGCTTCTTCGACCGCCGGGATGGTCAGAAAACCACGCGGAAACCAGCCCAAATCCCCGCCGGTGAGCGGGTCGTACTGAAAGGCAAGGGTTGCAAAATCTGCGCCAGCCTGTAACTGCCGGTAGAGCGAATCGGCAGTCGAACGAAGGCGCACCACAATCTGGCGGGCTTTGACCTGCTCCACCTGTGCAGGCAGACTGGCTGCCAGCTGATCGCGCTGCCGGGCGGCTTCCATTGCGCGGCGCAGCGCAAATCGAAACACCATTAAGTCCTCATACCCATTCTGGTTCATCCAATCTTGAAAAACCTGTTGATCCCCTGTTTCGGCAATCAGTTGCTGAATGCGGTTCTCTAACTGGGCATCATCCACCGCAAAACCACTCGCACGGGCCGCCTGCGCCAGCAGGGTCTGCTCAATCAAATCATTTACCACAAGCCGGATGCGCTCCTCCTCACTGCGCTGGATACCCAATTCTTGATCGGCCTGTTGTAGTTGAAGCAGCGAAGCTTCAAATTCACGCCGGGGTATTCCTTCACCATTGACAATCAATGCAAGCGGTTCGGGTGTGGCCGTCACCGTGGGGATATGCGTGGGCCGGGCAGGTGGTTGGGGTGTTTGATCCGACGGCACAGGACTGCTGGTTAAAACCGGTTCACCCCCATTATTACAGCCTGCCAGCAGCGCTAAAACCAAAACTCCCAGCACGAAACAATTTTTCCAATAAGCCCATTTTGATCTGAACATAAAAAAAATTATAACCGATATATCCATAAAGCACCTCCCGCAGAGGTCTGCGGGAGGTGTAACCTTTCAGAACTGGAAAGGCGAATGGTTTAGTATTCAGGCATCGGCGGAGCGGCCGGTTTTTCCTTTTCAGGAACCTCCGTGATCAGGGCTTCGGTGGTCAGGATCATGGCTGCAATCGAGGCAGCATTTTCCAGCGCACCGCGAGTGACTTTGGCAGGATCAATCACACCGCCCTTGACCATGTTCAGGTACTCATCGCGCAGCACATCATAGCCAATCTTGGGATCGTTTTCGCGCTTCTGAGCCTGCCGCACGTTCTCAATGACTACCGAGCCTTCTTTGCCGGCGTTTTCAACGATCTTGCGCATGGGTACTTCCAGCGCTTTGCGGACGATGTTGACGCCAATTTGCTCGTCCTCATATTCCATCTTGAGGGTATCCAGCACCGGAATGGCATTCAGCAGGGCAACACCACCGCCGGGGACAATTCCCTCTTCCACTGCGGCACGGGTCGCCGAGAGAGCATCCTCAACACGGTGTTTCTTCTCTTTCAATTCGGTTTCGGTGGCAGCGCCCACGCGGATAATCGCCACGCCACCCGCGAGTTTCGCCAGACGTTCTTGCAGTTTTTCGCGGTCGTAATCGCTGGTGGTTTTCTCAATTTCCACGCGAATTTGCTCGATGCGCCCGCGGATTTCGGCCTCGTTGCCCTTGCCGCCAACAATGGTGGTGTTGTCTTTATCAGCCACCACTTTCTCGGCGCGGCCGAGATCGGCAATGGTCGTGGTTTCCAGCTTGCGGCCGGTTTCTTCGGAAATGACGCTGGCACCGGTCAGAATGGCAATATCCTGCAGCATGGCTTTGCGGCGATCACCAAAACCGGGGGCTTTGACCGCCAGCACATTCAGCATACCGCGCAGTTTGTTCAGCACCAGGGTTGCCAGAGCTTCGCCATCCACATCCTCGGCAATGATGACCAGATCGCGCTTGCCAACCTGCACCAGCTTTTCGAGAATGGGGACAATATCCTGTGCAGCGGAGATTTTCTTGTCATGGATCAGGATGTAAGGATCCTGAATGACCGCTTCCATGTGTTCGGGATCGGTAATGAAGTAGGGGGAGATATAACCGCGGTCGAACTGCATACCTTCGACGTACTCGGTTTCGAATTCCAGACCTTTGGATTCTTCTACGGTGATCACGCCATCTTTGCCGACTTTATCCATCACCTCGGCAATCAGGTTACCAATGGTGCGGTCCTGGGCGGAAATGGTGGCAACGTTGGCAATGTCATCTTTGGTGGTGATGTCAATCGCCTGTTTGCGGATTTCTTCCGAAACCAGTTTGGCAGCAGCTTCAATACCGCGTTTGAGCAGCATTGGGTTGGCGCCAGCGGCCAGGGTTTTCAAACCTTCCGTAACGATGGCGTGCGCCAGTACGGTAGAAGTTGTGGTGCCGTCACCGGCAATGTCATTGGTTTTGGTGGCCGCTTCTTTGAGCAGCTGAGCACCCATGTTCTCGAACGGATCTTCCAGCTCAATTTCT
>NZ_DAOUBL010000209.1:0-2331 GCF_034432615.1 Bellilinea sp. | reverse complement strand
TGACGGCTTTTTACCAGCCCAGCACCCGCACCCGCCTGGCGCACGAAGCCGCCATGCACCGCCTTGGCGGGCATGTGACCGGTTTTGCGGATGCCAAGATGACCCGCGCCGGTGACTGGTATCAGGAATCGATCAAAGATACCGTCAAAATGCTGGAATTCTACGGCGATGTGATCGTCATGCGCCACTTCCAGCAGGGAGCGCCGCATGAGGCGGCTAAGTGGGCCTCCGTGCCGATCATTAACGGTGGCGACGGCTGGGGTGAACATCCCACCCAGATTTTGACCGACCTCTACACTGTGCTGCGGGAAAAAGGCCGCATTGATGGCTTGAAGTGGCTGGCGGTTGGCGATATGCGCATGCGCACCATGCACTCGCTGGGTTACGCCCTGACGCAGTTTGACTGCCCGATCACCTTTGTTTCTCCGCCGGAGATGTCGCTGACCGAGGAGTTCAAGGCTGAGCTGAAATCCTACAGCCTGAATTTCCGCGAGGTGGAGCACGTTGAACAGGCGATTGCCGAAGCGGATGTGATTCTGGTTGAACCGGTGGTACAGCCCGATTACACCAAAGCCCGCGATGAACGCACCGGCAAAGATGTCGGCATGACCCCCTCGAACTACAAGATCACCCGTGAACTGCTGACCACCAAAGCCAAATCGGATGCGATTCTGCTACACTCGCTGCCGCGCATGGATGAAATCCCCACCGATGTGGATATTACCCGCTGGTCGCGCTACTGGCAGGAGGCCTATAACGGCGTCGTGATGCGCATGGCGTTGCTGGCGCTGGTGTTGGGCAAGATGGAATAAGCCTTACCAAGGAAGAATTTGGAGGAAACATGCAAACCTTTTTACACGGACGCGACCTGATTGGGGACCTCGACTTCTCCAGAGAAGAAGTCGAAACCGTGCTGGATGTGGCATTCGATCTCAAGCGCAAACGCGCTTTGAATGAGTCCACTGTTTATCTGCGGGATAAAGTGCTGGCGATGTTGTTCTTTTTCAGCAGCACCCGCACACGCGGATCATTTGAAGCCGGCATGGCGCACCTTGGCGGTCATGCCGCATTCATTGAAAGCCGCACGACCCAAATTGCCCATGGGGATACCCCCAAAGAAATTGGTGAGATTTTCGGCCGTTATTTCGATGGGATTGCCATCCGCCATGTGGATTGGGGAATTGGCAATAAGTACATCAGCGAAGTGGCCAAATACTCGCGTGTGCCGGTGCTGAACATGCAGTGCGACATCTGGCATCCCTTCCAGTGTCTGGCTGACTTGATGACCATTGTCGAAAAGAAAGGCCGCGATTTGCGCCGCAAGAAGATGGTAGTCTCATGGGCTTACGCTGCTTCGTATCAAAAACCGATGTCGGTACCGCAATCGCTGATCGTCCAGATGCCGCGCTTTGGGATGGACGTGGTGTTGGCGCACCCGCCCGAATTCCGCCTGATGCCGGAAGTGATGGAAATGGCGCAGGAACAGGCGCGTAAATACAAGGTCGGCTTTGAGGTGGTGGATGACATGGAAGAAGCATTCAAGGACGCCGATGTCATCTATGCCAAATCGTGGGGGGCTATGGTGCATACCCCGGACGCTAACGAAGGCGCCGAGATCATCAAGAAATACTCTCATTGGATTACCGATGAGCGCAAGATGGCGCTGGCGAAAGAGGATGCCATTTACATGCACCCGCTGCCTGCTGACCGCAATATCGAAGTGACCGACGGGGTCATGGACGGACCGCAGTCGGTGGTTTATGATGAAGCCGAAAACCGCATGCACGCCCAGATGGCGGTGATGGCGCTGACGATGGGCTAAAAAAATTATCATTTTGTGAGAGGAGAATTTAGAACTTATGGCAAAGAAGCTGGCTGTTGTAGCAATCGGCGGTAACTCGCTGATCAAGGATAACTCCAAAGTATCGGTAGAGGATCAGTATCAGGCCGCCAAAGAAACTGCTTATCATATCGTAGATATGATTGAAGCAGGCTGGGATGTGGCGATTGGACACGGCAATGGACCGCAGGTGGGTTTCATTCTGCGTCGTTCCGAGATTGCCGCTAAAGTAGAAGGGATGCACGAGGTTCCGCTGGATGTTTGCGGTGCCGATTCGCAAGGTGCGATTGGGTATGCGTTACAGCAAAACCTGCAAAACGAACTGCGCCGGCGCGGTATTGAAAAAACCGTTGCTACGGTGGTTACTCAGGTGCGTGTGGATGCCAATGACAAAGCCTTCCAAAATCCTACCTAACCGTTTGGCTTCGGCTTCATCCATGAAACCGCCAATCGGTTTCATGGATGAAGCCGTTTGGTTTCGGCTTCATCCA
>NZ_DAOUBL010000208.1:0-5851 GCF_034432615.1 Bellilinea sp. | reverse complement strand
AACTTTATTTCCACCCTTCCCACAACTGTCCACTTTTCAACTTTATAAGTGTCCACTTTTCAACTTTCGCTAACACAAAAATTTTTTCTTACCGGGTGAAACCATACCTTACACCGTTGAAAAGAAATTCCTCAATTGAATGATTAAATAAATTTTAATACTTGTAATCCACACCTCAAATTCGTTACACTATCCATATCTTCCCCCGCATATTTCTAATTAAGCCATAAAGAAATCTTTATTATCAAACGGTTGGGCGGCTCAACCGCGATTTATTCCATTTCAATTACGGAGGTTAAAATGAGTTTTTTAACATTCAACGACATGCTCCGCCGTACGGCATGGCGCCTGCCGGAACATCCCTTCCTGTACTGGAGCGACCGCAATCGTTCAATCACCTATGCGCAAGGTGAGCAGCTCAGCGATGCGGTTGCCGGTGGACTGGCAAACCTTGGGGTGAAGAAGGGTGACCGCGTCGGAATTTTTGCCCATAATGGACTGGATTATGTCATGGCCATGTTTGGCGCCTGGAAATTAGGCGCTGTGTCGGACCATATCAACGTTCTGCAAGCCCAAAATCTGGCATGGTTCGTTCAGGATTCGACACCAACCGTTTTGATCTACACCGGCGACCTGCATGAAGTGGTTGAACGCAACCGCCCGCAGATGCCCTCCATCCGTCATTACATCTGCCTGGATGGGGAACGTCCCGGTTCACTGGACTGGAATGCGATGGTTGCCGCCGACCTGAAACCGCCGGCAGTCAAAGTAGATGGTGAAGATGCGGCGCATCTTTCCTATACCTCCGGTTCTTCCGGCAAACCCAAGGGCGCCATTCTCGCTCACGGATACACTGCACGCGCAACCCACTGCATCGCCGAGCGGTTGCAATTGACCAGAGAGGATGTTTCCTTTGGACCGACCTCGCTGGCCAGTTCCTATCATCTGGTGGCCAATTTACTACCCGGGATTCACCGTGGCGTATTTATTGGTGTGCGTACCCGTTGGGATCCCGAAACTGCGTGGAACGAAATGGAACAGCGCGGCGTTACTTTTATGGTCGCGAACCCATTGCTGCTGAACGACTTGCTGCTGCACTGTCGTAAGATGGGTCGCAAGCCGGCTGCGCTGCGCTTTGTGGTTTCGGGCGGCGCGCCGGTACCCCCCGAATTGAAAATGGCCTATCAGGAGGAACTGGGGGCTCCACTGGTCGAATCCTATGGACAATCCGAGCTGGGTGGTTTTGTCGCCCTGGGTTACCCGCGCCCCGAACAGGGCGAAAAATTCAAGGCCATTGGCCCGGAACTGCCCGATCGCGAAGTGCGAATAGCCGATGAACAGGATAACGAGGTACCGATTGGAACACCGGGAGAGATTCTCATCCGCGGCGGGGTAATGATTGGATACCACAACCTGCCGGAAAAGACCGCCGAAGCCTTGCGTAACGGCTGGCTGCACACCGGCGATATGGGCGTGATGGATGAGGACGGTTATATCCGCCTGGTGGGACGCTGGAGCGAACGCATCATCATGCACGGCAGGGTCATCTTCCCCCGCCCGCTGGAAGAAGCCCTGCTGCGCCACCCAGCCGTGCGTTACGCCTGTGTCATTGCCAAAAAAGATGCGGCAGCCGGGCAGGTACCCAAAGCTGTGGTTGAACTGTACCCTGAGGCGGTTACAACCCCGCAGGAATTGATGGAGCACTGCTCTGCCATTTTGGGAGATGAAAATACCCTTCGTTCGATTGAAATCATCGCCCAAATGCCGATGACCCCCACCGGCAAAATTGGGCGGGCCGATTTGCAGGCGCGAGAAGACCAATCCTCTTGAGAATGGGTGAGTAATTTGACCACCCTTGCTGGAGGGGCTTTCAGCAGGGGTTGGATTATAATTTGCTCAGGAGGTACACTGTGACTACTGACCGCCTGACCCGTCTGATTGCACTGATGAATGCTGCCAGTCTGGACGCTGTAGCGCTCAACCCCAGCCCATCTCTGGTTTATTTAACCGGCCTGCACTTTCATTTGAGCGAACGTCCCACCACCCTGATCATTGCTCCTCCCCACCCGCCCCTTTTGATTTTGCCGGAACTGGAAGCAGAAAAAGCGCGCCAATCTAAAATTCCCCTCACCTTGATTCCCTTTGGGGATAACCCCGCCGATTGGGAAAAATCCTTTCAGGAAGCTGCCCAAATCTGTCGGTTACAGGGGAAAGTGATTGGGGTAGAACCGACCCGCTTTCGCTTCCTGGAATGGCAGTTCATTAACAGTTCGGCGCGGGATGTGCGGCTGGTCTCGGCTGAGCCGGCCTTGAGTGTCTTGCGCCTGCGTAAGGATGAGCAGGAGCTGGCTGCCATGCGCCGCGCCGTGCTGATTGCCGAGCAGGCTTTTGAACAAACCCTTCCGCTGATTAAAGCGGGCATCACCGAGCGGGAACTGGCCGCCGAACTGACCGTTGCATTACTTCGCTGCGGTTCCGCACCCGAGCTGCCCTTTTCTCCCATTGTGGCATTTGCTGCCAACAGTGCCAATCCACATGCCGTACCGGGTGATACCCCCCTGAAACCCGGCGAACTGGTGCTGTTTGATTGGGGCGCTGCATACGAGGATTACTTTTCCGACATCACCCGTACCCTGGCGCTGGGTGAGCCAGACGAAGAACTGCGCCAAATCTACAAGGTGGTGCTGCAGGCCAATCAGCAGGGACGCCTGGCCGGTAAACCGGGCTTACCGGCCGGCGCAATTGACCGGGCTGCCCGTCAGGTGATTGAGCAGGCTGGCTACGGCACATATTTCATTCACCGCACCGGGCATGGACTGGGTATGGAAAGTCACGAGCCGCCTTATCTGTATGCCGAAAATCCGCTTTCGCTCGAAAATGGCATGGTCTATACGGTTGAGCCGGGCATTTATCTGCCGGGCAAAGGCGGAGTGCGGATTGAAGATGACATGGTTGTAACCCCTGATGGTTGTGAGTCCCTCACCACCTTACCACGAGAATTGCTGATTTTGTAATCAACCATGAACGATCCTCAACTCATGTCAGGTGCTGAACCATTCTTTTTCCCCGCCGGTGAAACCGGCTGTTTGCTGGTGCATGGACTGACCGGAACCCCCAAGGAAATGCGCTGGATGGGGGAATTCCTGGTTGAGCAGGGTATCACGGTGCTGGGTATCCGCCTGAGCGGGCACGCCACCACCCCCGCCAGCCTGGAACGCACTCGCTGGCAGGACTGGCTGGCCAGTTTGGAGGACGGTTTTCATCTGTTGCGCCATTCCTGTACAAAAATCTTTATCAGTGGTCTCTCGCTGGGGGGTGCGCTCAGTCTGTACGCAGCATCTTATTTGCCGGTTGAGGGAGTCATCTCAATTTCTGCGCCTTATGAGTTGCCACCCGATTGGCGGTTGAACTTCATTCGCTTATTCCGCTATGTTCAACCGCGCGTACCCAAAGGCAGCCCTGACTGGCGCAACCCGCAGGCTGCCGTTGATCACCTTGAATATCCCTACTATCCAACCGCTTCGATTGCCGAATTGCGCGATTTGCTGGCAGAACTCCGCCAGTTACTGCCTCAGGTCAAGCGGCCGGTTTTGATCATCCACTCCCGCGCCGACCGCGGCGTGCTGCCCTCCAATGCCGAAAAAATCTTCACTGCACTCGGCAGCTCTGCCAAAGAAATCCTGTGGGTTGAAAACAGTGGGCATGTGGTGGTACGCGAGCCGGATCGTCACCTGGTTTTTGAACGCGCCTTGCAGTTCATTCAGCACTATTCTGAGTCACGATAAAATTTCAGGAGCAAATCTTTGACACTGGAAATCCTTACTTTCTCCCTAGGACCGTTGGACAACAACACCTATTTGCTGGTGGACACAACCACCAACGAAGCCGTCATCATTGACCCCACCTTTGACAGCCAGCAGGTTCTTCAAGTGATTCTGGAACGCAAGTTACACCTGACCCAGGTCTGGCTCACCCACGCCCACTTCGATCACATAGTCGGTGCAAAACTGTTTTCTCAGCTCAGTTCACCGCCGCTGCCGATTGGCATTCACCGCGATGATCTGGAACTTTACCTGACCGGCGGTGGGGCGGGCATGTTTGGCATTCAAATGCCGGAAATGCCGCAGCCGAGCCTGTTTTTTGAGCACGGCCAAATTTTACGGGTGGGAGAGGAAGAGGTAGAAGTACGCCACACCCCCGGTCACAGCCGCGGACATGTGATTTTTTACGCCCCGCAGGCCAATGCCGCCATTGTTGGCGATTTGATTTTCCAAAATGGGGTCGGCCGCACCGATTTGCCCGGCGGCAGCAGCACCCAATTACTGAAGTCCATTTACCAGCAGGTGCTCACACTCCCGCCGGAAACCCGTCTGCTGCCCGGTCATGGTGAAGAAACGACAGTTCAGGATGAAGCCGACAATAACCCGTATTTGAATTAGGGGACTATGTCATCAGAACAAGGCTGGATCAAAGAAAATGAGCCTTGGCTGCTCCCATTTTTATATCTGTTCGGTCGAATCATTCTGTTTCTTACCCTGATCCCATATGGTTATTACGGTATCGGCGATTTAAACGCCTATCGCGAGTGGACTGCGCTGCCCGGTTGGCCTTATCTCGATTACTGGGTTGAGTATCCACCTTTATTCCCATTCCTGAGTGAAATCCTTTTTCGTATGGCAGGGGAACAAAGTTTTTTGTACGACTTCCTCGTGGCACTAGTGTTAGCTTTTGCTGGTTCCGTTATCCTTTACCTGTTTCAAAAAATTACCTCGCGGTTGTATGGTGATTCGGCCGGCCAAATACGCAGTCTTATCCTTTTTGGGATTATGGTCGTTCTCCCCTATACATGGTGGTATGCTGATGTCATAACCTTAGCATTAATGATGGCAGGTATTTGGTCTTTACTCGAAAAAAAAGACAAATTAGCTGGCTTGTGGATTGGGCTGGGAATGCTGGCAAAATGGTTCCCGGTCTTTCTTTTACCAGCACTCTTCCGTTATCGCCCCCTTAAGAATTTATTGTTCATCAGCGGAATTGCAATCACAATTGTGTCTATTGTCTTTGGAATCCTGTTTGTAGTTTCCCCCCAGATGACACGAGCATCGCTGCTAACCCAGACCGGGCGAGCGTCATGGCAAACCGTTTGGGCATTGATTGACCGTAACCTGACCACAGGTGCATACCTCACAACCGAGCAACGACTTGACCCAAGCCAATATCTTCAAATCACGGGAAATCCGGCGGTGATTCCACCATCTCTTACGTTATTTGTTTTTGGGGGTATTGGAGTAGGTTTGTTGTTGAAACGCAATCGTTTTGACGATCTTTCCTTAGTCGCCGCAATTGGAATAACGTGGTCATTATTTTTGCTTTGGTCACCCGGTTGGAGTTCGCAATGGGTTTTATATGTTATACCTTTGGTTTTACTTACTTTGTCCTTACCTTATGCATTGTCTTGGATTTTAGGTTTCGTCCTGATTAACATCCTGGAATTTCCATTTTTGCTCGGAAGAGGTTTGGCAGATCACATTTGGATAGTGATAATACTGAGAGTTTTCCTGATCGTTATAATTCAAATCGTTTGGGCAAAAGAAATCATATTCTCCAACTACAAGTGAGAAACAAGATTAGTCATGAGATGATATCCTCAAGGAGTTCAAAGCCAAAGAGGAGGAACTCTTTGACAAATTAACAGATAGGTTAGCTATAGGAAAAATTCTCAATGAAGCTATCTATTGTATTTCGTAAAATTTATACGATATGATAAGCAATTAACTTGTGTTAGGAAAAGTTGAAAAGTGGACACTTATAAAGTTGAAAAGTGGACAGTTGTGGGAAGGGTGGAAATAAA
>NZ_DAOUBL010000207.1:0-2657 GCF_034432615.1 Bellilinea sp. | reverse complement strand
GCTGGCAGCGAACATCCGCACGAAGCGCAAAAGCCAGAGCCTGTTGCATAAAGGAGTGGGCAAGATATGTCTGTTCAGTATTACGAAGGTGTTGGGCGTCGCAAAGAAGCTACGGCGCGCGTGCGCATCATGAGCGGGACGGGAAAATTTACCGTCAATCAGAAATCCATCGAGGAATATTTCACCCGCATTGGCGACGTGGAAGCCATCCTCAAGCCTTTTGAGGCAACCCAACAGGAACGTTCGACGTTTGATGTGACGGTTGTGGTCAATGGTGGTGGTGTAACCGGTCAAACCGATGCGGTTCAATTGGGACTGGCGCGTGCGCTGGCAAAGATGAACGCGGACTTTATTCATGAATTGCGCAAGTACGGTTTGCTTACCCGTGATCCGCGTATCAAAGAACGCAAGAAACCGGGTCTCAAACGCGCTCGCAAGGCACCGACCTACACCAAACGCTAAAAATCCAGCTCGTTTTCACTCACCGACCCGACCGGGAAGGTGGGATCCATGCGCAGGGCAGATTTCCTCTACCGGTTTTCCTGAAGCCGGTAGAGGGCTGCTCTGCAATGTTTTCCAATCCATTGCTTCTGGCAAGGAGCCGCCTGTATGCATACACCACAAAGTCAAACCGGCATTGTGATTTTGGGTTTAGGTCCCGGTGAAGATTACCACCTGACCCGTGAAGCCTGGCAGTGGTTGAGCCAGATTGATCGGGTTTATCTGCGCACCAGCCATCATCCCCTTGTTCAAAACTTACCCGAAGGTCTGGAAATTCTCTCCTTCGATCATTTGTACGAAACCAAAGACACTTTTGAGGCAGTGTACGAGGCAATTGTGGAGGAAATTATCGCTCTGGGCAGACAGCCTCAGGGAGTGACCTATGCTGTGCCGGGACACCCGTTCGTCGCGGAAGCTACTGTGCCGGAGATCACCCGCCGCGCTGCTCAACAGGGTATTCCCGTACAGATTATCGAAGGAATGTCATTTCTGGAACCGGTCTTCAGTGCGCTGCAGATGGATCCCTTCCCGAGATTGGCGTTGCTGGATGCTTTAGAAATCGGACGGCTGCATACCCCCGGCTATGCGCCTGATATGCCGGCGTTGATTACCCAAATTTATAATCAGATGACGGCCTCATCGGTGAAACTGGCATTGAATGCGGTCTATCCGGATGAATTCCGGGTCAGGCTGGTTCATGCGGCGGGCACCCGCCATCAAATTGTGGAAGATTTGATGTTGTACGAAATTGATCGCAGCCCTCATTTAGGACTGATGACCGTCTTGTTCGTGCCTGCGCTGGGGGCGGATACATCGCTTGAGGCATTTCAGGAGGTGGTTGCCCGCCTGCGTGCGCCGGATGGTTGCCCGTGGGATCGTGAGCAAACCCACCTGACCCTGCGAAAATATTTGTTGGAAGAATCCTATGAAGCCATAGAAGCGCTGGATAACGAGGACAGCGAGGCGTTGCGAGAGGAATTGGGGGATCTCTTGCTGCAAATTGTTCTTCATGCCCAAATTGCTGCTGAGGATGGTGAATTTACCCTTGCAGAGGTGATTCAGGGTATCCACCGAAAAATTGTCCGCCGTCATCCGCACGTTTTCGGAAAGGTTTTGGTCAGCGGTGTGGAAGGTGTGCTGCGAAACTGGCAGAAATTGAAAGATGAAGAGCGGGCTTTGAACGGGCAGGATCATCCAAAGAGGATATTGGAAGGCGTGCCGTTGAATTTGCCGGCCCTTTCACAGGCTCAGGAAATTCAAAGCCGGGCTGCAAGGGTTGGATTTGATTGGAGTGAAATCCAGCCCGTGTTACAAAAGGTGTTTGAAGAGATCAACGAGGTGCAAACGGCAGACGATGCAACGGAAAGGGAAAAGGAAATCGGCGATTTGCTGTTTGCGGTGGTTAATCTGGCGCGCTGGTATAAGGTGGATGCCGAGAGCGCATTACGGACAGCCAACCGCCGTTTTCGCCAGCGATTTGCTCATATTGAAGAACGTGCCCGTCAGGCTGGCCGGGAACTTACATCCATGAGTCTTGAAGAAATGGACCGTTGGTGGGATGAGGCGAAACGAAAGGGTTGATTATTTTTTGCGCAACTCCGGTGAATCAAACCATAAACCACTGATCAGGTGGGGTTCTTCACGATTGAACACAATGCGCATCGTGACCAGATTGTCCTTTTCGTACTTCAGACGGTAAATGACAATGGTGTATTTTTCATCTTGCAGCACCTGACTGATTTCGTGGGACTGATATTCACCGAGTTTGTCTGTGAGTGTGGTAAGCAGTTTTTCAAAGGCGGCCTCATCCATACCCTTTTTCATGGTGGTGTCAAAATCCTTTGAAAAGGTCGGATAATCGCGGGTGATCAGTCCGTTGATCAGGTTTTCGCCCATCGGAGCGGCATATTCAAGCACGGCTTCACGTTCCGCGCCTTCCAGGGTAATGGTCTGATTTTGCGGGGCGAGAAGACTGCATGCCGCGAGGATCACAGACAATAGTGATACCCAAATGAGAGAGCTAATTAAAGTTTGACGGGGTTTCATCCTTACTTCCTCCTATATAGGTTCAAAGCGGGCGGTGAAGTGTCGCAGCAACGGAGGGGCGTACACAATTCGGTAGCCGCGCAATTGCTCACTTTTTTCGGACAGCGATT
>NZ_DAOUBL010000206.1:0-1826 GCF_034432615.1 Bellilinea sp. | reverse complement strand
ACATCAACTTTCGAATTTTCGTCCCCCTCCCGCCTCCCCCAAAATCGCAGGGGCGATTTTGGGGGAGGTGCAGGTCGGGGTAATCCTCACTGCCTGCCATGTTTTGATTTTATCCCGAACTCACGTTATTCTATCAAATTTGCGAGGTTTTTGTCATGCTTTACAGTCCCCAACCCATGCACATCCCCGATGGATTCCTCTCCCTGCCGGTTTCGCTGGCGCTCTGGCTGATTTCCATCCTCCTCATTGGCAGTGCCGTTCGTCGGCTGGAAAAGACCCTCTCCGAACGGGAAGTGCCGTTGATGGGCGTGCTGGCAGCCGCCATTTTTGCCGGCCAAATGCTGAACTTCACCGTCACCGGCGGCACCTCCGGTCATCTGCTTGGCGCTGCCCTGGCAACCATTCTGCTCGGCCCCTACCCCGCCATGCTGGTGATGACCTCCGTGGTCAGCGTTCAGGCGCTGCTCTTTCAGGATGGCGGGCTGGTGGTAATGGGCGCCAACCTGTTCAACATGGCCATTGTCGGCGTGTGGAGCGCTTACGCCGTTTTTTCGCTCGTCCGCCGTCTGGCAGGCAAGGCGCGCTGGGGTTTGTTCGCCGGCGGGTTTGCCGCGGCGTGGAGTTCCATCTTTCTGGCAGCGCTGGCCTGCGCATTGGAACTGGCCCTTTCGGGCACCTCGCCCGCCAATCTGGCTGTGCCGGCGATGGGCGGCATCCATGCGCTGATCGGCATCGGCGAGGGGCTGATCACCATCGGCGCGCTGGGCTTCCTTTACGCTGCGCGGCCCGATTTGTTGAGCAGTGAAAACCGCCAGCAAGCCCTCAACCGCACTGTATGGCTGGGCGGCGGCATCATTGCCGTGCTGCTCACCGTTTTTTCGCCGCTGGCATCCAGCCATCCCGACGGACTGGAATGGGTTGCCGAACAGTTGCAGTTCATTGAAAGCGCCCGCCCACCGTTTTACGAAATCATCCCCGATTACCTTGTACCGGGCATACCCAATGAAGCCCTGGCGACCATTGCGGCGGGCATCCTTGGGCTGGTGGTTGTCACGCTGGCAGCCATGTCCGCCGGGTTGCTGCGCCGGCGCACCCAGGGTTGATGGACGAAATTCAGGTTGCCCTGCGGAAAGAAGAAAGCGGTCTTTACCGTTTGGACGGCCGGGTGAAAGTCACTCTGACGCTGGGCTTGATTGTGACCAGCGCGCTGCTGCCCAACCGTCCCGGCGGGGCTTATCTGCTGCTGCTCAGCGCGCTCTGGGCGGCGGCGCTGCTCAGTGGGGTACCACTCGCCAAGTTGATTCGGCGCGGCTGGCTGGCCCTGCCGTTTGGGCTGGCTGCCCTGCCGTTAGCTTTTACCACCCCCGGCACACCCCTTTTGACCTTGCCTGTGGGAAACGGCCTGACCCTGACCGCAGCCGGTTTGATGCGCTTTGCTGCCGTTCTGCTCAAAGCCTGGATTTCACTGCAGGCCGCCGCCTTGCTGACGCTCGCGACTTCCATCCCTTCCATTCTCCTCGCCCTGCGCGCTCTGAAAGTCCCGCGCCTGCTCATCACCGTCATTGCCCTGATGAGCCGCTACCTGTTCGTCTTCGGTGAAACCGCACGCCAGCTGCTGCAGGCGCGTGAGGCGCGCAGCAGCCGCGCCGATGGCAGCCGCCGGGCGGGCGGCAGCCTGCTGTGGCGGGCGCGGGTGGCCGGCGGCATGGCGGGCAGTCTTTTCCTGCGTTCCTTTGAACGGGCTGAACGGGTGTATGCCGCCATGCTGGCGCGCGGCTATGACGGCGAAATTCGCAGTCTGCCGCAGCCGGCACTCTCCAGCGGCT
>NZ_DAOUBL010000205.1:0-8190 GCF_034432615.1 Bellilinea sp. | reverse complement strand
AGCGGCGAGAGCGACGGACGGATGGCGCGCCCCTGACTGTACTGCACCGGGTACTTGGCAAGGTAAGCCAGCGCGGCGTTGTGATCGGCCATGGTAAACACGCCGTCGCCGTCCCAGTCGTAGGCATCCAGCAGAGCGTCATCATCGCAGGGCACGCCGCCCCAGCCGTAAGGGTCGGGGCCGCCCTCGGCCACCGACCACCAGCGGTCGGCCATGCGCGGGTCGGTCATGTTGGGGCAGGTGTAGCCCACAATGGTTGGGTTATCGGTGTCGGACCCGTCGCCGTCGCGGTCTTCGGGGTTGACCGGGTTGACGGCGCGGTAATCCACCCACTGCTTCCAGATGCGGCGGACGGGCGGGTCGTCATGCACTTTGATACTGTTCCACAGGTAATTGCGGGCAGCTTCCAGATTATCGGTGAGGGCTACCGTCTGACCTCGCATGTTGGGGATGGGATGCAGCTCGGCACGCGAGTCGTAGGTGATGATTGCCACCTGATCGAAGCCCTGATACATGCGCGAGATGAGTGCATCGGCGGCGTTCTTGGCGTGCCACATCGGCAGGCAGGCGCCGGCCGGCGGCGGGGCGGCACGGTTGGCCGGCGGCGTGCGGGTGAACGGGTTGCAGGTGGAATCCGGGTCATAATCGTCGGGGATGAAGCCGGCTGTATCGCTGGCCATGGATTCGGAAATATCCAGCACGATCACCAGATCCACCGCCGCCGCTTCGGCAATGGCGTTGGTGGTCAGGTTGACCGGCCCAAACCCCATCAGGCCGAGGAAATACAGCGGGGCACGCTGGGTAGCTTCCACCCACACCAGCTTGCGGGGTGATTGCCCGGCAGAAGTATCCGGGCAGCGGGCATAAAACTCAGCCGGCAGGTTGCCATCGCGGTTCGAATCGCCGTCCGCATCGCAGATGAAGACCTGCAGGTTGAGCTGCGACATATCCACATTGTGCAAAATCAACACCTCTTCGGTGGCAGCCGTCATGCTCGCCAGATTTTCACCGCGTTTGAAGGTGTTGGCAGCCGCCACCGCCCCGGCATCCACAGCGCGCTTGAGATGACCGTAGGTAACATACAGCGAACCGGCATCAATCGCCAGCCCGATAAAGAAGAGCAGCACCAGAAAGGCCACCGCAAAGATGACCAGAATCTGTCCTTGCGAAGCCGATGGTCGGCCAGACTCAGGGCTTGGGAGTGGGCGTGGGCTGCGCCGCGGGGAGGGACATGAGGGTGTAGGCATGGATTCTGAGCGGATTTGGAATAAATTGGGTGAAAAGCGGGAGGTTGAGTACTTGTTCATAGCAGTAGTAGAACTCGACGGCTACAAAACCTTTGCTGGCCGGCCCAAGCGTATCATTGAGGGCATTGATGACCCGGTCACGGGTGTAATAAGGCTGGCTGCGGACAACGTTTCCGCGGCAATCGGTGCGCCAGTTGCCGTTGTGATTGGTGTCCTCATCGTGATCGGAAAGCGCCCAGTAGCCGGTATTCGGCCAGACATCATCGCGCGGCCAGACATGCGTGACCGTGCGGTTGGAAACGGTGTACACCGAGATGACCACATCATCGGTGGCCGGGTTGAAGGTGACATACGGATTCAAGCCATTGCAGAAGGGGTCATTTGTCCGGCAGGTGTCACTGCCGGCCGGCGGCGAGAAGATGCAGGCGGTGGTGTAGTAAAAGTGGAAGTAATTGGGATCGCTGCAGGTCATGCAGCGTTCGTTGATGTTGTAATAATCCACCCCCACCGGACGGGCCGGGTTTTGCGGGCCATTGCAGTTTTGACCGGATGGCCAGACGGAAGGCGGGGAATACTGGAAGGGATCGCGTACCGAGGCAAAACGGGCTGCCTCGCGGGTCAGGTCAAGAATGTCCAGATAACGGCCAATGAAAATGGCCACTTCCACCAGACCCAGCAGCATGATCAGCAAGACCGGCAGCACCAGCGCCAATTCAACGAAGGATTGAGCGCGCCCATCCCGCCAGACAGGATGACGGCGGAAGCGCCGGAACGGCTTTTGGATGGTTTGCAAGATTTGGAACATACGCCACCTGTGCTCAGCAGCAGAAAGAAACGATTTCTGCTGTTTTTACAATAAGACAACGCGGTATAAAAGTCAATAGTTTTTGGTTTGTTTTTGGTGTTTTGTCATTCACCATACACCTTTTTGTAACCATTTTTAGACAATTCAGCCAACGCACACAACTTCTGACCGCCTTTTGAGTATAGCGCAGGCTGAGCCAAAAATCCGGCTCTGAAAGGCAACTGTAAAGCGGTTGTAACCTGTTTGTAAAGCCAGTGTCATCAAAATCGGACATTTCCCTCTGCACAAAGGTGCAGATTCAATGCCAGAATTTGCACTTTTTGACAGATTGACGGCCGTCCTTTCCTGCTCTAAACTGTTCACGGAATAGAACAATCATTCTATATTTACGGGAGGGAAGATGAGCCGAACCGTCAGTCCATCCAAACGGCCGCGCAACGGCGGCAAACTGAGCGAGGAAATTCGCATGATGCGCCTGCTGATTCGGCGCGCCCAATCCCTGGCCGATGACGGCATTTCACTGGGTGAACTGCTTTCGGTGCTGCACACGGTTTCGCGCGCCTGTGCCAGTCTGGCGACCCTGCTGAAAACCGAGCAGTCGCTCAGCGAGCAGGAATCCAGCGGCGATCTGGTGCGGGCCGCACTGGAGGAAATCCGCACCGAAATGGAAGCCAACGGCATCCATTCGCTGCTCAGTGAAGGGCAGGATTGATTCTCTCCCGGCCGGGCGGGCTGAGTTGCGGACGATATTGACCGCCGGACGGCATCCCCTCACGGAGCGGCGCCTGCCGCCGGCCCCCTTCTCGGCCCGCCCCATCCCTGTTTTCAAAGGAGGTGTATGAATTCCAACAAAAACGATGCTCTGGTCATCACCCTGCGCGAAGCCCTGCAAGACCCGCTGCTGTATGCGCGCGCCTTCGGCAAAATCCGTCTGCGCTCCTATCAGAGCGCGGTCATCCGCGCCATTGCCCGCTCGGTGCTGTACCGGCAGGGGTTGACCTTTGTGGTCATGTTCCCGCGCCAGTCGGGCAAAAACGAGGTTCAGGCGCAGCTGGAGGCTTACCTGCTGACCTGTTTGCAGGACTGCGAAGCCGAAATGGTCAAAATCTCCCCCACCTGGAAGCCGCAGTCCCTGAACGCCATGCGCCGACTGCAGCGCGTACTGGAACGCAACAGCCTGCTGCGCGGGCGCTGGGTCAAGGAAAACGGCTACATCTACCGGGTTGGCAAGGCGCGCATGTTCTTTCTGAGCGGCGAACCGCACAGCAACATCGTTGGCGCAACCGCCAGCGCATTGCTGGAAGTGGACGAAGCCCAGGATGTTGAAATCGAAAAATACGACAAAGAAATTGCTCCCATGGCAGCCTCCACCAATGCCACCCGCGTATTCTGGGGCACGGCGTGGACCAGTCAGACCCTGCTGGCGCGCGAACTGCGCCTGGCACGCCTCGCTCAGCAGCAGGACGGCGTGCAGCGCTTATTCATTGCCGGCGCCGATCAGGTGGCTGCCGAAGTACCCGCCTACGCCCGATTCGTTGCCGAACAGGTGGCGCGGCTGGGCCGGCAGCACCCGTTCGTGCGCAGCCAGTATTACAGCGAGGAAATTGACGGGCAGGGCGGGCTGTTCTCACCCCAGCGCCGGGCGCGCATGGCGGGCAACCACCCCCTGCTGAATCAGCCGCAAGCCGGGCAGACTTACGCCTTTTTGCTGGATGTGGCCGGCATGGAGGAAAACCCCGCTTCGGCGGTTGTAATGAGCGAAGGACTGCCCAACTCCTCGCGGGATGCCACCGCCCTGACGATTGTTGCCGTGGACGGCAGCACCTGCGCCGACCCCATTCTGCGCGCACCGACCTACCGCTGTGTGCAGCGCCGCCTGTGGGTGGGCGTGCGTCACAGCGACCTGTATGCCGAGCTGCGCGCGCTGGTCGAAACCTGGCGTCCTTTCCGGCTGGTGGTGGACGCTACCGGCGTAGGCGCCGGGCTGGCGGACTTCCTCAGCCGCGCCCTGCCCGGACGGGTGATGCCCTTCACCTTTACGGCAGCCAGCAAGAGCAAACTGGGCTGGGATTTTCTGGCGCTGGTGGAAAGCGGACGCTGGAAGGAAGCCGCCGATGCCGCCGATGACGAACTGGGTCGGTTGTTTGCCCGCCAGCTGGAATTGTGCCAGTACGAAATTCTGCCCGGACCCGAAAAGCGAATGCGCTGGGGCGTGCCGGACGGCAGCCGCGACCCGCTCACCGGCCAGCCGGCGCATGACGACCTGCTCATCTCCGCCGCCTTGTGCGCCGTGCTGGATGATCAACCCCTGCCGTCCGGCGGAGAAACGCTGATCGTGCCGGGGCGCGACCCGCTGGGCGATTTGGACCGCGGTTTTTGAAAAAAATCCATGCTTCGAACGAGGTGAACATGAAAGAAACCCTGTGGCAAGGACTGAAACGCCGCCTGCTGGCGGATGAGGTGCGCCGTCAGGTACGGGCAGCCCTGCAAGCCGAAACCGACCAGACCTTCACGCTGGGTACCCACGCGGCAGCCGCCGCCGTCCACGAACGGCCGTTTTCCGAACGGCGCGAAGCGCTGCGGCAGGCACTGGAAGCCTGGCGGGTCAACCCGCTGGCGCGGCGCATTGTCGAACTGACCACCCAGTATGTGGTGGGCGGCGGAATCACCTTTACCTGCGAGCACCCGGCCACCAGCCGCTTTTTACGCGAATTGTGGCAGCACCCGCTCAACCAGATGAGCCTGCGCCTGCCCGAATGGTGCGATGAACTGACCCGCAGCGGCAATCTCTTCATCCTGATTTCGACCGACCCGGGCGGGATGAGTTACTTCCGCGCCGTGCCGGCCGCTCAGATTGACGAAATCCGCACGCGCCCCAACGATGTGGATCAACCACTGGAGTACCTGCCCGCCCCCGCCCTGGACGGGCGCGAGTCACCCGCCTGGCAGGCCTACCATCCGCTGGAAGACTGCCCCCAAGCGGACGGCAGTTTTCGGCCCGTGATGCGCCATTACGCCATCAACCGCCCGGTCGGCTGCGTGTGGGGCGAATCCGACCTGCTGCCGGTGCTGCGCTGGCTGAGCCGCTACGCCAACTGGCTGGAAGACCGCGCCCGCCTCAACCGCTACCGCACGGCTTTCCTTTATATAGTCCGTTCACGCTTCACCAGCGAGGGTGAACGGCTGGCGCGCCAGCAGCGGCTGAATGCTCAACCACCCGCCCCCGGTTCGATTCTGGTTGCCGACGAAAACGAAAGCTGGGAGGTGATTCAACCCCATCTGGAAGCGGATGACGCCAACACCGACGGCCTGGCCATCAAGAAAATGATTGCCGCCGGCACGGGTCTGCCGCTGCACTTCCTTGCCGAGCCGGAATCCAGCACGCGCACCACCGCCGAAGCCGCCGGCGGCCCCACCTACCGCCGCTTTGAACAGCGTCAGGCGTTCTTCCTCCAGGTGGTAGGCGATCTGCTGGGGATTGCGGTGCTCCGCCGCGCGCTGGCGCAGGGCAGCCGCCCCGGCGGCGGGCGGGTCAACCCGCACGCCCGCATCCGGGTGCACGGCGGCGACCTTTCGGCGCGCGACAATGTGGCGCTGGGGCTGGCCGGCAACCACATCCTGGCGGTCGTGACTCAACTGCGCGACCGCGGACTGATTGACGACCCCGAATTGCTGCGCGTGGCGTACCGTTTCATCGGCGAAACGGCGCAGGTCGAAGAACTGCTGCAGCGCGGCAGAGCTGCCCCGCCCAGCGGGGTTGCGCCGCGCGGAGCAGGCGGTTTTCCGCCGGGCAAGGTGGATTTGCTCAGCGGCGAAGCCAAACAGGAGGTGCTGACATGAACATCCCAACCGTCACAAGCATTGCCGAATCGGGGCCGGTAGATTGCGCCGCCCGCGTTCAACTGAACGCCGAAGCGCTGGGCGAATTTGAAATCCTGGCGATCAGCGCCGGAGAAGGTAACGGCTGGGTGTTCGGCGCCGAGGTACTGCGTCAGTCGCTGCCTTTGTGGGACGGGCGCGAGTGTTACCTCGACCATCATCCCGCCCAGCCCAGCCTGCGCGATCTGGCGGGCGTGGTGTATGACCCGCAGTGGGACGAACAGCGCCAGGGCATCCGCCTGCGGCTCAAACCGCTGGGGCCGGCCGCCGGGCTGCTGCGCGCCCTGGGCAGCGCCATGCTGCAAGCAACCGTCCGGCCGCAGGTGGGCTTTTCGGCAGATTTGCTGTTCACCGCCCGCGGCCGCGAGGTGGAGCGCATCCTGCGCGTCCTGTCGGTGGACTGTGTCATCCAACCGGCGCGCGGCGGGGCATTTCTGCGCGCTCTCAATCAACAATTTCAACCCTTCCTTTTCAACCCTTTTTCACAAAATGGAGGAAACCTGATGAACGAACAATCCCTTACCCCATCTTCAGCCGCCGGCGAAAGCGCACCAGCCCCGGCCGCGAGCAAGACGGATGTGCTGGAAGGCGAATTGTGCCGCCTGCTGCTGGAACAATCGCTGGCGGCGGCGCACCTGCCCGCGCCGGCTGCCGAAAGCATCCGCCGCCAGTTCAGCGGGCGGGTGTTTGAAGCCGCCGACCTGCAGCGCGCCATCGAGGACACCCGCCGGATGGTGCATCAGCTGACCGCCGGACAGTGGGTGCAGGGTCCGCCGCGCATCGAAGCCGTGCACTCGCCGGAGGACGAGTTGAACGCCGCCGTGCATGACCTGCTGGGCATCCCCAAACCCAAAGAATTGGCCGGCCTGCAAGCCGCCCGGCTGAGCGGCATCCGCGAGCTGTACACCCTGCTGACCGGTGACTATGACTTCTACGGCGGTTACTACCCGGAACGCGTGCGCCTGGCGACCACGGCAACCCTGCCGGGTTTGCTGAAAGACGCCCTCAACAAACTGGTGCTGAGCGGCTGGGAAGAACTGGGGCGCAGCGGTTACCGCTGGTGGGAGCCGATTGTCAGCGTTGAGCACTTTTCCAGCCTGCACCCGATTACCGGCGTGCTGGTGGGCGAGGTGAGCGTACTGCCCGGCGTTGCCGAAGGAGCCGCCTACAACGAACTGGCGATCCGCGATTCGGCCGAAGTGGGCGAGTGGGGCAAATACGGCGGTTATGTGGCGCTCACCCTGGAGATGTTCGAGCGCGACGAAACCCACAAATTGCGCCAGTACCCGCGCAAACTGGCCTCAGCCGCCCTGCGGCGCATCTCGGCGCTGGTGGGCAGCGTCTTCACCGCCAATAACGGGGTCGGCCCGCAAATGGCGGATGGCAGCGCGGTGTTTCATGCCGCCAATCACCGCAATTTAGGCACCGCTGCCCTTTCCAGCGAAGCGTGGGAAGCCGCCAGCAAAGCCATTTACGAACAGCCCATGCTGGTGGCCGAAGGCGGCAGCGCTCCCAAACTGGCGCTGGATGCGCGTTACCTGATTGTGCCGCGCGCCCTGCGCCTGACCGCCATGCGCATCCTCTACCCATCCTTTGAGCGCGAAGCCAACATCTTTTCGGAAAATCTTCAGCGCGGCGAAATGGGGGATGTGATCACCTGTCCGGAATTCAACGACCCGAACGACTGGGCCGCCGCTGCCGACCCGCGCCTCGCCCCCGCCATCATCCTCGGCGAACGCTTCGGCCTGCTGCCGGAAATCTTCATCGCCGACCGCGAAACCAGCGGGGCGTTGTTCACCCATGACGAAATCCGCATGAAGGTGCGCCACTGGGTGAGCGTGTTCGTCGCCGATTACCGCCCGCTTTACAAAGCCAACGTGGCCTGACCATGAACGAGCCGATGGCTGAACCCCGACCCCTCACGCCGCCGGATGAACGCGCCCTCGGTGTGGATGTCTCCCACTGGAACGACTTTGTGGACTTTGGGACGCTGAGCGCTGCAGGTGTGGCTTTTGCGGTGGTCAAGATCAGCCAGGGCAGCCAGTTGCGCGACGGGCGGCGCAGCCAGCACCTCAACGCCGCCCGCCGCGCTGGCCTGCTGACCGGCGGTTACCACTGGTGTGACCCAACCAACGACCCCGCCCGGCAGGTGGAAAACTTCCTGCGCGCCTGTGATGACCTGCCGCTGGACTTCTGCGCGGTGGATGTTGAGCAGCACTGGCGGGATTGGGATGAGTGGGCCAGCCGCAAAAGATCGGA
>NZ_DAOUBL010000204.1:0-2883 GCF_034432615.1 Bellilinea sp. | reverse complement strand
CTTTTCTCCCTGCTCCACCAGACGCTGGTTGAGGATTTCAAAATCCCGAATATTGATAAATGCCTCACCGCGTACCACCAACCGCCCTTCCGCCGCAGGCCCATCCGGACTGATCGGAATCCACATCGGCAGGGACTTGATGGTGCGTAAATTTGCAGTAATGTCTTCACCCACTTCCCCGTCTCCGCGGGTGGCACCCAGCACAAATTGGCCGTCCAAATAATGTAGCACAACGGTTAAACCGTCTATTTTTGGCTCCACAACAAAATCGGTATTCAGGACCCGCTCATCCAGCCGAACCAACCGTTCATACCATGCCCGCACGTCAGCAGCGCCAAATCCATTGGCCAGACTCAAAATTGGGGCAGGATGACGCACCTTGACGAACCGTTCCAGTGGTTCTGCCCCCGCCCGTTGACTGGGCGAATCGGGAGTAATCCATTCCGGGTGTTGGGCTTCAATTTGCAGTAATCGCTGCATCATCCGATCATACTCAAAATCACTGATGATCGGTGAATCCAAAACATGGTAGCGATAGGAATGATAATTTAATTCTTTCTTGAGATTTTCGTATTCCTGCTTTAAAGAGTCTTCTCCCATTCCAGCCTCCTCCCAAACGAATTATAGCAGGAAGATAAAACCAGGATTCGAAATTCTCGTATACAATCAAAATGACAATGAGTTGATTTCGGGTAATTTTTAGACTACAAATATGAGTTTTGTCAAATTGTCATGCCGACTAGAAAATGTTACACTGAATTTTAACTGGAGGTGCCCATGAGCGCATGGAAAATTATTGCTTTGATCGTTGGTGGAATTCTGATTTTTTTCGGGGTATTGTTCATTTGGGGTTCCACCGGTGATCAGGGTTCGGTCGGCTGGATTCCGGTAGGAATGATCACCGTGGGAATTGGATTGGCTCTGGTCTTTCTGGCTACACGAAAACCAACCAAGCCTGATGAAACCAATGTTACCCTCAAAATTGACCTCCCCGGCAATGTAAACATGGATGCGATCAAATGCCGTTCTTGCGGCGGAACACTGAAGCCGGAAGACATCAAAATGGTCGCCGGTGCGCCTGTGGTCACCTGCCCTTATTGTCACACAACTTATCAATTGACTGAAGAACCAAAATGGTAAGCCGTACATCGGGAGGGTAAGATGCGAACTCTTCGTCTTTTTCTTTTATGGTTGATTATTGCAATGATGCTCGGATTGAGCATCCAACCCGTTCAGGCCCAAAATTTATCTTTTGAAGTACCCAAACAAGAGGTGGTTGTTTTTGTCAATTCAGATGGAAGTATCAGCCTCGATTACACCATTACCTTCAATAACTTACCCGCCCGGGATGCCATAGACATTGTAGATATTGGTCTGCCTAATTCAAATTATGACCTTAAATCCATCTCCGCTGAAATTAACGGAAAACCTGCCACCCTCATTCGCCCCTCGGAGTATGTCTCACCGGGGGTTGAAATCCATTTAGGAGGAAATGCCATTCAGGCTGGTCAAACCGGGACTTTGCACGTGTATGTTGGAAAAGTCGAGCGCGTCTTGGGTAAATCCACCCTGCAAGAAGCCGAAGAGTACGCTAGTATCGTCATCACTCCAAATTATTTCAGCAGAGATTTTACCCGCGGCACAACCGAATATTTTTTCACCATTGTATTACCAGCCGGTTTGAAACCTGAAGAACCTCGCTACCATACCCCTTCTGGTAACTGGCCGGGTAGCGATGAACCGGTCGAGACCGGTTTTGACACCCAGGGCCGGGTTTACTACACCTGGTACGCTGAAAACGCAAATGCCTACACCAGCTACAAATTTGGAGCATCCTTCCCAATTCGACTTGTACCGGCCCAGGTGGTTGTTGCAACCGAAACGCCCAACTTGCGTACCGTGGATATTGATGCAATCATGGGCTTTTTATGCACCGCTGGATTTATCGGTTTCTTTTTCCTCATTCCCATTCTGTCGGCTATTGCGGCAAGTCGGCGCAAGCTGCAATATATGCCACCCAAAATCGCCGTCGAGGGTCACGGGATTAAGCGAGGCCTGACCGCCGTTGAAGCCGCTGTTCTGATGGAACAACCATTGGATAAAGTATTAACCATGATCCTCTTTTCGGTTTTGAAAAAAGGCGCTGCAATCGTTGAAAGCCGCGAACCGCTGGTTTTAAAAATAACCGATCCCCTGCCCGAAAATCTCCAGCCGTATGAATTAAAGTTTCTCGAAGCCTTTCAACAGACCAATAAAAAACTAAAAGAAAGTATACTGCAGGATACGGTTGTCGGGCTTATCAAATCGGTTACCGAGAAAATGAAAGGCTTTAGCCGTAAAGAGACCATTGATTACTACAAAACCATCATGGAAAAAGCCTGGCAGCAAGTCGCCGCCGCCGAAACCCCCGAAGTCAAGTCAGATGTCTACGAACAGGTCATGGATTGGACGATGATCGACCGTCGCTGGGATGACCGCACCCGCGAAGTCTTCCAAACCGGACCGGTACGGGTGCCAACCTGGTGGTGGCGTTATGATCCGGTCATTCGCTCTGCGCCTTCTTCCGGTAGTGGCGGAATGGCAAAAACGACTGTGCCTGCCCCCAGCGGCAGTGGCAACGTTACTCTGCCCAAACTACCCGGTTCAGACTTTGCCGCCTCAATGGTCAAAGGCGTTCAATCCTTCTCAGCCGGTGTCCTCGGCAATGTGAATACTTTCACCGAAAGAATCACCAATAAAACCAATCCTCCGCCAAAAACATCCTCCTACAGCGGACGTTCAGGAGGAGGCGGTGGTTGTGCGTGTGCATGCGCCTGCGCGGGCTGTGCCTGTGCCTGTGCCGGTGGCGGACGCTAATGGGAGAGTTCTAGCATTTCCCTCTTC
>NZ_DAOUBL010000203.1:0-3076 GCF_034432615.1 Bellilinea sp. | reverse complement strand
GGCAACTCCGCTGGAAGTCATCCTGGACGGTCAGCGCCTGCAGCTGATCTCCGCCCGGCCGACCCTGCTGGGGGCGCTGAGCGAGGCCGGCATTCGCCTGCGGGCAGCCGACCGCCTCTCACTGCCGGCGGATACCCCGCTGACCGGCCGCCCGCTGCAGGTGGAGATTGAACCGGCCCGCACCGTACAAATCATTGCCGACGGCAAAACCCACACCTTCCCGGTCAATGCCCAAACGGTGGGCGAAGCCCTGGCGCAGGCCGATCTTCCCCTCCAGAATCAGGATTACAGCATCCCGGCTGAAGATCAGCCCATCCCCGAGGATCGCATCATCCGCGTGGTGCGCGTGCGCGAAGAAGTGCTGCTGGAGCAAAAACCGATTCCCTTCAAGTCCACCTACCAGCCCGACCCGAATACCGAACTGGACCAGCGTTCGGTGGTCAAGGCGGGTGAACTGGGGGTGGAAGTTTCCCGCGTGCGGGTGCGCTACGAGGACGGGGTGGAGGTCAGCCGCCAGAGCGAGGCAAACTGGGTGGCAAAAGAACCGGTGGATCAGGTGCTGGGCTACGGCACCCAGGTGGTGGTGCGCACCCTCGAAACGCCGGAAGGGACGCTGGAATACTGGCGCAAGGTGACCGCCTTTGCCACCTCGTATCATCCCTGCGGGTTCAAGGCGGGCTGTTCCTACGCCACCGCCAGCGGGGCGACTTTACAAAAAGGCATTGTCGCCGTCACGCGCGCCTGGTATTCGTGGATGCGCGGACAGCGGGTGTACATTCCCGGCTACGGTTCGGCAGTGGTTGCCGATACCGGCGGGGGTTACCCCGACGGACGCAACTGGATTGACCTGGGCTACTCGGACGCCGATTACGTCCCGTGGGCCAGTTATGTCGAAATCTATTTTCTCACCCCGGTGCCGGCGAATATCCCATGGCTGCTGCCCTGAACCCCGCCCCGCTGGATGTGCCGCGCCTGCTGCGCGAACACGGCCTGACCCCGCGCAAGGGGCTGGGGCAGAACTTTCTGGTGGACAGCGCCGCCCTGCGCAAACTGACCGAAGCCGCCGAAATTCCGCCGCAGGCGGTGGTGCTGGAAATTGGGGCAGGGGTGGGCAGCCTGACGGTCTGGCTGGCGGCGGCGGCGCGCAAGGTGGTGGCAGTTGAACTGGACGCCCATCTGATTCCGCTGCTGCGCCAGACGCTGGCGGGACTGGACAATGTGACGCTGGTCGAGGGGGATATCCTTGCCCTGCGGCTTTCGGACTGGATTCAGGAAGAGGGCTATCTGGTGGTTGCCAACATCCCGTATTACATCACCTCCGCCATCATCCGCCACCTGCTGGAACACCGCCCGCGCCCGGCGCGCATGGTGCTGACCATGCAGCGCGAGGTAGCCGAGCGGATTTGCGCGCCGCCGGGTGAGCTGAGCCTGCTGGCGCTTTCGGTGCAGGTCTATGGACGGCCGCAGCCGGTGCTGCGCATCCCGGCCGGGGCCTTCTACCCCCCGCCGCAGGTCGATTCGGTTTCGCTGCGGGTGGATTTGTACCCTGAACCGCTCATCCCGCCGGCTTTGTTGAACGATTTTTTCCGGCTGGCGAAGGCGGGTTTTGCCCAAAAGCGCAAAACCCTGCGCAACAGCCTTTCAGCCGGGCTGGGCATCCCGCCGGCCGAGGCGGCCGCTCTGCTGCAAACCGCCGGCATTGACCCGCAGCGGCGCGCCGAAACGCTCGCCATTTCGGAATGGGAGCAGTTGAGCCGGGTGTGGGCGCAGCAGCGCGGCGGCTAAACGGGCTGCCGGCTGCGGTTTTTGCGCCAGCGCAAAGAACTTTGCCCTCCCCAAATGGATAATGGAATCACCCCGCCTGTCATGGCGGGACATGTCCCTGTATCTCCAAAGGAGGTGAACTGTGAGACGCCATGGATTGTGGATGATGGTGAGCGTCCTTTTCCTGCTGGCGGGTCTGGCCGCCTGTACTGCTGCGCCGACCACGCCAGCGCCGGTCCCCACCCAACCGCCGCTCCCGTCGGTGAGCGGTGAAACGCCGCAAGCGCTGGATGCACCCGCGCTGCTTCAAAAAGGCGGCTGTGGGGCCTGTCATGTCATCCCCGGTGTGCCGGGCGCGGTGGGTGTCATCGGCCCCGACCTTTCCCAAATTGGACTGACGGCCGCCGAACGGGTTGAGGATGCCGCTTACACCGGCACGGCAAAAACCGCGCTGGATTATCTGCACGAGTCGATTGTGAACCCGGATGTCTTTCTGGCGCCGGACTGCAACGGCGCGCCCTGCCAGAAAGGGTTGATGACACCCGCTCTGGCGGCGCAGTTCAACGAGGCTGAATTGAACGCCATTGTGGAATACCTTGCCAGCCTGAAGGGTGAAACCCCGCCGACCGGTGGGGTGGAAGCCACCCCGCCGGTGGAGGTTGGAGAGGCACCCGCCCTGACCGCCGAGGAATTTGAGCAGGCGCGCCAGATCTTCTTCGACCGCTGCGCCGGCTGCCATGGGGTGCTGCGCAACGGCGCCACCGGCCCGGCGCTGACCCCCGATAAAACCCTGCCCAAAGGCACGCTGGCGCTGGCGTCCATCATTTTCAACGGCACGCCGCGCGGCATGCCCGACTGGGGCAAGCAGGGTGTGTTGACCGCCGAACAGGCCGAACTGATGGCAAAGTACATCCAGAACGAGCCGCCCGCCCCGCCGGAAATGTCCATGGAGCAGATGCGCGGATTCTGGAAGGTGCTGGTTGCCCCCGAAGACCGTCCGAGCGAGCCGCAGCACACCCGCAACTGGGAGAACTTCTTTGTCGTCACCCTGCGGGATGCCGGTCAGGTGGCGGTGATTGATGGGGATACCTACGAGGTGGTAGCCACGCTCAACACTGGTTATGCGGTGCACATTTCGCGCATGTCGGCCACCGGCCGGTATGTGTACACCATCGGGCGCGACGGCAAAACCGCGCTGATTGACCTGTGGAGCAACCCGCCGGCGGTGGTTGCCGAGGTGAAGACCTGCTACGACGCCCGCTCGGTGGAGGTGAGCAAGTACAACGGCCCGGAAGGCGATTTTACCGACCGC
>NZ_DAOUBL010000202.1:0-4058 GCF_034432615.1 Bellilinea sp. | reverse complement strand
GCGGATTTCGGCGCGCTCGGCGGTCATCTCGTTGCTGATGCCGCGCGTGCGGTTGGGACACAGCGTTTCATGGTTCAGCGCGTACTTCAATCCGCTGGTGACGATGCCTTTGGTGCATTCGTTCATGGCCAGCAGCGAGACGGTATCCCCCGCGGCGCCTTCCACCACCGCCTGATCGCGGATGATGAAGATTTCTTCCTGCCCGTCATCCAGGCGGACATCCACCCCTTCCAGGCCGGGCATTTCCAGCAGAGCCAGGTTGGCAAGGGTCTGGTCGAGCCGCCCGCCGAGGGCTGCCACGATGCGCATTTGCCGGTAACCCTGCTGCAGTGCGTACTGGATTGCCAGTTCGAGGTCGGTTTCGTCCTTTTCGGCGGGGTGGCGTTCAACCTGCACGCCGGCTTCTTGCAGGGCAGCCGCTTCTTCCGGCGTGAGCGAATCGAGGTCGCCGATGAGGCGGTGGGGCTGCAGGCCCAGCCTTTGCAGGTGGCGCAGCCCGCCGTCAGCCGCAATCAGATAATCGTCGGGGCGCAGCCAGCGGCGGACGGCCTCGCCATCCTTCAGTTCGCCGTTGGCAAAAATGACTGCTCGTGTGGTGGTCACAACAAAAAACCTCCTCGCCGGTGAGGAGGGAAGACATCGCAAGCGGTGTATTTTCTCCCTCCGCCGGCATTACCCGGATCAGGTTCAGCGGGTCGAGGGCGGTTTCAGCCCTCCTCTCAGCCCGGTGCGCCGGGCTCCCCGTGTTCAAGCATCTATAGTATAGCCTTACGGCAAGGGGTTGTCAAGGAAATGTGCAGCCCAGCCGTGGCTTTTTCAAGGTTAAAAATGGTCAAACCACAGGCTGGCAACGCCAATAAAACAATTTATCTGCTCGCCCCAACCCCCCTATGCCCCCCTTCCCCGCAAGGCTGTCATGTTCGCTCAACGGCGTTTCTGTGCGGGGAAGGGGGGCGAGAGTGTGACCCGCGCCGGGCTGCGTTCGCGTTCATTTCAACGGCGTTTCTCTACGGGGAAGGGGGGCGAGAGTGTGACCCGCGCCGGGCTGCGTCCGCGTTCATTTCAACGGCGTTTCTGTGCGGGGAAGGGGGGCGAGAGTGTGACCCGCGCCGGGCTGCGTCCGCGTCCATTTCAACGGCGTTTCTCTACGGGGAAGGGGGGCGAGGAGTGTGGCCCGCGCCGGGCTGCGTCCGTGTTGACGTCCAGTTCAACGATGTTTCGCTTCGGGGAAGGGGAGTGATGAGTGCGAACCGCGATTGCGCCTTGCGAATCAGCGGAAGTAAAATGTCTTTTCAAGGGCGGAAGGAAGGATGGGTGAAATGGAAACAAAATGATCGGGTTGTCGAGGAACTTTGATACAGCGATAACAACCATGCGCTAGCCCGGATATAATAATCAGAGCATCCTTGGATGAATTTGGAGGTGAGGTTGTGACCAACTCACTGCGGGCTTTGGGAATTGACTTGCTTTCGGCGCAATTCATTGCAGACCCGTACCCCTTCTATGACCGGCTGCGTTCTGCTCAGCCCATTCTTTACGATGCCGAGTGGAATTTGTGGTTCTTCAGCGCGTATGAGGATATTGCCGCGCTGCTGCGCGACCGCCGCCTTGGGCGCGATCTGGACGGGGCTGCCAAACCCGACCCGCGCACTCCCTTCGGATGGCTGCACGCCCACTCCCTGATGGAAAAAGAACCTCCCGACCATACCCGCCTGCGCGGGCTGGTCAACAAAGCCTTCACCCCGGCGCGGGTTGAAGCGCTCAGGCCGCTGATCGAACGCACTGCCCACCGCCTGCTGGATGAGGTTGTTCAGCGCGGCGAGATGGATTTGCTGGCCGATTTTGCCGAGCCGCTGCCGGTTCTGGTGATTGCCGATTTGCTGGGCGTGCCGCAGGAAGTCCGTCCCCGGCTGCGTCCGTGGTCAAACCGGATTGTGGCGATGTACGAATTGTCCCCTTCGCCTGAGGACGCCCATTGCGCCAACCGGGCGGTGACCGAATTTGCCGCCTGCCTGCGCGGGCTGGCTGCAGAGCGCAAATTGCAGCCGCAGGATGACCTGATCAGCGCGCTGGTCGCCGCCGAAGAGCAGGGCAGCCGTCTGAGCGAGGATGAGTTGATTGCCACCTGCATTCTGCTGCTGAACGCCGGGCATGAAGCCACCGTCAACGCCATTGCCAACGGCATGCTGGCGCTCTTCCACCACCCCGACCAGTATGCTTTGCTGCGCCGCTCCCCGCACCTGTTGAAATCTGCCGTGGAAGAGATGCTGCGTTACGATAGTCCGCTGCAGCTCTTCCGCCGCTGGGTGCGCGAGGATATGGAATACAAAGGGAATGGGCTCCGCAAAGGCGGGCAGGTTGCCCTGTTGTACGCGGCCGGCAACCGCGACCCGGCGCGCTTTCCCGACCCGCACCGCTTTGACATCACCCGCAGCGATAACCCGCACCTGACCTTTGGGATGGGCATTCACTACTGCGTTGGCGCACCGCTGGCGCGTTTGGAGATGCAGGTGGCGGTGCAGGCGCTGTTGGAACGCCTGCCCAACCTGCGGCTGGCGCAGGAAGCAGTGGAGTACCGCCCCGGTTATGTGATTCGCGGGTTGAAGGCGTTGCCGGTATTGTTTTGAGAAGAATGAATCGGTATTTTACATGCCCGCCGAATAACGGTTGAGCGAAAGGCAAATTCAAATTTTGTATTTCAATCGAGGCTGAGCAAGGGGCACGGCTTCCTCAAAGTCAAAAATGGTCAAACCACAGCCTGCAAGCGCGAGAAAACAACCTGTCCGCTCGCCCCAACCCCCCATGCCCCCCTTCCCCGCAAGGCTGACATGTTCGCTTAAAGCGTTTCTCTGCGGGGAAGGGGGGCGAGGAGTGTGACCCGTGCCGGGCTGTGTCGGCGTCAAGTTGAATGCGGTTGCTCGGCGGGGAAGGGGGGCGAGGAGTGTGACCCGTGCCGGGCTGTGTCGGCGTCAAGTTCAATGCGGTTGCTCGGCGGGGAAGGGGGGGTGATTGTTGCCTTTCCACGGGCAAAAAAAGGAACACCTTTTTATTCAACCCTGCGGCGTAAGGGACGCAAAGTGAAATGGAAACAAACTGACAGAATAGTCAGGGGACTTTGAGAAAGCCATCAGGCAGAGGGGCGTTATCAGATGAAAAGTCAAGTTTGTGTAATTTTGTACAAAGTATTGCAATTCGGATAATAAAGGGTATAATAGTGATAGTTATAACTTTCACAAATAAACGGACTCGAGAAAGGAGTTTCCGATGAAAACAACCCAATTTGCACTCCCCCATGTGGTCATTGTCGGCGCAGGCTTCGGCGGGCTACGCGCCGCCCGCCGGCTGGCGCGCCTGCCCGTGCGGGTGACCCTGATTGACCGCAACAATTACCACCTCTTTCAGCCGCTGCTTTATCAGGTTGCTACTGCCGGTGTTTCGGCTGCGGATATTGCCTACCCGGTGCGCGCCGTACTGCGCCGTCAGAAGAACGCCCGTTTTCTGCTGGCGGAAGTTCGCCAGGTTGACCTGCTCAACCGCCGCTTGCTGACCAGCGCCGGGGAAGTGTCCTACGATTATCTCATCCTGGCAGTCGGCGGGCAGACGCACTACTTTGGGCAGGATGGCCTGGCTGCCCATACCTTTGGTTTGAAAACCCTTGCCGATGCGGACAGCATCCGCGACCACGTGCTGACCCTGTTCGAACGCGCCAGCCGCGAAAGCGACCCCAACCGCCGCCGGGCATTGTTGACCTTTGCCGTAGCCGGCGGTGGACCCAGCGGGGTTGAAATGGCCGGCGCTCTTTCGGAATTAATCCGCCTGGCGCTGCCCCGCGATTTTCCCGGTTTCGATGTCTCTGAAGCGCGGGTGTTGCTGCTGGAAGCAGCCGATTACCTGCTGCCTGCCATGCCGCCCGACTTGCGCCAAGCCGCTCTTCGCGTCCTGCAACGCAAAGGGGTGGAGGTGCGACTTGGTGCGCGCGTCCAATCCTACGATGGTCAACGCATCGAGCTGGCAAGTGGCGAAATCATCCCCAGCCGCACCTTGATCTGGGCGGCCGG
>NZ_DAOUBL010000201.1:0-2135 GCF_034432615.1 Bellilinea sp. | reverse complement strand
TGACCCGGCCGCTCTGCAGGCGCGTTCGCGCGGCAGCGGGGCTGCTTCGGTCAACTACACCCCGCAGGGAGCTGCCGTCGCCGTCAGCGCCGGGGACAGCCTGGCCGATATTGCCGCTAAAATCAATCAGGCGGTTTATGCCGAGGGCAGCCGCGTCAGCGCTTCGATCGTCAACAACCACCTGGTGTTAACCCATCAGCGCAGCGGCGCGGGCGTGCTGCTGCTGGCCGCCGATGAGAGCGGCAGTGTACTGGAGTCGCTCGGCGTTCTGCAGGGCGGCGCGTTCAAAACCGTGCTGCAAACCCCCAGCGATGCGGTCTTCACCGTCAACGGCCTGACCGTTCAGCGCGGGCGCAACGAAAACCTGAACGATGTGATCTACGGGGTCAGCCTCTCGCTGAGCGCGGATGCGGAGGGCAAGGCTGCTTCCCTCACTGTGGAGGATGACCTCAGCGCGGATGTCAAAGCCGTGCAATCCTTTCTTGATCAGTTCAATGCCCTGCAAAAGTACCTGGCCGATAAAACCGCCACCGTCAAGAACAGCGATAACACCTACACGCGCGGCGCGCTGGTCGGGGACGGCATGTTCCGCAGCCTGCGCTTTGATCTGCTGCGCCAGTTTCAGGCCTCTTACACCACCGGGCAATCCTTCAGCCGGCTGGAGGACATTGGGCTGAAGTTGAGTGACGACCTGAAAGCCAGCATCAGTGACCGCAGCGCGCTGGAAAACGCCCTGCGTAGCGACCGCAATGCGGTCAAAGCGCTGCTGGATGCGGCGCTCGGCGCGCTGGACAGCCGCCTGAACCAGTTCACCGGCGCGGACGGTTATATCAAGAAATCGCAGCAGTCGGTGGAAAGCCAGATGGAACTGACCCGCAAAGCGATTGACCAGATGAACGAGCGGCTGGCGCAGCGCGAGCAGACCCTGATTCAACAGTTTGCCGAAATGCAAACCCAGATGACGCTGATGCTGTACACCTCTCAGCAAATGAACAGCATGTACGGCAATTTTTTCCGCAGCGGTTAAGCTGCGCATTGGAAGGAACCGTTGATTTGGATTTTTTGAACTGCAAGGAAGCAGAAATGAGGTGACGAGATGAACGAACTGAACGTTACCCCGATTTCACCACCGGCGGGAGACTCATCCACACGGGTGCAGCAGGTGGTGGATTATTACAGCGAAAAGGCGGCGGCTGCTCCGCGCCGCAGTGAGGCGGGCGAATCGGCTGCCAGCCCCTTACCCCAACCGCGTACCTCGGACGTGGTTTTGCGCTTTAATGTGGACCGTGAAACCCACGAGGTCACGGTATACATCATGGACCGCGCCTCACGCCAGATCATCCGCACCATCCCGCCGGATGAGCTGAGCAAGCTCAAAGCCGGCGATTTGATCGAACTGATGGCGTGAGTTTTTACGCAGAATTTACCGCGCAGGGCTAAAGTTTGCAGCCGGTCAGTCGAAATTAAGGGTAGTCAACACCAAAACCAGCACGGCAAGAACGAATTAGAGGAGACCTGAATCATGTACCAGACCGCATACCGCACTCAAGAATACCGGCAGCAAGATGTGATGGGCGCCAGCCCGCTCCGTCTGGTGATTATGGCTTACGACCTGGCCATTCAATCCTGCGAAGTGAAGGATTTTGAAAAGGCAACCAAAGCCATCAGCGTCCTGCGCGATGCCCTCAACTTTGATTATCCCGAAGTGGCGGTTGGTCTCTTCCGGCTGTATCAGTGGTGCCTCGACTGCATCCGCAAGGGCGAATACGACGAAGCCATCCACGTGCTGAAGGAACTGCGCGATGCGTGGAAGATGACCGAAAAGCGCTTCGCTCCGCCGCCCCAGCCCGGCGTTCCGGCGGCAGCCTATACCTCGACGATTACGCAGGCAGCCTGACTCCCACACCCTGCGATCGGTTTATCGGTAATACCACTCCAGACAATCGCATAGCGTTTCTCCCACAGTAAAATACACCCCCCTTCACCGGAGGTGTATTTTACGTTTTTAACGCCGTTTTTATTCAGCCTTCATCCCAACTTTACGGAAATCTGTTTGGGCTTGTGCTATCCTGCTGTCAGGAGTCAAGGAGTGGTGCTATGAGTTTCTGGGAGTCTTTACGAATTGGTGCATCGGG
>NZ_DAOUBL010000200.1:0-13881 GCF_034432615.1 Bellilinea sp. | reverse complement strand
AGACAAACCACGCCGTAACGAGATGGAAGCCAAAATGGTAGGCAAGGTCTGCGTTGACCTGCGGTGCAAGGCTGGCCGGCACGCCGCCGCTTTCCAGAATTTTTTGCACAATCAGCGTATGGTGCAGGGAATCCACCCAGGCCGGTACATGCAGTTCCCGCGCCTGAAACCAGCGCCAGTAGAGCGCTGCGGCCAGCCCTGCCAGCCCGGCAGCCAGCCCCAGCCAATGCCGCCAGCCGGATGGCTGCCTTTTGAGCGGCAGGCGCAGCAACCCCCCGACGGTCAGCGAAAGCAGACTGATGGCCAGCAACCCGAAAATGAGGGCCGGCGTGAAGCGAATGTGCGCCAGAAACCCTGCCAGGCCAAGTAGCGCTGTCAATGAAAGCGACAAACCCACCGCCTCCGCCAGCCATTCCAGCCAGTCCATCGGGCGGCGCGCCAGCCAGATCAGTACTCCCGCACCGGGCAGTAGCAAGATCAGCCCGGCGCTCAACGCCGACCAGCCCACCTGTTCAGCAGAAACCATCCACCAGTCAGCCGGCATACCTCATCTCTAAAACAGTGCTCATCCTTATAAGTTTATTCTATTTTCTAACCTTGCAGGCAGTTCAACCCAGCAAAAACTGGAAAAGATAGAGGAAGAGCATCCCCCCTGCAATGGTCAAAAAGACATTCCGGCTGCGCCAGGCAATCAAAATTGCCGCAGTCCCCGCCAGCAGGCGCGGGTTGATCGGAGAGAGCAAAACCTGTCCATCCACGACCAGCAACTCAGGCAGGATGATGGCACTGAGGACTGCCACCGGCACATAGCGCAAAGCCCGCACAAACCATTGGGGGGCTTGCCAGCGGCCATGCAGGGCAATGAACGACAATCGGATCGCATAGGTCAACCCGCCCGCCAGGAGAATGATCAGCCAGAAGTCGGTCATTGCCGCTCACTCCACAACCCGGCGGCAATCCCGGCCAGCGCCGCCAGAATCAATCCCAGTTTATAGGGTAAAGGATGAGCCACCACCGTCGTCACTGCCGCTGTCACAGCCGAAAGCAGTAACGGCCGATTCTTAAGGCCGGGCACCACAATCGCGATAAAGGTCAGGGCCAGCGTAAAATCCAGCGACCACGCCGCGGGAATTTGCGCCCCCAGAAAAATACCCAACGCGGTACTGGCCTGCCAGCACACCCAAACCGCCAGCCCCGACCCCAGCAGAAACCAGTGCTGATGACCTGCCGACCCCTCCCTCTCATAGTGATGGATACCCACAGCATAGGCTTCATCCACCAGCACATACGCCAGCACAGCCTTCCAGCCTGCCGGCAGGTGTTTAAGGAACGGCGCCAGCGAGGCACTGTACAGGGCATGGCGCAGGTTGACCACCACAGCGGTTAAAACTACAACCAGCCACGGCGAACCAGCTGCGACGAGATTCACAATCATAAACTGAGAAGAGCCGGCAAAAAGAATTGCCGACATGGCCTGAGCCGCCGCTGCCGGGAAACCGGCTTTAACCGCCAGCACGCCATAAATCATACCGAACGGTGCAATACCGATGAGCAGAGGGATTGTTTCGATAATACCCTTGTATATTGGGAGATTGTTATGATACAAAAAACGACGTTTCAATAATCACCAAATAGCATTGCTTAATTAAAATACAACTTGCGAATTGTACTAACAAACGCTAAATTTTTCTATAACTTTTCATTTGAAGGTATTGAAAAAGGTATATCTGGAACACCACTAGAAAAAATCGGGTTTATTACACAATTTTGATCGTGGATGTAACTTGTGTAAAACATCCTCAATTACACTCATAGACATACAAAATATCTCTATCACCCAGTTCGATATATGGCATTTTCCCATATTTTTTTACAACGCCGGTTGCATAGACACATTCGTTAGCTTTAACTTCATAATAACCATATACGACAACAAAACGGAAAGCATCATTATTATTTTTACTAAAGCGAATGAAAAAGCGACCGTCATCTCCCCAGTAGACACTCTGTATCTGACCATACACACATGTCCTTCTTCCCTCTAAACTGGTTGTTACTTCAGACCATTTTTTACAATTCTCCGGAACTCCAAATGGTCTAGTATTGATTGAATATAAGGTTGACGTCGAAATTGGTCTCAAAGTTATAGTAGGCCTTATTAGTAGTGGAGTATAGGTTGGATTAGGCTTCTCCTTCAGAGAGGGTTGAGTCGGGGAGGATGGTTTTGTGGTTTGTGTTGGATTTGTTTGGGAATAAGATGACACCTTATAATAATTTCCATTTGTTATAGATGGGAAAAACCCAACAATTAGAACAAAAAATAAAACCACAGCAACAGTTTTCCACCCCCACTTTATTGATATCAGAGTTCGTTTGTATCCAAGTGAAAAAATTGAATTCACGTAATTTATGACATTCAGAAAGATAATAAAAGGTGAAACAATCATGGATATTATTCCCCACCAACCAAACAGGACGGTTTTCATGGTGAATGACCAAAAAAAACGTTCAATACATTCATTGCATAAGTTTCCCTCTACTTTTTGATAAGAGCGAGCGATGAGCATTCCAATATTTTTTCTAAAAGAAGTGTGAATCACTTTAGTAAATCTGTAACATGAATGGCAATAATTTCGGTTGTTACTCCTATTATCTTGTTCATAAACATTTTTCGGATTTTCTTCTAAAACCCACCTATAACCATCAGAAACACATGTTTTTATCAGCAAATAAGCAATCTCCATTGTCCTTCTTGCTTTATTTTCAAGAGTTAGGTTGTCAGATGCTTTCTCTATCAGAGAAAACCAATTGGCCAGACCCACCATAGCAAGATGGACCTCAAGATCATGTTGTCGAAAACCTTTTTCAAGCCCATTTTTACTACTTTCAGCACCAAGAGCAAAACTTGCAGCCACGATAAATGCAATTGATTTGTTTCCCTGCTTTTCCCCAATCATATTTGAACTGGTTGGAAATATTGTTTCCAATAAATGACTTAAATCAGAGAGAGAAAGACGCAAATCTTGAATTAGTTGGACTCTCTTTGGATTGTAGGGTAGGTTTAGATTAAAGATATCCCATTTGTTAATCAACGAGACAACATACTTTGACCTTTCATCCAACTTCTCCGAAGCATCTTCTTGACCGTGTTCAAAATTTTCGTCTCGTGAAACACCAATTTTTTTATCGTATATAATTCGTTTTTCAGGGTCAGATAATACAGAGTATGCTTCATTGATTAGTTGCATTTCCTTAGAAGCTTGGGTTTTTTCTTTTTCGGTTGTGAATCGATCTGGATGGTATGCTTTGACTAAAAAACGATATCTTTCTTTGATCTCTTCAATGGAAGCCGAAGGCGATACCCCTATTATTTGATAATAATTTCTCACCGTGACCTCCTATCTTTTCATTCAATCCTTTTTCAACTATATAACTACGGATATGCCGGGCGGGTGGGAGTGATCGGCGGGGGCGGGTAGCCGGGTTGGGTGCGGGTAGCGGTGGGCGGCAGTGGAGTCACCGTAGGCGGTATGGGTGTGGCGGTAGGCGGCAACGGGGTATCGGTCGGCAGCGCAGTTGCCGTTGGTGGTTGAGCGGTGGGACTTTCCTCACGCGGCGGCTGAGTGGGCGGCATTGGGCGGGTGGGTGTGCGGGTAACCGGCTGAATGCCCGGCAGAGTTGGCAGAATCGTTTCGGTGGGGGTTGCGCTCGGCGCAGGATTTTCGGTGGGCTGTTCGGCGGCAGCGGTTGGCAGCGGAGCGGTTGCCGTCGGTGCAGGACGGGTGGACGGCAGGGTCACCCCCGGCGGAAGCGTGGCTGTGGGCACCGGCGATTCCAGATCGCGGTAAACCTTTTCTGCGTCCGGCGCATCAGGAGCGGCATCCCGCAGGGCATCACCAATGATTGCTGTTCCCACTGCCGGCAGAGAATAGGCAATTTCATCCGCGCTGTAATCGGCAGAGCGAACCGAATGAAGTGAAACCGGGAACAAAACCGCCCCCTGCACGGTAACCCGCGCCGGGCTGAGCAGCATCAACGCCAGCACAAACACGGCTGTCAGGCAGACCAGCACGGTCAGCAGGCGGGAAAAGGCATACGGCTGCAGGCGGCGTTTGCGCAAAAAAGTCACCTCCCGGTTTGTTTTTAGTATAATGCGCGCCGGTATATCCGGCTTTACAACCGCTTTGCAATTTTCAGACCAGAATTAAAAAAATAATCCCTCACCTAAAAAACGTCAGTGCGGGATAAATCCTTTTTGCATCCGATTTCAGAATTTTGCCCCCTCCTGCGCCTCCCCCAATATCGCACAAGCGATATTGGGGGAGGTGGAAGGGGGTCTATTTTGCTGCTCACTGCGGTTTGTTCTGATCCCGAGCCCACGTTAAAAAAGGGAGGGATTGAACAGGGTTATCCGCTCTTGTTACTGAGTGCCTTGCAGGCGCGGGTCGAGCGCATCGCGCAGGCCATCACCGAGGAAGGTGAACGCCAGCACCACCAGCGAAACGCAGATCGCCGGCGGCAAAATCAGCCACGGTTGAGCGTTGATGGCTACCTGCCCGTCCAGCATCAGCGCGCCCCACGAAGTGATGAAAACATCATTCGGGTTGGTGGAAGGCGTCAAGCCCAGCCCAAGGTAGCCCAGAATCGCCTCGGTGATGATCATCCCCGGAATGGTCAGGGCAGAAAGGATGATAATCGGCCCAAGGCTGTTGGGCAGCAAGTGGCGGAACATGATGCGCGCATCCGAGGCACCAATGCAGCGGGCGGCTTCAATAAATTCCTTTTCTTTCAACGAAAGCACCTGCCCGCGCACCACACGCGCAAAGCCCACCCAGTTGACAATCGCCAGCGCCATGAACAGCAGGAATAAACCATTCAACAGCTTGCCGATGAACGTCTCCCGCAAAGTGACCATGACGATGATGAAAAACAGCAGATCCGGAAAGGCGTAAATGACGTCGGTGAAGCGCATCAGGATGTTATCGAATTGCCCGCCTTTATAGCCCGCCAGCAGACCGATGACCGAGCCAAGCAGGATGATCACGATGGTGGGCAGAAAGCCGACCACCATGGAAACCCGCGCGCCGTAGATGGTACGGCTGAGCACATCCCGCCCCAAATTGTCGGTGCCGAAGAAGAAAGCCGGGTCGGAAGGTCTGCCGTTCGGGCCGATTTCCATCCAGGCGGGGGGTAGAAAACTTTTGCCGGCATTGGTCTGCAGCGGATTATGCGGCGCGAGCTGGTTGGCAAAGATGGCTACAATCAAGAAGAAGGCAATCACCACCATACCGGCCACCGCCGCTTTATTGCGAATCAGGCGATACCAGGCATCCATCCACAGACTGCGCGGCTTGACCGTCATCATCGTCAGGTCGGCAATTTGAGAAGGTGTTGGATTTACAGAAGGTTGAGTTGCCATGGTTGACCTCTCACTCCAACCGGATGCGCGGATCGAGGAAACTGTATACCACATCCACGCTCAAGTTTGCCAGCGCAATCAGTATGGCATAAATCAGAGTGGTACCCATAATCATCGAATAATCGCGCTGACCGATTGCCGTCACATAAGCCCGCCCCATACCGGGAAAGCCAAACATGGTTTCAATAATGAAAGAACCGGTCACCAATGCTGCCAGCGCCGGGCCCAAAATGGTGACAACGGGAATGAGCGAATTTTTGATCATGTGGCGCAGCACAACCACCCGCTCCGCCAGCCCTTTGGAACGCGCCGTGCGGATGTAATCCATGCGCATCACTTCCAGCATCGAACCGCGCATCAGGCGCGCCGTGCGCGCCATGGTGCCAAAGCCGAGAATGACGGTCGGCAAAACCCACACGCCGAATTCATCCCAGCTGCGCGGTACAACATTGACCCACTTCAAGGTGGAGGCAAACAGAATGATCAGGAACAGTGCCATGACAAAGTTTGGCACCGAAATACCAATGGTCACAATGAATAGACTGATGTAATCAATGATGGTGTTTTGTTTGAGCGCGGCAATCACACCGGCCGGTACGCCGATAACCACCGCAAACAACAGCGCAAACACCCCCAGCCGCATGGAATAACCAAAGCGGCTGTACATAAAGTTCTTGTCTTCCGGTGGCTTGAATAAAATTTGCTGAATCGTCAGTCCGCGCATGCGGTAAGATGGTCCCAAATTACCGCAAACCAGCCCGCAGACAAACTTACCCTGTTTGTTGAAATCCCCGATGACATACGCCACATACTGCCGCCAGAGCGGTTTATCCAGCCCGTAATATTCGTTGAGAATGCGCTGGGTATTTTGATCCACCTGACGGGCGGTGGTGTCGCGGTCCCACGGGCCGCCGGGTGCGCTGTGCATCAGGATAAAGGTTATCCCGGAAACTACGATAATCACCGGTATCAGCCAGAACAATCGCCGAATGAGATATTTTCCCATCTACGGTCTTCCCTCATTTCGAGAATTACAACCTGCCGTCTGAACGGGCAGGGGGCTGGCTGGTTCTGCCCGCCTGGACAGAACCAGCCAGTCAGACGACTCATTTCGAGTGCGGTTTTCCCTTACGGGATCATCGAGGTATCAATGGTGATGGAGAGCGGGTCCACATCACCCGGCCATCCGGCATCCTGCGGGGTAAAGACGATGCCTTTCACCCACGGTTTCACCAGATAGGAGTTGACGTTGTTGACCATGAAGATGACCGCAGCCGTATCCACCAGCAGTTTCTGCGCCTGATCGTAGTAGGTAAGGCGCTCTTGCGGATCGAGGGTGGTGTCACCCTTCTTCATCAGGGCATCCATTTCCGGATTGGAGAAGCCATAGCGGCGGGCAAACTCGGAAGTGGACATCCAGTACACGCTCAGCCAGTTCTGCGGATCGGGATAGTCGGCGCACCAGCCGAGGTAGAAGACCTGCGGCAGGGTTTCGCGGTTCTTGGTCAGGGCGGTGTAAGCGGTCGGTTCAACCGGGTCCAGTTCAACCTTGACGCCCAGATTCTGGCTCCACTGCGCAGCCAGCCACTCGAAGCGGGTGCGGTTGCGGGCGGTGCCGGCGAAGGTCAACTTGATGGGCGGCAGGTTTTCGAAGGAGCCATAGCTGGAACGGGCAATCGCCTCTTTGGCCTTTTCCAGATCGAAGCCATAGCGGGTTTCGTTCGGGTCATAGCCGGGGAAGCCCTTGGGGATCCAGGTCAGGGTTGGTGAACCCAGCCCTTGCAGAATGTCGGTCACCCACGCCTCACGGTTGGTGCCGTAAGCAAACGCTTCGCGCACCGGTTTCTCGTCAAAGGGTGGTTTGTCCTGATTCATGTAGAAGGCAAAGGTGCAGGAGCCGGGGTAGATCTGGGCTTCCTTGCTCAGCACCGGATCCTGCTGAACAACTGCCAGGTCTTCGGCAGCCAGCGGGACGATATCGAATTCGTTGTTCTTGTAGGCTTCAAACGCCACAGCGCTGTCGGTAATGTAGGAGAATTCGATGTCATAGGTCGGAACGCCGGCCCAGTAATTGGGGTTCGGGACGAAGTAACCGCGCACGAAGGGTTCCAGGGATTTGACGATGAAGGGGCCGTTGCCGATGTGGTACTTCGAGGAAGTCCACCAGATATCGCCGCCTTCCGCAATCAGTTCTTCCTTGGCGGGGTAGGTCACCCACAGGGAGAGCACGGTGTGCATGAAGGGCGCCGGTTCACGTTCGGGGGTGGCCGGGTCGCCATCCAGACCGACTTTGAGAATCAGGCAGTCTTCCTGTTCGTAGTCGGTGCAGGGGTTGCCGTTCAGGTCGAGCGCCTTGACTTCAACGCCGTCCTTGAGCGCCTGCAGTTCTTCCTCGCTCAGGTTGGCCACATCGGCTTCGCGCCAGGCCACTGCACCAGCAATGTTGTCGGTAATGGCGGCGTATTCGCCAGCGGTCGCCGGGTCAATGTTGCGCAGAATGGAATACTCAAAACGCTTGGCATTGAGGAGGGTGCCGTCACTGTACTTCAAGCCCTTGCGCAGGGTGAAGGTCAGTTCGGTGGCATCTTCGTTGTATTCCCATTTCTCCGCAGCGCCGGGGACAGTGTTCAGCTGACCATCCAGCTTGGTCAGACCTTCGTAGATCAGTTTGAGGTGAGCAATTTCATTGACGAAGGATGACTTCTGCGGGTCAATGATGTCGGGCCACGAGCCAAGGTTGACACGCAGCACGGCCGGTTTGGTTTCGGGCTGCTGGGCAGCCGGGGTTGCGGTCACCACCACTTCCTTAACCTCACCTTCGACGACAACCGTCTGGATAATGGTTTCGGGGGTTGCGGCGGCCGGCTGGCAGGCGGAAAGCACCATACTCGCCAGAATCAGCACAGACACAAAAACAAGCAATTTGGAACGCATATCTTTCTCCTCCTAGAGAAATTTGGATTAAGTGGATACAGGCTTTGAAACCTCATCGGTTTCTTCAGCAAAAAGGGTTTTGCTCCTTCCTTCCAGCCATCACCTCCTTTCAAGGGTTAAGTGATCCTCAACGAAACCGTTACGATTAGACCATGTGACAGGCAACCCAATGGCCTGACTGCACCTCACGAAATTCGGGGCGCTGCTCAGCGCAGATCGTGTCCGCCAGCGGGCAGCGGGTTCGAAAGCGGCAGCCAGAAGGCGGGTTGATCGGCGAGGGAACATCCCCTTTGAGAATAATGCGCTGCCGACGCGCCTCAATCACCGGGTCGGGAATCGGCACCGCCGAAAGCAGCGCCTGCGTATAGGGGTGCAGCGGATGATTGTACAGTTCATGGCGATCGGCCAGTTCGACGATCACACCCAGATACATCACCGCAATGCGGTTGCTGATATGCCGCACCATCGAAAGATCATGGGCAATGAAGAGATAGGTTAAACCCATTTGCGATTGCAAATCTTCCAGCAGGTTAACCACCTGCGCCTGAACCGATACATCCAGTGCGGAAATCGGCTCATCGCAAACGATGAAGGCCGGTTCCAGCGCCAGGGCGCGCGCCACACCCACCCGCTGGCGCTGCCCGCCGGAAAATTCGTGCGGGTAACGGTTGGTATAAGCCGGGTTCAGCCCCACCAGGCGCAGCAGTTCTTCGGCGCGTTCCTGCGCCTCTTTACCGTTGGAAACGCCGTGAATGATGAGCGGCTCGCTGATGATCTGCCCAACCGTCATGCGCGGGTTGAGGCTGGCATACGGGTCCTGAAAAATCATCTGCATACGGCGGCGCATTTTACGCAGGTCTTCGCCCTTGAGCTTAACCAGATCCACCCCTTCGAAGAGCACACTGCCGGAGGTCGGGCGGTATAGCTGCAAAATGCTTCGCCCGGCAGTGGACTTACCGCAGCCCGATTCGCCTACCAGCCCCAGCGTTTCTCCGCGAAAGACGTCAAAAGAAATACCATCCACCGCTTTGACCGCCCCCACCTGGCGTTGTATCAGGGTACCGCGCATGATGGGGAAGTACTTGACCAGATCACGAACCTGTAACAAAACTTCGCTGCTCGTCATAAACGCTCCCTCCCGGTTTCGGTATCCACCCAGCAGGCAGTGTAGTGATCGGGGGAAACCTGCATCAAGGGGGGATTTTCATGCCAGCAGCGCTCGACAGCAAACTTGCAGCGCGGTGCAAACGGGCAGTAATTGGGTTTTTCCAGCAAGACCGGCGGCAGACCGTCAATCGAAACCAGCCGGCGGCTGCCGGCTTCATCCATACGCGGCAGGCTGCCCAGCAAACCAATCGTATAGGGATGGGTAGGGTGAGCGTAAAGATCGCGTACCGGCGCGGTTTCGATGATAAATCCGCCGTACATGACCGCCATGCGATCAGCCAGACCGGCAATCACCCCCAGATCATGGGTGATCCAGATGATGGCCATGCCCAGTTCATCGCGCAGGCGTTTGACCAGTTCCACAATCTGCGCCTGAATGGTCACATCCAGCGCAGTGGTAGGCTCATCGGCGATTAAGATCTGCGGGTTGCACACCAGCGCCATGGCAATCATCACCCGCTGGCGCATCCCGCCCGAAAATTGGTGGGGGTAATTGTTCAGGCGGTCTTTGGGGTTGGGAATGCCGACTTTTGCCAGCATTTCCGCCACGCGGTCTTCAGCCTCTTTGTGATTCATCCCCATATGCACTTCCAGCGGCTCGGACACCTGCCGGCCGATAGTCAGCACCGGGTTGAAGGAAGTCATCGGGTCTTGAAAGACCATGCTGATCTGCGCCCCGCGGATGTGGCGGATTTCCTCATCCGACATGGTCAGCAGATCTCGTCCCTGGAACAGGGCTTTACCCGCAACAACTTTGCCGGGCGGAGAAGGAATCAGGCGCAGCATGGACATGACCGTAACACTTTTGCCACAGCCGCTTTCCCCCACGATTCCCAGCGTTTCACCTTCTTTCAGCGAAAAAGAAACTCCGTTTACAGCGTGGATCGTCCCTTCACGGGTACGAAATTGCGTTTCCAGACCTTGCACTTGAAGAATTTCGGGCATGCATTGACCTCTGGATTGGGCGGTGATTCAGTTTACAGAAAAATGGGGATAATAATAGCCAATGTGTTTAAGCACAAATTGCATTCTACACCTTAAGCGGGGGGCTGTCAATTTAACCCCTGCGCCAACACAGGCCAGCAGGGGTGAAAAATTTCCCATTTTTTCAGGGAATATGTCATTCCTTTTTGGATGCTCCCAATAGAATTCCAGAAAATAAAGGATGCAACGATATAATTACAGTATGTATCATACTCCTTTTTTAGCAGAAATCAATACCCTTAATATCCAATTTGCGTTTTATTTCCAACGCAATGCTTCTGCCCCCCTTCAGGCGGGCAACGCTCAGCGTTTTCCGGCTGCTTCGATCATCAAAATCCCCATTCTGCTGGCATGGGTGCTGCTGGAACGGCAGGGAGAAGTCAGCCAGCGCGAAATCTGCCATTTGGACGATGAGCCGGAAGTGCACGGGGCGGGCTTTTCCTGGCTGCTGCAGGCGCGCCATCTGCCCTATCATGACGTTCTGCTGATGATGATGGCGCTTTCCGATAATCTGTGCACCAACCTGATCATCCGCCGCATCGGCCTGGAGCGGCTCAACCATCTCTTCCGCCAGGAAATGGGGTTGACCGGCACCCAGCTGCAGCGCAAATTGATGGATTTCGAGGCGCGCAAAAAAGGGCTGGATAACTGGATCAGCGCAGACGACTGTATCCGTTACTTTGACCTGTTCGAGAACCTGAATGCTGCTGAAAAGGGATGGGTTGAACCAATGCTGCTGGTCAATCAGGATGACCTGCTGCTCAAACGCGACCTGCCGCGCGACGAGGTGGATTTTTATCACAAGACCGGTTCAATCCCCGGTGTACTGCACGATTGGGGTTACACCCGCACCTGCCGCATCTTTCTGCTCACCAGCGGCGCCACGGATGAAACCGTCCTTTATCCCATCTTTGGCAAAGCCGGTCAACTGCTGCTGGAAAATTGACTTGCTGTTTTTTTGGAATCCGTAAAATCGGTTTTTTGGCGCACTTTTTCTGGTACACATTATCATAAGTTCTTTAGAAAATCCGGGGTTTTGATTGAAATTGCCCCGTTGAGTTTTTATAATCAATTTAAGCCAGGTCTAGACAAACGGAGGGGTTTGTTGACTGGCTGACTGGCAACGCACCGCGACATTTCAGACGCGCAGGCTTTCACCGCCAGTGGTCAACGTTGACTGCTGGCGGTCTGTCGTTTCGGTGCGATCAACATTTGATCTGGGGAGGTGTTCAATGAAAAAGATTTTGCGTCTCATTACGATCTTGCTGGCGGCAGCTTTCCTTCTTTCTGCCGGTATTCAATTTGGACAGGCTCAGGGAGATGAACCTCCGCCGGCTGAACCCTTGGAAAGCGAAGACAGCACCATTCAGGAAGCCATGTACTCGTTCATCCCGATTCAAGGACGGCTGACCGATGCCAGTGGCAACCCCCTCAATGGGGATCATAATTTGCTCTTCCGGTTTTACGATACCCCGACCGGCGGAAGCCCGCTCTGCGCATCCAGTCAAACGGTAACCCTTCAGAACGGTTTGTTCTCCATGAATCCCAGCTGCGGCCAGCTGTATTTTGATGGACGCCAGTTGTACCTGGGGGTTGCGGTGGACGGTGGAAGTGAAATGACCCCCCGTCTGCGAATCTACGCTGTGCCGTATGCCTTGAGCCTCAAACCGGGGGCGGTTATCTCGAATACCACCAACAATCAGCACGGCCTGGATGTAAAAAGCCTTGCCGGCGGCGGAGCGGCCGGTGTTGCCCTGTGGGTGGAAAACACCAACACCGGCAGCGGAATTGCCGCCTGGGTCAGAGCCGCCGGTAGCGATGCCAGTCTGGTAATTGAAAATTCGGGCAGCGGAGAATTACTGAAAGCCTTTGGTGGAGACGGCGGCGAGGATGAACTGCGCATTTCAAATAACGGCAGCCTGCAAACCAAAGCCGATACCTACCTGTTCGTGCCTGCCAGCGAAATCAGACCCATAACGCCGGGCGCCATCATCAATTATTACCCGAGCGGGGATATTTCGCTCCAATACGGTACAAACGGTTACAAAACAGTAATGTTCGCCATAGAATTGCCGGCGGTTTTGTATGGCCAACCGGTCAAAATCGAAGAGGTCACCATTTATTACGATGTTTCTAACTCAGCCACCTTCATTACCCAAACAGAAGTTTATAAACAACTTATCACTCCCCATATGGGGGGAGGCCCTCAGTCTGTTTATCTGGTTGACGATTATACAGACCGGAAAAGCACTACTTACACGTTTTACTCGGTTACACCAGTCGCCTACGAATGGCTGGACTCGCAAGAGGGCTTCATCAGTGTTGCCCTGATTATTGACGTCACGAACACCACGCATTACATTGACCTCGGCGGGGTGCGCGTCCGGCTGGGTCATCACCCGCTGTATTGATGGGAGAAGCTGCCATGAAAACCCGCTGGATTGTGCTTGTTCTCCTTTTGCTGTTGATTGGTCCACTGGCAGCCCCAGCCCGGGCCATGCAGTCAGCCGACTGTAAACTGGAATGGTTCACACCTTTGACCGGCAGCGGAGGTTTCATGACCTCCCCCAGTGCCCGCCTTCACCTGACGGTAGGACAGGCAGTAATCGGCGCCCAAAGCGGTGCCGCTGCCAGCGAGTGCCTTGGCTTTTGGTGCGGCGCGGGCGGTGAGTATCTCATCATGCTGCCGCTGATTACCCGCTGAAAGCCGCTTTTCGTGCCGCAAACCCCGGATATCCCCTTAAGAAAAGCCGGTGGTTGGGGAAAACCACCGGCTCTGCAGGGGTATTCATTTTTGGGGTTTCATTTGTTTGGCTGTTGCTGCTGTTCCGTCCCCCTGCCCAATTGGTTTGGTTGATTCAGGCCAACATGCTGCCCATTTCACGCAGTGTTTTGACCACCTCTTCCGGCAGCACGGCCGGCTGCACACCCATCAAGCGGCAGGTGATCAATTTATGGGCGGTGGTTTCGATGACTTCGGTCATATCCGCCGCACGGCGCAGGCTGCTGCCCGCCACCACCAGCCCGTGATTCTGCATCAGCACCGCAATTCCACTTTTGCCAATCGCCCTGGCCACCGCATCGCCCAATTCGTTCGTGCCGGGCATGATGAACGGCACCACCGGAATTTCGCCAATGAAAGCGGACTCGGTGGAAAGCGGCTGGAAGGGAGTTCCGGTCAGCGCCAGCAAGGTGGCGTACGGCGCATGGGTGTGAACCACCGCCTGCACATCCGGGCGGGCGCGGTAAATGGCGCAGTGCACCCGCCGCTCGCTGGAAGCGCTGTAATCCGTTTCATCCAGCGGGTTGCCGTTCAGGTCTACGCGCACCATCATCTCCTGTCGCAGGTCACCTTTGAAAATTGCGCTCGGGGTGAT
>NZ_DAOUBL010000199.1:0-24944 GCF_034432615.1 Bellilinea sp. | reverse complement strand
CGCCAGCGCATCAACCAGAGAATCACCAGCCCTAAACCGATGAGCGGCAGAACCGACAACACACTGCGCCAGGTGATGCTCGACAAACTACCCAACAGCCAAAAGGTGATATCCGGGAGCTGGCGTAAGGGATCGGCCAGGCACTTGATCAGCCCAACGCCGGACGCAAACAAGGCCGACACCGCAATACCCGCCAGCAGCAGGCGCAGCACCCATCCGCCGTAACGAACCCGCCGCGCCAAAAGGTAAGAAAGTGCCAGCCCAAACAGGCCAAATAGAATGGCGCTGATCTGCACCTGCCAGTTGACTCCGCCCAGAACAAGAATGCTCACTGCAGCGCCGAAGGCGGCTGCCTGCGAAACGCCCAGAAATCCCGGTTCCACCAGCGGATTGGCAAACACCATCTGCATCACCATGCCGGCGCCGGCCAGGCTCATCCCAATCAAGAGCGAAGCAATCAGGCGCGGCAGGCGCAGGTTGAGGATCAAGCGCTGAGCCAGTGAATCTTCGGCCAGTTGTGCCGGGGAGATCAAGCCCACCTGCGGATAGCGTCCAAAAAACAGCGAAACGGCAAAAACAACCAGCAGCAAGGCAACCAACCCCAGCAACCGGCGGCGGCTGCGCCGCCGGCTGGCCAGTTGTGAAGCAGATTTTGCCTCAGCCCGTAAAGCGCTGGACGAATAGACAGCACTCACCGAAAATCACCCTTGAATACAGGAAGAATTTTTTCCTCAAAGGTTCGGGCATCCAGACCGTAAAACCGCTCAAAAAACAGCCGGGCTTCAGCGGTCAAGTCAAAATTCGGAAAAGCCTCAGGGTGCAGGCGGTAGGCCAGATAACGCAGGCCTAAAATCCAACGTGGGTCGGGTTGATCCCAGGAGTAATAATCTCTGGGAAAGGCATACAAATGCCCCTCCTGCACGGCGCGCAGCGCCTGCCACTGCGGGTCTTGCAGCAGGTTTTCCACCACTTGCTGGGGGTTGGCTGTGTAAGCAATGATAAAAATGCGGTCAGCATCCCAGCTGGCAATCTGCTCCAAATTGACTTTCGTCCAGCCGCTGCCCAGTTCAATATCCGTCCAGACCGGTATACCGCCGGCCAGTCCGGTCAGGATGGTCTGCAGCCAGGTTTTCGGCGCCACATTAAAGGCCACCTGCCCATCGCGGTCGGAATAATACAGCAGCAGGACGCGCGGTTTCTGTTCATCGGTCAAATCTTTCAATGCGTTGCTGACCGCATCGAGATGCTGCTGGTAAAAGGCCCAAACCTCATCCGCGCATTGAGAGTTTCCAAACAGGATTCCCAGCGTCTGTAAATCGCGCTGATATTCCTGCGGGGTTTCCATCGAAAGATAAACCACCGGAATACCCAGCGCTTCCAACGGATTGCCGAGCGGTTCCTGCATGTACGGCTTTAAGAGAACCACATTCGGCCGCGCCGTAACGACCTGCTCGGCGCCCACATTGGTTTCAAAGGCAATCTTTTCAGGTAATCGTTGATCTACCAGTGCCAGAAAATCGCCATCCGGCGATTGAGAAGTGCGCGAGACCGCCACCACCCGTTCGAACGATTCGGGAAAGAGGTAAACTGCATCTGCCAGCAGCGCAACACCGCGGCCAGCCACCACCACCCGCTTAGGCAATTCCTCAAACGTTACAGTGCGCCCCAAAGCATCGGTCAGCACGATGGGCTGGTGCTTAGCTTCGGCAGGCTGCGGTGTGGGAGTGCTTTCTACCCTTTCTACCGCTTCAAGCGAGGCGAGCAACTCCTGTTCGACTGGTGTGGCAGAGGGGGAAGATACAGCCGGATTTTCGACAGGCGGAGGGTTCATCGGTTGACAGGCCGAAAGCACAATCAAAACCACCCATAAACTCAACCAGATTATTTTCCGCATACGATTATCCTCCGTTAAAAATTGAATTAAAAGTCTGTTCAAACCAGTCCAACAGAGCCCGGGTCTGGTGCAGGCGCATCTCCACCGCCATGCGGTTGTAGGTCTGGTCAATGGGGATTCGCTCAAGTTGAGCGCGCAGGCGGTACAGCCCTTCCTGAATCACCTTGTGCTGACGGTCAAGAAAATCCTGCAGCTGCGCCGGGAACAGCCGCTGAATGAGAAAAACACGACTGGGCAGCTCCAGCCGGATGATTTGAACCGCACAACGACTGGGGGTCATCAGCCAGCGAAGAGCCTGCTGGCGGCCAACCTCGCTGAGGGTAAAAATACGTCGCGGCAGCCCGCGCCGCGATTCTTGCTCTTCACCGTTCACCCAGCCGCGTGCTTCTAACCGCCTGAGGGTGGCATACAGCTGACTCTGGCTGAGATGCCAAACGTGTCCCAACTCCCGTCTGAGAATCTGGTTCAACTGGTAGCCATCACGGGGAGTTTCCAGCAATAACGCCAAAAGTACATTTTCCGGGCTGGGACTTCGATAAGAGGATGTCTTTTGGATGGAATTTTTCATAAATACTGATTCAATCACTATTATAAATTTTCCGAAACAACCGAACAAGATGACAAATGTCATCGAAAAAATTGTTGTTTTTTTGTGACAAAGCGATACACTAAACTTACACACCCAGCCCGTTTCTATTCATAAGGAGAATATCATGGATAAATTTTCCCGCATGCCCCAGTACGATATCCGCAACGATGGGGCGGGGCCTTATGCCGTGTTCTATTGCGATGCCTGTGGGCGGGAGTTTCGCTCTCAGCCGGATGTCATCAATACATTGGGACAAGACCTTGGAAAACAGGCGGTAGGCGGGTTCTTGCGCAAAGTTCCGCTGGTTGGCAATGCAGTGGCTAACAGCGTAACCGGTGAAGATCCCCGCTATTCGTACAAAATGACTCCCCAGCAGCTGGAAAAAGCCTGGGCGCAGGCGCAGGTACATTTTCGAGAATGCCCCACCTGTGGGCGCATCGTCTGTCTCTCGGATTTCGACACACAATCGGGTTTTTGCATGGACGATTCTCCGCGCACCAACGAGATTGCTGAAGCCCGCGGCGAACAAGCCGGCGCAGCCCTGAAAGGATTGGCGAGCGCTTTCGGACTGGACAACGTGGTCAAGAAAGTCGGTCAGGCTGCCGAAAACGCCCAACGTGCCGCCGAACAAATGGCACGCTGCCCCAAAGACGGCACTCTTGCCGCGCCCGGCACCAAATTCTGCCCGGAATGTGGCACACCAATGCTTCAGCCCGAAGCCGTACTTTGTCCTAAGTGCGGTACCGATACCAAAGGAGCCAAGTTCTGCCCGGAATGTGGCACAAAAATTGAAGCCGCGCCTGCTCACTGCCCCAATTGTGGCGCTGCAGTAAAAGAGGCAAAGTTTTGCCCGGAATGCGGCACAAAAATCATCTGAAAATCAGGGCTCCAATTTTGTGAATTATCTCTAAAAGATACGGCTTTGGGGAGGTTCTTACCCGTGAAACCAGGTAAAAAAATTTTTGATTCAGCCCAATGGATAAGAAATCAATCCGCTCTCTTCCGATTACTGATCGGTTCAGTTTTCAGCCTGATCGTCATTTTCGCAGGATTCTGGTGGGTTGGCGGTCAAATTCCCAACTGGGGCAGCACCAATCAAGAAGTGATCGCCTCGCTGCCCGGTGATGAGATCATTGCATCTCCGGATATCATTTGGAACCACGCGCTGACGATTCGGGCATCCCCTGCTGAAATATATCCATGGCTGGTGCAAATCGGTGATTCGCGCGCAGCATTCTATTCGATTACCTTCATTGAAAACCTTTTTTGCATGACTACAGGAGAATGCCATTACGTGAATGCTGATCGAATTCACAAAGAATGGCAAAATCCTATCCGTGGTGAACAGGGCATTATCATCAATTACCTGGTGATTCAGGATTACCAGCCGGATCAGTTTGTGCTGGCAAAGAATAGCGCTGCCCTGCCGCTGCAATGGACATGGTTGTGGTACATTCAGCCGCTGGATGAGTATTTTTCGCGTCTGATTGTGCGCCATCGCATTGATGCGCCGGATGATGTGCCCTTGGGAATTTTCAATCTGATCATGAACAGCGGCTATGTAATGGAACGAGGAATGATGCTGGGCATCCGCGAAAGGGCAGAAGGCCTCATTCCACGCGCTTACGAAGAGCCGCTCGGTGCGCTGATCTGGCTGCTGGTATTTCTGAGCGGCATCATTGCAGCGGTTCATTTTGTAAAAGGATCGGCCAGCTGGCATGCGCTGGGAGTTGGTCTGGAAGTGATCGTCATTTTGTTCATCCTGACCTTCATTCAACCCCCGTTTTGGCTTCGGCTGGTATTCCTCATGCTGATTGCAGCCGGCGTGGCTATCCTCTACTGGCAAAAAGCCGTCCGCCAAAGCAACTCTTCCAAAAGCGCCACGCCTGAAACCTGATTTCATCCTTTTCTTCAAGCTATGCGCGAGTCTTGAAACCAGGCCTCTTTGTGATAAGATTCATCCACCCATTCCACCTTATATCAAGCAAGGAGGAGCAAGCGATGATGGATGAATTCATGCAAGCTGCTTACGAAGAAGCCCTGCAAGGCTACCGCGAAGGCGGCATTCCGATTGGTTCGGTGCTGGTATTGGATGGAAAAATCATCGGGCGAGGGCATAACCGCCGGGTGCAGCGCGGCAGCGCTGTGCTGCATGCCGAAATGGACGCACTGGAAAACGCCGGCCGGCTGGCACCCGAAGATTACCGCCGCGCCACCATTTACACCACCCTCTCTCCCTGTGACATGTGCAGCGGCGCCATATTGCTCTACAAAATTCCGCGCGTGGTGATCGGCGAAAACCAGACTTTTCTAGGAGCAGAAGAACTGCTGAAATCCCGCGGGGTGGAGCTGGTGGTATTGAATGAACCGCGCTTGATTCAAATGATGCAGGATTTTATTACCGAAAAACCCGACCTGTGGTACGAGGATATCGGACACTGTATTGAATGTTGAACCGCCAACCCGCAACTTTTTCGCCTCTTTTGCGTAAATAATATTGCATGTAATCCGTAATTCAATTACAAAACCGCGAAAGAGGTAAAAACAAATGACACAACCTACTCCCACTCCCGTCATCGTACAGCCTCAGGAACAAGGGCCGGGCTGCTTAATCCGGATTTTATATTTTTTGCTGGTCGGCCTGTGGCTGGGCGGCATCGTCACGGTGGTTGCCTGGGTGCTGAATGTGACCATCATCGGGCTGCCGCTGGGTTTATGGCTGCTCAACCGCCTGCCGCAGATTATGACCCTCAAACCGGTCAAACGGCAGGCAAGGGTCATGGTGGTGGACGGCAAGGTCATCTACCGCGAGTCGAGTCTGCCGCAGCCGCCTTTCCTGCTGCGCGCCCTGTATTTCCTGCTGGTCGGCTGGTGGTTCAGCGCTCTGTGGCTGGCGCTGGCCTGGCTGTTGACCGGTCTCAGTCTTGGTTTGGGGCTTCCGCTCGCCTTCTGGATGTTCGATCAGACCCCCGCCATTACCACCCTGGCGCGCTACTAAACCCTCGGTGCCTGAAAATCACAGCCGCCTCTCCGCTGCTGGAGAGGCGGCTGCCGTATTGGCTGGTTCCCTGAGATTAAATCCAGCCGCGCAATTCCATTGCTTTGACCACGCGGTTAATCGCCACCATATAGGCAGCATCGCGCATGAAGACCTTTTCTTTCTCTGCCAGTTCCAGCACCGCCTGGAACGCTGCCGTCATCTTCTGGTCGAGTTTGGCAAGCACTTCTTCTTTCGGCCAGTAGAAATTCATGTCATTCTGGACACTTTCAAAGTAAGAAACCGTCACACCGCCGGCATTGCACAGAAAATCGGGGATCAGGAAAATGCCGCGCTGTTTGATGACCTCATCGGCCTCCGGCGTGGTGGGGCCGTTGGCGCCCTCAGCGATCAGTTTGACGCGCGGCGAAATTTTATGCACCGATTCGGCGTTGATCTGCCCTTCCAGAGCAGCCGGGATCAGCACATCCACGTCTTTACTGATCCAGGCATCCCCCGATTCAATGGTATAACCGGCTTCTCTGGCTTTGGTTTTGTCAATCGTGCCGTACTGATCGGTAATACTCATCAGGAAGCGCGGATCAATCCCATCCGCCTTACTGACCGTGTAAGAAGTGCGGTCTTCGCGATCCCAATAAGAAACGCAAACCACTTTGCCGCCCAATTGTTCCGTAAATCCAATGGCTGCATACTGGGCCACATTGCCAAACCCCTGAACAGCCGCCAGACATTGAGTCGGGTCGAGCTTGAGGTGTTTCATGGCTTCGCGCACCGTATAAATCACGCCAAAACCGGTGGCTTCGGTGCGGCCCAGCGAGCCGCCGCCACCGACCGGTTTACCAGTAATCACACCGGGGGTATATTCACCCACCAGCTTGGAGTATTCATCCATCATCCAGCCCATCATCTGGGGGGTGGTGCCGACATCCGGGGCAGGCACATCCTGGCGCGGGCCGATATTCTTCCACATCTGCTGCACCCAGCCGCGTACCAGCCGTTCCTTCTCGCTGGTGGAAAGCGTTGCCGGGTCCACAATCACGCCGCCCTTACCGCCGCCCAATGGAATATCCACCACCGCGCATTTCCAGGTCATCCAGGTGGCCAGCGCACGCACCGTGTCAATCGTTTCAGCCGGATGAAAACGGATGCCGCCTTTACTGGGGCCGCGCGCATCATTGTGCTGGACACGAAAGCCTTGAAAGACTTTGATACTGCCGTCATCCATGCGCACCGGGATACGGAAGTGGAACTCACGCAGCGGCCAGCGCAGTATCTCGCGCACCTGCGGGTCCAATTTGAGCAGTTCTGCCACATGATCGAACTGGCGTTGAGCCATTTCAAACGCATTGGTGGTTTCTGCCATTGTTTTTTCTCCTGTTGATTGGAAGTTTGGGTTGGTTTGTTGCTTCATTAAAAAATAAACGGGCACAACGGCACTGTGCCCGCTCAAGACTGGGTTTGGAATTGCTGCTGGCAGCTCATCGGTTCAATTGACCTCACAAAAAGGTGATGATGATCCTGATATAGGTTAGCAAACCTGAGGTCGTTCGTCAATATGATGAAAATCGCCTCTCTCCGGTGATACCCGGCACGGCGCGGCGTCATTCGTCACATAGACAGGCAGGCTCAATCTTGTTTGAGCGCTGCCAGCTGTCGTTCCAGCTCGGCACGGGCTGCCGCCGGGCTGGCCCGTCCGCTTGTCTGGCGCATCACCTGCCCCAGCAGCCAGTTGAACACGGTGGTTTTCCCTTGATGATAGGCTTCCACCTCGCGCGGATTTTGCGCCAGTACGTCTGCCACAATTTCCGCAATCAGACCGGTGTCATTCACCTGCGTCAAGCCTCGTTCGGCAATGATTTGGGCGGCTGAACTTCCGCTTGTCAGCATCTCCGCCAGCACCACTTTGGCAGTGTTGAGATTAATCGTCTGATCGCCGGTAAAGCGCAGCAATTCCACCAGCATGGCAGGCGTTACCGCCAGTTGGGCAATGCTTTTCCCGCTCTGGTTGAGCCATGCAAAAATTTCACCGCTGATCCACAGGGCAATCGTTCGCGGTGAAATGGCAGATTTTGCCTGGCTGACACAGGCTTCAAAGTAGCCCGCCACAGCCTCGTCTTCGCTCAGCAGGGCTGCTTCGGCAGGGTTCAGCCCATACTGCTGGCAAAAACGGTTCTTCATCGCCTGAGGCAGTTCCGGCAAACTGGCGCGCACCCGTTCAATCCGCCCGGCTTCGATCACCAGCGGCGGCAAATCCGGTTCGGGAAAATAGCGGTAATCGTGCGCCTCTTCCTTGCTGCGCTGGCTGATGGTGACCTGCGCGGTTTCATCCCAGCCCAGGGTTTCCTGCCGAACCGGCAGACCCCCATCCAGCAGAGCAGTCTGACGTTCAACCTCATAGGCAATGGCGCGTTCCATTGCCCGAAAGCTGTTCAGGTTTTTGATTTCCACGCGCGTACCCAGTGTGCTGCTGCCCGGCAAGCGCAGCGAAACGTTTGCCTCAAAGCGTATGACGCCCTTTTCCATATCCCCGCTGTTAGCACCCACCCGCCTTAAAATTGCCCGCAGAGCGGTGGCATAGGCGCGCACTTCTTCCAGTGTATTCATGTCCGGCTCGCTGACAATTTCCAGCAACGGCACACCGGCGCGATTCAAATCAACCAGCGAGAATGAACGGCCCTCTTCATCCTGCATATGGATCAATTTTCCGGTATCTTCTTCCAGATGAACCCGCCGGATACGCACCGTTTTTTCTCCCTGCGAGGTTTCGATGCGCAAAAGTCCATGCTCGGCCAGCGGATATTCGTATTGCGAAATTTGATAGCCTTTGGGCAGGTCCGGATAAAAGTAATTCTTGCGGGCAAACAAACTGAGGGGGGCAATCTCACATTCTAACGCCAGGGCAACCCTCAGTGCATGTTCTACGGCAGCCCGGTTGACCACCGGCAGTGTGCCGGGCATGCCGGCACACACCGGGCAAACAGCGCTGTTGGGTTCTGCCTGGGTCGAATCGACCACCGGACAAGCACAAAACATTTTGCTGCGAGTTTGCAGTTCGGCATGAACTTCCAAACCAATCACTGCTTCGTACGGCATGGCTCCTCTGGCTCGGGCAAACTTGTGATGGGGGAGATTTTACCATAGCCCTGCCCCTCTCAAAATCCAATATTTTCCCAATCTGCTCTTAATAATTTCTAAACAATCGTTTGTTATCTTAAACACAGCAAGCACGGGAACATTCCCATTCACAAAACTCTTGAAAGGAGACACAATAATGAAAAGCAAAAAGTTGATTGTCGGCATTTCTTTGGGCGCTCTCGCCCTGATTCTCGCCTTCGGCCTGGCTGCTCAAGCCTTCCAGACGGTCAGCGCCAATGCGCTCCCACAGGTGGGCGGCCCATTCGGCGGTGGGCGGGGTATGATGGGGCCAAATGATGGTGAAGCACTGGCAGAGGCGTTGGGCATCACCACAGATGAGCTGACCAGCGCTTACCAAAAGGCAGTCCAAGCCGCCGTGCAGGAAGGTGTGGAAAAGGGCCTGATCACGCAGGCACAGGCCGATGCCATCCTCAACAGCACAGGCCGCTTTGGCGGCAGAGGAATGCTGGGCTGGCTGTTCCAAAACGGGGTAGATTTCCAAGCCCATCTTGCAGACGCTTTGGGCATCAGCGTGGATGAATTACAGGCTGCGTATGTGAAGGCTGCCGAAATTCGGCTGGAACAGGCAGTAGCCGACGGCCGCATCACGGAAGAAGAAGCCGAGTTGCTGCGCGCCCGCCATACCCTGTTCAACAATGAAACCTTCCAGAGCAGCATGCAGGCCGCTTTTGAAAATGCTGTCAAAGAAGCCGTTGCGAATGGCGTCATCACCCAGCAACAGGCTGACCTGCTTCTCCAACAGGGCGGTTTCGGGATGCGCGGCGGATTCATGGGCTTAGGCGGCGGTTGCCATGGCGCTGGACGCGGCGGCTTTGGACGGGGCTGGTAAATCCTCTTGAACCGGCTGGCGGTACGGTAACTTTTCTCCTCCTTACTAAATATCCGCTTTACGGGTGAGGATGCAGCGCAAGATCCCCGGCATCCTCACCCTTCGATTCTGACCGGAGTATAATGAATCAATATGGCGAAGAAACTGCTCATTGTGGATGACAAACTGGAATTGCGTCAACTGCTGCGCTCCTACCTTACAGAGGAAGGTTTTGAGGTCTTTACCGCCGGCAACGGTCAGGAAGCGTTGTTTGCCGCCCGCGATCATAAACCCGACCTGATCATCCTCGACCTGATGATGCCGGAGATGAGCGGCTTTGAGTTTTTACGCACTTACCGCCGCGAAGCAGAAACGCCGGTCATCGTCCTGACCGCCCGATTGGAGGAAAATGACAAAGTGGTCGGACTGGAACTGGGTGCCGATGATTATGTGACCAAACCGTTCAGCATGCGCGAACTGACCGCACGCATCCGCGCCGTTTTGCGCCGCATGGACAAGGCCGTAGCCGCGCCGGAAACTCTGCGGCGGGGGCAAATTGAACTGGACCGCACCAGCCGAATGGTGCTGGTCAATGGCAAACCGGTTGACCTGACACCTTCCGAGTTTGAAATTCTGGCCGCTTTCATGGAAACACCCGGCAAGGTTTTTTCGCGGCTGGAGTTGTTGGAACGCATTCAAGGGGATGCCTACGAAGGATATGAGCGCACCATTGACGTGCATATTCGCAATCTGCGCCTCAAAATCGAGCCCGATCCTGCCAATCCCCACTACATCGAAACGGTGTATGGAGCAGGTTATCGTTTTGCCGTTCGAGATTAACCGTCCGATGAAAAATATATGCGATCATTAACCGTCAAACTGACTCTGGCTTTTCTGGTGGTGGGTGTAACCGGCGCACTGCTGGTAGCCGTGTTCATCAACCGGCGCATCCAGTCCGCCTTTGACCGCTTTCTGCTGACCCGCGAAGAACAGGCGATGATCTCTGCTTTGCTGGAGTATTATCAGTTCAACGGGTCGTGGGAGGGGATTGACAACGCCCTGCTGCGCCGACCGCGCATGATGATGCAGGGAATGGGCGGGATGATGCGCACCATGGAAGCCACCTGGACGCGGTTCACGCTGGTAGATGCCGAACGACGGGTGCTGTTCAGCATTTCGGCTGGCGAACCCAGCGGCAGTCTGATTCCCGCCAGTGAATTGAACCGCGCTGTCGAGCTTTCGGTGAATAACCAGACCGTCGGCTGGGTGATTCTCAACGCCAAACGCCGCGCGTTGATTGCGGATACGCCCGAAGCAGTCTTTTTGCGCGGGGTCAATCAGGCAGCCCTGGTCAGTGCGGTGATTGCCTCGCTGCTGGCACTGGCACTGGGCGGCTTTCTGGCCTATGGGCTGACGCGTTCCCTGCGTGAGCTGACTCATGCGACCGAGGAAATTGCGCGCGGCAATTACGGCAAAGAGGTTGCCGTTCGCTCCAACGATGAACTGGGCACTCTGGCTCAGGCATTTAACAAAATGAGCCGCGATCTGGCCAACGCGGTTCGCCTGCGCCGCCAGATGACCGCCGATATTGCCCACGAATTGCGCTCACCCTTGACCGTGCTTTCCGGTTATGCTGAAGCGCTCAGCGAGGGTAAATTGAAAGGCAATCCCGAAATTTACAACGTTCTCCATCAGGAAACGCGCCAGCTCAGCCGTCTGATTGACGATTTGCGTCTGCTATCTCTGGCGGATGCCGGCGAATTAAGTCTGCTGATTCAACCCACCGATATTCCCACCCTGCTCAATCAGATCATTACCCGTCACAGTGTCACCGCTCAGCAAAAACAAATTGATTTACAGGCTGTCGTATCCCCCGGCCTGCCCAAATACCCCCTCGACCCCGACCGGATTGCGCAGGTGCTGGACAACCTGATTCTGAATGCCTTCCGCTACACCCCGGCGGGCGGCTGGATTCGGCTAAGCGCCGAAATCTCGCCGTCGGGCGGTTTGCGCCTGAAAGTGCAGGATAACGGCAGCGGCATCGCTGAGGATGACTTACCCTTTATCTTTGAACGGTTTTACCGCGCCGATAAAGCCCGCCATTCTAATCAGGAATCGGGGCTGGGGCTGGCAATTGCCCGCTCGATTGTGGAGGCCCATGGCGGAAAAATCACTGCTGAAAGTCAGCCGGGCAAAGGCACAACTTTCACCATAGACCTGCCGCCCACATAATTTGTGCAGCGTGTTACAATTGCGCCATGCTGAAACGCTGGCAATTCTGGGTTGGCATCGCCGTAAGTGCTTTTTTCCTGTATCTGGCACTGCGCGGCTTGCATCTGGGGGAAGTATGGGATTCGCTGCAAAATGCCCAATTCTGGTGGTTGCTGCCGGGTGTGGCAGTTTATTTTATCGGGGTGTGGGCGCGCGCCTGGCGCTGGCATTACCTGCTGCGACCCTTGAAAAAGATTCCCACCCGCACCATGTTCCCGATTGTGACCATCGGTTACATGGGCAACAATATTTACCCGGCCCGTGCCGGAGAGGTACTGCGCGCCGCCATTCTCAAAGACCGCGAGGGAGTGGCCATTTCTGCCTCGCTGGCTACGGTGGTGGTCGAGCGTATTTTTGATGCGGTGGTGATGCTCGGTTTTGTGTTTTTCAATCTGGGAGAATTAAGCCGGCTGACGCACGATTCCGGTTTTGTGGGCAATATCCAGCAGCTTTCGGTATGGAGCGCCTTGATTTTCATCGGCGCGCTGATCCTCTTCCTGCTGGCAGCAATGTTCCCGCGCGTTACCGAACGCCTGACGATGAGCATATTGGAAAAAGTCGTGCCGGCCCGCTTTCGCCCCAGGGTGAGCGGGGTTGCCCTACGCTTTCTGACCGGATTGGAATCGTTGCGTTCTCCGCGCGAAGCCTTGATGGTCTTTTTCACCACGGTCATCATCTGGCTGCTGGAAACCGGCAAGTACTGGTTCATCATGCACGGCTTCGGCTTTGAGGTCAGTTTCTTTGCGTTAATGCTGATGAACGGCATTGTCAACATCGCCACCACCCTACCCTCCGCCCCGGGGTACGTGGGTACCTTCGATGCGCCTGGCATTGCCGTGCTGGTGGCTTACGGCGTGCCGCAGGCTACCGCGGCGGCCTATACACTGGTACTACACGCCGCGCTTTGGCTGCCCATCACAGCCCTGGGGGCCTATTATTACTTCAAACAACCCCTGCGCTGGGGGAAGGATTTACAGCAAATCCGCCAGACGGAGAGCGCAGCAACAGACTAAAACGAACGAGGGAAGAACATGCGAATTGCTGTCATTGGAGCAGGCATCGGCGGGATGAGCGCCGCATTCGACTTTGTCAACGCCGGACATCAGGTGGTTATCTACGAATCGGCCCCCTACGTGGGCGGGCTGGCAGCCGGCTTCAAAGACGAGGGCTGGGAGTGGTCGGTGGAGCATTTCTATCATCACTGGTTTCAGACCGACCGCGACATGCTGAACCTGATCCGCGAGCTGGGTTTGCAGGATAAAGTGGTCTTCCCCCGCCCCAAAACTGTGGTTTATTACAAAGAAAAGTTTTACCCGCTGGATTCTCCGCTGGCAGCGCTCATTTTTCCCGGCTTCAGCCTGCCGGACATGATTCGCTTTGGGTTGGTGACGGCTTATTTACGTTATTTGGCCGACTGGAAACCGCTGGAAAAAATCACGGCTCACGAATGGATGCGTAAAGCCTACGGGGAACGGCTGTACAGTGTCCTGTTTGAACCCCTGCTGCAAGGCAAGTTCGGCCAGCACTATAAATCCGTCAACATGGCATGGTTTTGGGCGCGCTTCAAGGTGCGCTCCACGCGGCTGGGGACTTTTCAAGGCGGCTTTCAGGCCTTTTCGGACACCTTTGCTGAAATTCTACGCCGCCGCGGGGTTGAGATTTTGCTCAACACGCCCGTTGAACGCATCGAAAGCGGCGGGAAGGTAGATGTACTGCTGAAAGACGGTCAGCGGCAGTCCTTTGACCAATGTCTGGTAACGGTTGGGCCGGGTTTACTGGCAAAACTGGCTCCCAGCCTGCCGGAAGATTATCTGCGCGGGCTTCTCAACCTGAAAAGCATGGGCGCGGTGGTGATGGTGCTGGCGCTGCGCCACCAGTTATCTGAAGAAGGTTACTACTGGTTCAACATTCCCAAGAGTGCCGGCTATCCATTTCTGGCGCTGGTGGAACACACCAACTTCCTGCCGAGCCGGCACTTTGGCGGCGACCATATCGTTTATATCGGCGATTACCTCGACCCCGACCACGAATACTTTCGGCTGAGCAAAGAAGAATTGCTGGAACGCTTTTTACCGGTGCTACCGCGCTTTAATGCGCGTTTTGAACGCGAGTGGATTCGCAAAACCTGGTTGTTCCGCACCACCTACGCCCAACCGGTGCCGCTGGTCAACCATTCGCAAAACATTCCGGATATTCGCACACCGCTGCCCGGTGTGTACTTTGCCAGTATGAGTCAGGTGTACCCGTGGGATCGCGGCACGAATTTTGCCGTGCAGATAGCCCGCCGGGCTGCAAATATGATGCTGAACGACCTGAACCAAACAAAATTAAGTGTTAAAAATTAGTGTGACAGCAAGATTCCGTTCCGCGAGTCTTATGGAAAAAATTTGGGAATTGGAATCTTTTTGAATTTTTTGGAATTAAACACCACGGATAGAACATACAATCAACAAATCGGACATGACCCCCATATATAGGGGGTCGTATTCGGTCTTATCCCCCTTTTATGGTGTTTGCAGCTTACTACACTATCGCGAATTAATTTTAAAAATTTCAAGATTGTCCTTAACATGAGAATTCTTAAAGATCAGATGTTTTTTAGAGTAGCGTATGGTAATCGTCTTGTCCTTGGGCGCGGCTTCTGTTAGAATGTACAAGCAATCAGCAATACGGGGACAGCCCGATTGTAAGCGGGTCTTCTCTACCACCCGCCACATCCTGTGCAAAACTCAGGCAATTTAGACTTGTTTGCAGCCTCACCGTTGGGTGGGATTGTTCTGCATATCTCACCTGCTGTCTGGGTTTGCACCCTATCCTGTATGCGGAGGACGACACATGAATGCTCAACAAGCCTGGCAGGCAGCCCTTGGACAACTGCAAATGGAAATGCCCAAAGCATCCTTCGATACATGGGTACGCAACGCGGAATTAATCCGTGTAGAGAATAACAAGGCCCGCATCGGTGTCCAAAATGCCTATGCCAGAGACTGGCTGGAAAGCCGGCTTGCCGGTACATTTTCCCGCCTGTTGACCGGCTACCTCGACTCGCCAGTAGAGGTTGAGTTTGTCGTCTGGCATCGCGAAAGCGAGGCTGAAAGTACTTCAGCGCAGGAAAACGCGGCGCGCTCCAACGGGAACAGCAGCCGTTGTCTGATTGATCGTTATCGTTTTGAAAATTTTGTGGTTGGAGCCAGCAACCGCATGGCCCATGCTGCCTGTCTGGCGGTGGCGGACAAACCCGCCCACGCCTATAACCCGCTGTTCTTATACGGCGGGGTTGGATTGGGCAAAACGCATCTACTGCATGCCATCGGCAACGCCGCCAACGATAAGGGCTTGCAGGTGCTGTATGTTTCTTCGGAAGACTTTACCAACGAACTGATCAACGCCATCCGCACGCAGAATACGCTGGCTTTTCGTGAACGCTACCGTTCCATAGATGTTTTGCTGATTGATGACATTCAATTTATTGCCGGCAAGGAATCAACTCAGGAAGAATTCTTCCACACCTTTAATACACTGCACAATCAGGAGAAGCAGATTGTGCTTTCTTCGGATCGTCCGCCCAAGGCGATGGTAACCCTGGAAGAGCGACTGCGCTCGCGGTTTGAGTGGGGATTAACGGTAGATATTCAACCCCCGGATCTGGAAACCCGCATCGCCATTTTGCGCTCCAAAGCCATGCGCGCCGGGCGCGAAGTGCCCATGGACATCCTGACGCTGATTGCCCGTCAGATTCAGTCAAACATTCGCGAACTGGAAGGGGCGCTGACGCGCATTCTGGCCTATGCCGATTTGAGCAACCAGCCGATTACCGACAAACTGGTGGAAATTGCGCTGGCTGATCTGCTGCCACAACCGAACGCAGTTGAACCGGCGCAAATTCTGCAAGCCGTAACGCGCACCTTTGGGGTCAGCCGTGAAAGATTACTGGGACGTGATCGTTCCCGCGAGGTAGCCTTACCGCGTCAGGTGGCCATGTATCTGATGCGCGAGATTGGCAACCTTTCGCTGCCGCAGATTGGTGAAGCCCTGGGCGGACGCGATCACACCACCGTGATGTACGCCTGTGAGAAAATTGCCGACCAGATTGAACGCGACGACCGCCTTCGCCGGCAAGTCCTCTCCATCCGCGAGCAGGTGCTGGGGAGGGGGTAGGGGGAAAGGGAACAATATTATGGTCATATTGACTAAAGGCAATTTGCACTTTCGAAAGTTTGATGCAGGTATATTTTTGTTATAATACAATCTCAACTTAAACTAAGAGCTGAGGTTTTTTTTCGTGAGAAAAATATCTTCTCGAATTTTGCCTTTTCTTTTCATAATCTTATCCATATTAGCCTGTTCTGCCGCTCCGGTCATCGAAGACCTCAATTCGGATGTTACAACCCCAACCCATGAGAATACATCTTCTGAGCAAGTTAATCCTACACCTACGTTTACGTATCTGCCCTTAGTTCGTAATGGTTTACCAAAATTTATCGGGTATATAGATAAGATTTACTGGTCCAAGGAAAATGTTGAAAGATATATGCCTGAAGCGGACAATCTTTCCGGGTTAAAAAACACAGCGGTTGGATGGTTTATTGATATCCAAGACCCAGCCTTTTATGAAGATTGGGAAACCGAAGCTGCCCTAAACCGGAATAATCTGTATCGTCAGTTGGAAAGACTATGGGAAAAAGGGTACCTCTCTTTTGTAAAAATTGGGTCTAGTGATAGTATAGACAAAATTATCAGCGGCAACTATGATGCCAGAATCGCCCAAATGGCAAAAATATACAAAAAATGGGTGGACAAGGGAGAAGGACGTAAAGCAATGCTTGCCCCTCTGCAAGAGATGAATGGGGATTGGGTTGCATATTATCCTAAAAACATGTCTTTGGGTCAAAAACAACAACTTTATAAGCAAGCCTATCAAAAAATTCAAGCTATTTTCGAACAAAACGGTGTTGGCCGAAATCAAGTCTGGTGGGTGTTTGCTGCAAATGGCTTAAGTTCACCGGATGTGCCCGAAAACAATTTTGAATATTATTATCCGGGAAATGATGCAGTGGACATCGTAGGTTTTGCTTCTTACAATTACGGGTATTGTACTGCAACCTATAAAGTGGGTGAGTATGATTATGGTCGTTGGGAAAACTATGATACTTTGTACGAACCCTACATTCGAAGAATGGAGACGATGGCCCCCGGCAAACCAATCATCATCACAGAAACCGGTACCTCAGCAATTTTTACAAAGGATGACCGTCCAGATCATTTCAACTACTCGATGAAAGCGCAGTGGTTCTATGAAAATTACAGTTACATAGCCAGACAGCGAAATGTGCTGGGAGTTTTCTACTTTGACATCAATGAGTTTGATGGTACAACTTGTGATCTCCGAATTCCTCGAGAAAATTTTACAGCCTATCGAGATGTGGTTGCTCAAGAAGGTTATCGGTACTTAACGATCACCGAGCTGAAAGGGTTTTTACCATAGTTTAAGCTAGGCCAATACCTTCAGGGGGCTGCATCCAGCCCCTTTTTTAGTTTGCAAATTTGTAGGGAAAAACTGAGGAAATCCACAACTATAATAAGAACAAACACCTCTCAAGAGGAGTATAAGGAGTCTATTAATGTTTCAAAAACAGAGCGGTAAAATCATTCTCCTGTTAAGAGTTTGGTTAATTGCTTTTTTGTGTGTATTTACAATGAGTAGTGGAAAAACTTATATCGGACATGCCCAGGAGATCAGTGCAAATAACTGGCAAATTTTCTTACCGATTGTTCGAAATGGACTTCTACCTTTCCAGACTTCATCTAAATTTATTGGGATTTACATGCAGGAATATTGGACAGACGATGCTGTGAGTGCTAAATTACCTTCGGCCGACTCATTGGCAGGAAAAAAACATAGTGTCGTAGGGTGGTTCATCGATCTACAAGATATCGCTTTCACAAGTCAAAATGACATTCGCACAAATAATTTTTATAGACAATTAGAAGCGTTATGGAAAAATGGTTATATTTCCTTTGTAAATATAAATATTGCAACAGTTAAATCAGTAAATACCACAAACGAAAAGTGTCCTTTTTCGGCAAGCGCTTACCAAATTGCAAGGGGCGATTGCGATAACGCCATTCGCCGCATGGCAGAATTATATAAACAATGGATATCCGCAGGTGCAGGGAGAATTGCTTTTCTCGCTCCATTACCAGAAATGAATGGTGTTAATGCAAATGGAAGCATTTGGACATCTTACGGAGGGGATGCCGCCAATTTCAAGCTGGCTTATCAGAGAATAATCAATATTTTTTCCGAAGCAGGAGTAGGCAGAGGGCAAGTTTGGTGGGTTTTTGCTCCAAATGGATGGAGTAAAGAGGGACATGAATTCGAAAAATATTTCCCGGACGGATCTTTGGTTGATATGATCGGATTTAGTTCCTATAATTATGGTTACTGCCATGTAGCCATACCCTGGCAAAGGTGGGAAAACTTTGACACATTATTTGCCCCTTACCTCGAGCGCATTCGGCAGATGGCTCCTTCCAAACCAATCATCCTCGCCCAAACCGGTACAACTGCCGAATATCCAAAAACAGGTGAAGTAAATATCCAGCAGAAAAACAACTGGCTTCGCCAGAATTACGAATACCTTGCCCAACAACCTCAGGTGATTGGAATTTTATATTACGATTATGATCAAAGCAGCTGGGATGATCAAAGCGGCGGGGAATGTAATTGGAGAATCTTACCGGGGACAACTTATCAAGGATATACCGAAGGGGTGCGAAATTCGGCGTATCAATATCTAAGTGCTCAAAGTCTCAAAACCATTCTTCCTTAGCCTTCACCAATGCAAAATCTCTCGATTATAATCTCTACTTGATTTTGAATGTGGATTAACGAGTATATTTGACCCAAAAAGAACCGTAATATTCATGAACACCAAAACATTAGCCAGCAAGGCAACCCGATATCTAATTGAAACTATACGAAAAATTACCCCGTCGCCGGTAAAGAAAATTGCCAAAAAAATTTTACGGATTAAGGACAGCAATATTATAAAACAGCATCAAAAATTACTTGATGAAATCCTGACCGATAAAAAAGGATACTACAAAGAGATTGTTATCTTTCCTCCAAGTCTGGATTGGAATGTACAATTATTTCAACGTCCGCAGCAATTGGCATTAGCTTTAGGCAGACAGGGGGCATTGGTTTTTTATATGCAACCGAACCCAGACCGAAAGCAGCCCCCTTTTCACTTGATCGAGAAGGGGATCTATCTCTGCAATGTTCATGTGGATACTTTTCGTGATCTTCCAAATCCATTTATCTACCTTCTAACCTGGAACAGTGATTACGCCAAATGCTTTAATCATCCTCGCATAATATATGATTTTGTTGACGATATTGATGTATTTTACGGCGAACGCGATCAAATTGTCAGCGGGCACGATTTTCTCCTTAGAAATGCCCATATTGTTTTAGCAACTGCAAATAAGCTAATTGAAGAAGTGAAAAATTATCGTCCTGACGTAATTTACTCCCCAAACGGGGTCGTATATGAACATTTTTCCAAGGCAGCCAGAAACGAATATACAGCCCCGCCACAAGATTTAGAAGCCCTAATCACTTCGCATCAGCCGATAATCGGTTATTATGGAGCACTTGCTCGCTGGTTTGACTATGATTTATTCAAAAAAATTGCCCTTCTAAGACCAAATTACCAATTCATCTTGATTGGACCCGATTACGATGGCACTCTACAACGCACCGATTTACTCACAATTCCAAATATCCACTGGTTGGGTGTCAAACCTTATAAAGAGTTACCCCATTACTTACAGTATTTTGATGTTGCAACAATTCCATTCGTAGTCAATGAGATTACTCACGCAACTTCACCTCTAAAATTATTTGAATATATGGCAGGAGAAAAACCTGTAGTAATAACACCAATGCGCGAAAGTATGAATTATGCTGGCGTATTAATTGCTCAAAAAGCTGAAGAATTTGCGACTCAATTAGATAATGCGCTTTTCAAGAAGGATGACTCTGAATACCGAACACTATTACGTAAAATTGCTTTAGAAAATACCTGGGATGAACGTGCAAAGGTCTTATTAGATGCACTGCATAAAGGATAAAATAATTAATTATCCAATCCTTATGATTTTTCTGATAAAGTCCCTTATTCCCCCTAACAAATTACCCAAACCACTGCCTTCCACTTTTTGAAATACTGGCAAAAACAATTGTCTTACCCATAAATAAAACCAATAAGATGGTGGTTTGGGACTCATGAGGTCATTTAGAACCCTATTTATTCCTTCATAACGTTGGTAAAGATCACTAAATTGATCGCTCACTTCCTGTACCACCTGATAAAGACGCAAACCCTCCTGTCTTGCCTGTAAAAATTCAACGATAAGGCGGGTTTGTTCCAGTAACTCCTTTGTGATTGAGGTTGGTTCGCTAATCAACTCTCTATCTTTAAGTACACTTTTCAATGCACCGGCCATACAATTTCCCATCTCATCTAACGTGAACTGATCCTGTATACGCTGACGGGCACGTTCACCTAGTAACTGCCTCAAAGAAGAATTATCGATCAACTTACCAAGCGTCCGTTGATACTCTTCCAGTTGCATTTGTTCATCCCCTGCCTCAATCAGAAAACCACATTCATCCGCAACCAGCTCGGCCTGGCCGCCTACTTTTGCGCCAACAACAACCAAACCGCACGCCATCGCCTCATAAATTGCTTGCGCAATGCCTTCGTTTTGGGAAGGAAGGAAAAAAATATCCGCAGCAGCCATGATGGATGGCATTTGTTCGGTGGGAACACTTCCCAGCAGAATCACTCGCTCGTTCAGGTGAGCATCCTTTATTCTACGTTCGACTTCAGAGCGCAGAGAGCCATCTCCGGCAATCAGCAGCCGAAACGGTTTCCCATCATTCACTAACCTTTCTACAACTTTTAGCGTGAACAGTGGTTGTTTTTGCTGCTCCAGGCGGGCTGCAAAAAGAATTACGGTTTCGTCCTGATCAATTCCCAATTGGGTTCGTATCTGGTGTCTAGCAGTTTTATCCGGTTTCCACAAAAATGGATCAACGCCAATATAGCACACCTTCAATCGGTCTGGCAAATCACCATTTTCAATCATCCATTGGCGCAATTGCTCCGACGAGGTGATGGTTAAATCAAGATATTCTTTATACAAAAGAGAAAGTCGTGGAAAACCGCCCTGCATCCATTCTGGTGTGACAAAATGCAAATAATCCACAACCGGTATTTGAGGATACAAACCACGCAATACCGGCAAGAGGCGGTATCCCTCATGGCTGCCCTGGATCATCAGCGCATCAAATTGTCGAGAGTAGATCAGATATCCAATAAAACGGAGATAATCGCTGACGGGGATGAAATTTGGCAAAATAAAAACATCCTCACTCCGTTTTTCAAAATCAAACTGCCAAATATGATTGGCAGGCGCTGTCGCTAATACGGTAATTTGCCATTCATGTTGCTCAAGTTGATCCATTAGATTTAATGCAAAGCGTTCCGCCCCACCCATCACCAGCCAGGGCAAAATCAACAATACACGGCGTTTAGGCTTGGTTAAGCGGTTATTGATGGGAATTTCCAACGAAGGTAAAGTTAAATCCAGTTCAAAATTACGAAGCGGCGGATTGGGGAATTGACCGGAATATAAGTGCGGATATTTCTGCTTGAACTGGTTGCGAAATTCAACAATGCGCTCTTCCTGCAAATTTTGCCACCGGTCGCCGTGATCTTCCCGCAGACGATACCAGGCTAAAAATTCCGGCACCGTCGCCCCCCAAATTCCTTGGGCGGCACAGCGCATCCAAAATTCCCAATCTTCCAGGCCGCCGCGAATCGACTCGTTAAATCCGCCTACCTTTTGATGAACAGATTTGCGAATCATACACATCATTGAGACTCGGTTGCGTTCTGCATTCTGTGCACCATCATGGAAACCACCCGTCCAGAGGTACTCTTTCCCCTCAAATGCCACGTGGTACGAAGCCGCGAAACCAAAGTGGGGGTGGGTTTGCAAAAACCACCACCACTTTTCTACGGCTGTCGGTTCAAGCAAATCGTCGCTATCCAGCAGCGCCACATACTCGCACCGGGCTGCTGCAAAGCCGGTATTCCGTGCCGCGCTCAACCCACAATTTTGAGGATGATCAATGACACGGATGCGAGGGTCGGATTGACGATAATTTTCCAGTATACGCAAAGATAGCGGATCATCCGACCCATCATTGATGATCAACCACTCAAACTGTTGTAAGGATTGCTGAAGAATGCTCCGGGCGGTTTGATGAAAGACTTCGCCGGTATTATAGAAGGGCGTAAGAATGGTAACCACCGGCGGCGTATTCTTGTCAGCGAGGGCATACCCAAAATGACGGCGTTGCGGATGGACGGGAGTGATCTCAAAATCTGGGGCTTGGGGGTTGATCATGGCTGTTCTTTCACTGGACACATTTGACCTGCTGCCAAACATACCTGATCAAACAAAACTCCTTCAGAATTACCTAAGGATAGATAAATCTCAACAAATTTACTCTTTTGTGGGGATTGAGAATACCAATAAAACCAATTCCATTCGGTTTCGACATTTTTCCAAATCTCATCCGATTCAATCAAGTTTTCATTTTCATCTAACCAACGTAGTTGCATAAGCAAAATTGCATTATTTCCGAGCGCTTTCGCCCAATAACCAAATGTGTACAATTGGTTTGATTCTATTTCTAATTTTTGTTTTACCCATCCAAATTTGTCTGAAAGCGGGCCGTATAAAAGTAATGATCTTGTACCCTCATAAGCCTCATTCGAGACAAATATAGAACCATCCTGATACCATGCAACTAATTGATCCCCGCTCGTTTCTTCAAAACTTTCATTTTGGACTAAATTATTAGGCTGGGGCAAAACAAGCGGTTCGGGAAATATTTTATAAACCAGAATCCCATTTTTAGCGAAAATCAATTGGCAGTAACGAACCAAAAAGTGAGATTGGTTTAGAATTGGATAATCATATTTCCACTTAACAAACTCAACCTCTGGTTGATTGATAAGTATATATTCATATCCCCGCTTTAACAACTCGATTGCAAGTTCGCTTTCGTTTTGTGCTGAAATCAGGAGCTGGTGAGCTTCTTTTACATCCCAAACACCATCGATGCGCGACGATGTGTACAGGCGAAATTCATTACCTACCGATAAAACCCGATGGCGTCCTCCAGGCTGTTGATCAATAAACCGAAAAGCATCATAAACGGGCAGATTTCTGGATAAATAGTCCTCCCGGTTTTCCCTTCCGAGAAAATAATTGATCGGAAGTCGTTGCGGCAGATTTTCAGATAATCTTGCAATAATTGGTAATCGTGTAGAAAAGCCAAACGCTAGAAGCAATAAAAACAGTAAGTTCCCCAGCAACCAACTCTCCTTATTTTCAAGATACTTATAAACAACATGAACATTTGCAGCTGCGCCCAATGCAATCCATGGAAAAACAGGCAACGCATAACGAAGCAACGCATTATTGACTATCATCATAACCCCAATGGCAATCATTGAACCGCATAGCCCCACCAAGATAAATTTCTTTGTCCTATTGGGTATGAAGGAAGAAAATAACCAAAGCGGTAAGGCCAAAAAGGGCAATGTTGCTACCATTCCACCGGGCGCTTCATGATAATATTTTCGGCTATTTAGCACAATATCTATTGGGTAACTGATGAAACGAATCAAATCACTGTTGATAAAACTGCTTTGTGTTGACCTTGCAGGTTCAATGATTGGAGTACTAAGTTTACGTACCAAATCTCCCCCATACGGAAAAAACGGGTCGCCCGTCCATAAGTAATCTCGAATCCACCACGGCAAACAAAGAATTAATATTATTGAACCCATAACCCCCATAGAAAACAAAAATTTAGAGAAGGTTTTCTGGAATAAACTCAATACTGCAAAACAAGCCAAAAAACCTACCAAAATTGGTCCTGCCGAGAGTTTCATTCCCAATCCAATCCCTCCAAAAAACCCTGCAAGTATCAGCCAGCGCCGAGAAAGATCACCCGAGTACCCAAGCAAACAAAAGCCAAATGCCGTTGTGAAAGCCGTTACAAACAAGTCAATATAAGCTGTTGCACCTTCATATGCAACTAATGGAATAGAGAAGAACAAAAATCCAGCGATTATCCCGGTACGTCGATTGAAAAGCCTGTTGCCTAATAAGTAAACAAAAAGTACACTGAGTAAGGTCATTGCTAAATGGAATAGGCGGGGTGTAGCCAAACCACCCAACTCAATACCAAGTGAATATAACATCTCTGCATAATGAAGCCAGGGATTATTTCCCCCTTCGGGAAACGGGATAATTCCCCCTTGTTCAACATAGAATTGCGAACCAGAAAGATGATAAGTTAATTCGTCATAACGGATAGGCGGGGCGAGAGCAATCATCCATGAAGGAGCGAATAACAATACAAAAACCGCAAGACCAAGCGCAACATTTGCAATATTGCCTTCCCTGAAAAATTGACCCAATTGTTCAACTTGTAAAAGAATGGTGTTGATCCATCGTTTGATCTTCGTCAAGACAAACAGGAAAAATAATATTCCCAATCCCCCCAGAGTTATCGGTAAAAAGAACAATCCAAACGCACCTTGAAGGGAGCGTAGAATCATAATGATTCCCAATCCCATCAAGACCGACATGGCGAACCGTTCAATTTTTGATAGATGTACCCCCCGCAGCACAGTTTGGATAACTGTATCCCCCACCCCAAAACCAATCAATAAAATTAATGCAACGGTGAGATAGGGCAATAAAATATGAATTGTAAAAAGTGGAACGATTATCAAAAAAGCAACGGATAGAAGTGCAAAAAATAGCAACAACCGATCAGCTGCTAAAAAAAACAATGCCACGATAGAACCGAAAAGAATTGCGAATATCCAAAGCCATCGAATATCCCAATACGATGATGGAAACAGTGGAGATGGGCGAAAAATCAACAGCAGAGAAATGTATAAACTCAACCCTGTTGAAACAGCAACCCAAAGATAAGTTAATAAAACTAAGAATTTACCCTTTATCATAAAGAAATTATTTCACAACAGTCGGCGTATCGTTCAAATATATACGCATCATCCACCAGCGATACTTGATGATTCCCAATCACAATTAAAACAAAACA
>NZ_DAOUBL010000198.1:0-2855 GCF_034432615.1 Bellilinea sp. | reverse complement strand
ATGCGCTTTCGGAATGGTGCGAAGTGATCGTCTTTCGCAATGGACAACAGCACTTTCAGCGTTACGAGCGCGGCGTTCCGCAGGAAGCCGTCAAGGTCATTGGCAAATGTGAGCCGAACCGCACCGGCACCATTACCACTTTCAAATTTGACCGCGAAATTTTCAAGGATGAGGTGGATTACAAATTTGAAACCCTCAGCCAGCGCTTTCGCGAAATGGCCTTTGTCACCCGCAGGGTATTGATTCGGCTGGTGGATGAGCGCAGTAACCGCGAAACCACCTATTACTTTGAGGGCGGCATCATTTCATTTGTTCGCTACCTGAACCGCAACCGCACAACGCTGCATCCGGTCTTTTTTGTGGAGAAAGAGGTGGACAATATCGGCATTGAGGTTGCTGTGCAATATACGGATGCCTACGCCGAATCAGTTTATTCCTTTGCCAACACCATCAACACCATTGACGGCGGAACCCATATGACCGGCCTGCGCACCGCAATTACCCGTGTAGTCAACGACTATGCCCGCCGCACCAGCCTGCTGAAGGACGCTGACCCCAACTTCACCGGCGACGATACGCGCGAAGGCATGACCGCCATCGTCAGTATTAAACACCCCGACCCGCAGTTTGAAAGCCAGACCAAGGTCAAATTGATGAATCCCGAGGTGCAGACCTACGTTCAGCAGGTGGTTGGTGAGGCATTTTATGCCTTCTTGGAAGAAAACCCCTCCGCTGCGCGCGCCATTGTCCAAAAGTGCCTCACTTCTGCCCGCGCCCGAGATGCTGCCCGCAAAGCGCGCGACCTGGTCATTCGTAAATCCGCTTTGGAGAGCCTGACTCTGCCCGGTAAACTGGCGGACTGCTCGGAACGTGACCCCAACAAAACCGAATTGTACATCGTTGAGGGAGAAAGCGCCGGCGGTTCTGCCAAACAGGGGCGCGACCGCCATTTTCAGGCCATTTTACCGTTGCGCGGGAAGATCCTCAACACCGAACGCGCCCGTTTGGATAAAATCCTCTCCAACAATGAAGTCAAAGCCCTCATTTCCGCATTGGGCACCGGTATTGGCGAGAACTTTGATCTTTCCGGCTTACGCTACGGTCGGGTGATCATCATGACCGATGCGGATGTGGATGGCAGCCACATTCGCACCCTGTTGCTCACCTTTTTCTTCCGCTACATGCAGCCGCTCATCGAGGCGGGGCATCTCTACATTGCTCAACCGCCCCTCTACCGCATTGCCTACAAAAATCAGGTTAAATATGTGTATACCGAAGCGGAAAAGGATAAAGCGCTCAAAGAATTGGGGGTTGCGGCTGATAAAGTCTCCATTCAGCGCTATAAAGGGTTGGGGGAGATGAACCCCCAGCAATTGTGGGAAACCACCATGAACCCCGCCAATCGCACGCTGCTATCGGTCACCATCGAAGATGCTGCCGCAGCCGACCGCACCTTTGACATGCTGATGGGTGAAGCCGTCCCACCCCGCACCCGCTTCATCACCACCCATGCCCGCAGCGTTCGCAATCTGGACGTATAAACCTGATTCAAATTTCGCCAATTTGGAGGAGGTCAACCATGCCGCTTGCTCAATTATTCCGTGCCGATGATTTAAGAGACTACATCATCCGTTTCTTTACCCGCCTGAATGTGACCGAACAACACGCCCGCATCGCTGCGGACGTGTTAATTTCAGCCGATTTACGCGGGGTCAGTTCACACGGCATCATCCGCCTGCATAGTTACTACGGCAGCCGCATCCTGAAAGGGCTGATTGATCCGGCGTCCCCCTACCAGATCGTACGGGAAACCCCCACCACCCTGCTGGTGGACGGCGGAAACGGACTGGGGATGGTGGTCGGTTACCACACCATGCAGCGTGTCATCCAAAAAGCCCATGAAAACGGAGTTGCGCTTGCTTCGGTACGCAACAGCAATCACTACGGCATTGCCGGTTATTACGCCATGATGGCACTGCCTCACGATATGATCGGCATTTCCTTTACCAATGCCCAGCCGCTGGTAGCTCCAACCTATGGGCGCAGCCGTATTCTCGGCACCAACCCCATCGCTGTGGCAGCCCCCGCCTTGCATGAACGACCCTATGTGCTGGACATGGCAACCAGCATTGTCCCCATCGGCAAAATTACCGTTTACGACAAAGCCGGTGAAAAGATTCCCGAAGGCTGGGGAATTGACCAGAACGGTCAGGTGACCACCGATCCCAAAGCCGTGCTGCAGGGTGGAGCCTTATTGCCATTAGGCGGTACCGACCTCATGCGCGGGTACAAAGGTTATGGTCTGGCCTTGTGGGTGGACATCTTCTCTGGGGTGCTTTCCGGGGCGGCTACCGGACCTTTTGTGGGTTCGGTTGGCAAAGATCAGCCCGCCAATGTCGGCCATTTCTTTGCTGCCATCCGCATTGATGCCTTCCGCGACCCGCAGGAATTCAAAGCCGATTTAGACCGCCTGATCCAAACCCTCAAAAACGCTCCCAAAGCCGAAGGGCAGGAACGCATCTACATTCACGGCGAAAAAGAATTTGAATTAGAGGCTTTGAACCGTCAACGGGGCATTCCCCTGCTGGTCGAGGTGGTAAAAGGCTTACGCGAAGCCGGTGAGCAGGTTGGCGTGCCGTTTGATCTGGAAGTGCTGGGAGAAACCACCGGCGAAGAAGAATAAAGCCGATCAGGTTTCTTGCAGCAGAATCAGGACTTCATAGCCCTCCAGCGGAAGCAGCATACCATCCTTTAAGGGTGGCAGTTAGTCGCGCCGGTTGGACACGATCAGTTTCCAGCCTGCCCGCCGCACCATGCCGCCCAAAGCCAGGCGCACCGGACGTTTTCCAAAATTG
>NZ_DAOUBL010000197.1:0-21890 GCF_034432615.1 Bellilinea sp. | reverse complement strand
TACCGCGTTGGTTTATTTGATTGTAATCTGAAAACGGAGATGATTGTGTTGTAGAGACAAGAAATTTTTAAGCAGGTGCAGAAGGGAGCGGGTTTTCAAGTACGAGCAAGCGGTGTACAATTTTGTTATGGAAGTTGCCTTGCCTTCTTCCCGTCAACATATACGCCCGCTGCGCAGCCGTAAGGATATTCTGGCAGTGGCCGATTTGATTGAAATTTGTTTTGCCGATCATATGGATTTTGACGGGCGGGAGTATATCCGTTATCTTCGCCGCTTTGCTGTACCCGATGAGGGTTTGACCGGCAAACTTTTGGAACCTTTTCAGGTACCGGTGCGTGGCCTGGTTTGGGAGGAAGATGGTCAAATTATCGGCAATCTGAGTCTGATTTCTTTCAACCGGCAGGGAAAACGATACACACTGATTGCCAATGTGGCCACTCACCCGGCCTACCGACGCCGCGGCATTGCACGTTTATTGACTGAAAATGCTCTCCAGCAAATCCGTGAGCGCGGAGAGCCTGAAGCCTGGCTGCATGTGCGTGAGGATAACCCGGCTGCCATTCATCTTTACCAGTCTTTGGGATTTGAAGAACAATGCCGGCGCACCAGCTGGTTATGGGAACCGCACTACGGTTTCCTGCCCAAGGTTAGCAACGATAAGATTCGCGTTATGCCCCGGCAGGCGAGTGATTGGCCTTTGCAAAGCCGCTGGCTGGATGAGATATATCCGCCGGAGATTAGCTGGAATCTTTCACTGGATAAAAACCGCCTGAAACCCAATTTCTGGAAGGACTTATGGCACTGGCTGAACGGCGGGGAAGCTTTACATCTTTCTGCATACCGGAATGACTTGCTGGCAGGGGTGATTTCATGGCAGCCTACCTCAGCGTATGCCGACATTCTCTGGCTGGCTGCTGACTGCCAGCACGAAGAAGAAATCATTGCCGTGCTGCTGCCGGCAGCCGGGCGGCGGTTACGCAACGGACGGCCTTTAGCCGTTAATTATCCGGCTCAGCGGGCAACCGAAGGTTTCCGACGGGCTGGATTTCAACCGCATGTTACACTTATCTGGATGCGAATCCAATTCTCATAGGAGGAGAAAATGAAAAAACTATTGATTCGACTGGCAATCAATGCCGTGGCTTTGTATGCTGCTGTGGCGTTATTGAAAGATTCCTATATTTTCCCCAACGATCCGGATAACTGGCTGAGCTTCATCTGGCTGGCATTGATTTTTGGGGTGGTCAATGCCGTGCTCAGACCAATTTTGATGGTCATGAGCTGTCCTTTGATCATTTTGACGCTCGGATTGGGTACCCTGCTGATCAATACCTTGATGTTCGTGCTGGCAGGATGGATCGGTACACAATTTGGCGTCGGTTTTGAGGTCAATGGCTTCTGGGGTGCCTTTTTCGGTGCGCTCATTACCAGTGTGGTCAGTTTTGTGCTGAGTCAGTTATTCAAGGATGAGTTGAAATAGGGCAACACCAACAAACAAAAGAACGCCCGTCCTGTGAACGGCAGACGGGCGTCTTTTTTTTACATAGCATCTAAATGTTATGGCAGGGTAAAGCGCAGCAGGACGCGATTGACCGCGTCACTGACCCAGACATGTCCGCCTGGGTCAACCGCGATTCCGGCAGCCAGCCCAAAGCCATCCACGCCGGGGCTGTAATCTCCCCAAGTACGCACAAATTGTCCTTCTTCGGTGAACTGGATGACGCGGTATCCTTCCGGGTCGGTGACGAAGACATTGCCGCGGTTATCCACTGCAATATAGGGTTTGTTATCCAGTGATTGACCGAACCAGCCATAAATTTCCCACTGGCGCAGGAAGAAGGTCTTTCCGCTTTGCGGGTCAATTTGAAAGACCTGTACCCTTTGATTCCAGGTATCGGTCACAAACAGTTGATCCTGTGAGTTAATGGCAATGCCAACCTGTTCATCAAACTGACCCGGATCAATACCGGGGCTGCCAAATTCATCCAGGTAGTTGCCATTTTGATCAAAGATGACAATGCGTTTATTGCCGGTGTCGGTTACAAACAGTCTGCCTTTAGAATCGAAAGCCAGATCGCGCGGTCCCCAGAAGGCTTCCGGAGCTACACCCTGCCCGAAAAATCCCCACATGGTCACAAATTGCCCATCGGCGGTGAATTTTTGGATGCGGTGGTTCCAGGTGTCTGCAACAAACACCGAGCCATCCGGAGCAACTGCAATTCCCCAGGGTTCATAAAATGTGCCGCCCGGCGCACTGCCTTCGGCAAGATTGGCAAAGGAACCCCAGCGGTGAATCAACTGTCCGTCGGCGGAAATATGCAAAATCTGATGCAAGCCGGTATCGGCGACGTACAGCGTGCCATCTGGTGCAACCGCAATCTTGCGTGGAGCGCCGAACTGGATCTGGCTGCCGGGTTGACCGATGACCTGATCGGGCAGCAATTCGACTGTGCCGTTGATATACGGATCGGTTTGCTGGGGTGTAGAGGCGGTAGGGGCTGCCCCGTAGTTCCAGATTTGGGCAAGAATGTCGTTGCGGATGTACATCTTCAGCTTTTGTGAGGGCTGCCAGGTTTCCACGGTCAAATTGGGGTTATTGGTTAAACTGGCGTATTCGCTATAATCGCAGTCGCGCCAGATTTTGTAAATGGCAGAGCGCATTGCCGGATCGCGCAGCGCATTCCAGATTCGATCCCAGGTCAGGTTGTAGTAATCCTGCATGGGCCACCACAGGCGTTGATATTCGAAACTTTGGAAAGAACCACGGGTGATTGAATCTAACCGCGACCAGTTCTTTTCTCCGGCAATGATGATTGGCGATTCGCGCAAGTCGCGGGTGACATTATCGGTAAAGTAACGTTTATTGGGATAATCACGGAAGTACCACCAATAGGGGTAAAGTGCATCATTGTCGTAGGCGACGTTAATGTTTTTACCGCTGGTAGTGCGCCGGGATATTTCTTCTACCTGTTCCAGAATATCTTTGGGTCCGCGTGCCGCGTGAGCATAGACCAGAAATTCTTTGGCGTTGTCATAGTTGATGTAGTTGGCGGTGAAAGCGGTGCGGGCGGTCATAATGGCCAGATAAACCGACAGCCCTGCAACAAACAGACGCAGAATCGCCGAAGGCTGCCAGTCCTGTAAAAATCGCAGGATACCCCAAACGGATAAACAAAACGCCAGCGCAGAGAAAATGAAAGCCGATGTGGATTGCAACTGATCGAGTGTGTTGCCCTGGAAAGGCGGCTGAGGGCCGAGCAGTGTACCCAGCAAACCGCCCAGACTGGTTAAGGCTACCGGAACGAGAATCACTGCAAGCCAGGCATAATTTTCCTTGAGCTTTTGCCATGGGGTGGTTTCCACCAGATAACCAAAACCCCAGGCTGCCGAAATTAAAAAGGGAACGGCGATGTGAACGGTCAGCCAGGGCATTTTTTCACCGGCGATCGAGTAAGCTACCAGCGCGGTAAACGACCAGAAAAGGAACAATGCCAGGGTTGGCAGTGGTCTTTCCTGATTAAAAACGGGGGAGGAGAGTTCTTCTTCTGTTGGGGTCTGTTCAAGCACAATCGGAGAAGTCTCAGTTTCCCTCTCTATGGTTGGGAGAGCGGGATTGTTATTGGGAGGATTTTTTCTGTCTACACTCAATCGGTCACCGGCGAAGGATGAGAAACGGTTGTATTTTGTGCCGAAATAAACCGCCAACAGGCTGCCGAATAATGCCAGAAATTCGTAAATGGGCATTTGAATCAGCGCATAGTAATAAAAGGGCTGTTCGCCGCGATGTACGCCCTGTTGTTCCAGCCAGTAGCCCAGAGAACCGATGATGCCGGTAAAAAATCCAAAGCCATTCGTGAATAGAGTGGTGTAAAAAACGGTGAAGATACCATAGAAAATGGCGAAATTCACCAACCAGAGCCTTGGCTTCCACAGAAGACCGAGTGCAACTGATATTGCGCTCATCAAAACCAGAAAGATGCCGGTGCGAATAAGGCTTTCGGGTGAATAATCAATCGGATTCCAGTTCTGACGCAGCAGTGAGCCAATGATTTTGACCGGAAAGGCCGTCAACAGGGGCAGAATCAACGAACCGGTCAACATCAGCAGGTCAAAAGAACGGTCTTGTTTCAAGGCGTTCCAGCCGATATTTTGCAATAAAATTACGGTAGCAAAAATACCCAACACCAGAGCAACAATGACCCCGCCCAGTTCGACCAATTGAATGGGGGTAAATGCCTGTCCCAGAGCCTGTTGAACTGCGGCGGAGTCTTTATTGACAATGGCATTCCAGCCGGCCAGGATAACGACAAAGACCAGCAGAATCAATGCGGCTGAAAGCAAGGTCATAAATAATTGGCGGGCGCGCTGGTTTTCCCAGCGAGCCTTGCCAATATGTTCCATGAACAGGAATGCCAGAAAGATCAACAGTTGGGCAGTGTAAATATAGGCGGTTTCTTTGGTGGCAAATTGGAGCGCAGTGACAGCGGTGAGCAGGTAGAGCATGTTCCGCTCGCCCTTTTCCAGATAGCGCAGCACGGCAAAGAGGGTCAACACGGCATACAATGCAACAAAGGCTTCGTTGCGAGTATAACGACCATAGAAAAGCAGGTAGGGAGAAATCAGAAAAAGGTATCCGCCGATCAGGGAGCCAATTTTTCCTAGATAACGCCGAAATCCAAATGTGACAAACAAAACGGTTGCCACACTGAAAAGGGCTGCGGGCATCCGGGAGGTAAAATCATTTGCCCCAAAAAGGAAATAGGAAAGGGCAACCAGATGAAATTGAAACGGGCCATGCGTCACTGGATCATGGCGGTAGCCCTTACCAATCGAAAGATCATAGGAAGGCACAACATGGTTGACCTCATCATGACTCATCACCCGTTCGCCGAGAATGTAAAAACGGCTGAACAAAGTCAAGCCGATTAAAATGGCGATCAAAATAAAATATGGGGTGATTTGAGGGAGATCGTGAAAGACCGGGCGATCCAGCCAGCTTATTGAAGAGGATGATTCGCGATTGTTTTCCATAATGGTTAGCGATGATTAAACGGATATTTTTTGTAATTCTTGCGATGTTGACTATACTTTAAGTTTGGTTTTCTGACAAGTGCGTAAAGTTTGGTTGACGGATTGGTTTCTCGATTCTATACTCAATTCAGCATTTGAATCCACCCCCTCATGAGGAAGATCATGACCAAATTCAGCCGCTATGCAATGTTTGCTCTGTTGTATTTTGCACAAGGTGCAATCCTCAGCTACTTTACGGCACTCAATTCCCTGTATTTACTCAGTTTTGATTTGACCATGAGCCAGATTGGTATTGTTGGCGCAATTGGACTCATCCCATTCGTCTTAAAGATTTTTTTGGGTATGTTAAGTGACCGGGTTAATTTTGCCGGTTGGGGACACCGCAAGCCGTATATTGTCCTTGGGCTCATTGTGCAAAGTGTCTGTTTGCTGGCTGTACCGCAAATCCATCCCGGTAGTCAGTATGGGTTATACGCTCTTCTGGCGTTTGTGTTAATGCTGGGTATGGCTCTGTATGATACCTGCACCGATGGGTATGCGCTGGACACTACCCCCGAACAGGAACAGGGCACCATTCAGGGTTTTATGGTTGGCGGCCGGGCGCTGGGGGTGGTTGCCATTTCAGCCGTGCTGGGGCTGCTGGTTGAAGGCTGGGGTTGGTCAGCCGCTTTTTACAGCCTGGCTGTTCTTTCTCTTCTACCGCTGCCGCTGGTGTTGCAGATTCGCGAGCTGCCGCGAAAACCGGAACAACAATTCAGCTGGTCTGCTTTTAAGGCCTTTACCCAAATGCCGGTCATCTCTCTGGCGATTTTGGGAGCATTGTATTCGCTGATCATCAATGGAGCCAATCAGCTGGTTAATCCATTTTTGCAAAACCGCTTTGGAATCACTTATGCGGCGGCCGGCTTTGTGACCACGGTGTGGGGGATTGGGGTGGTGCTGGGTTCGCTGGCTGGCGGGCGGTTGACCGACAAATGGGGGCAGCGCCAATCGGTGATTCGGGCGATGTTTCTTTCACTGGGGGCAATTTTTTTGCTGGCATTTACCAGTGCCGCCTGGATGGTCTGGCCGCTGGTAATCTTGTTTGGTTTGGCCTATGGTTTTTATGAAACTGTCTATTTTGCCATTTCCATGAATAAAACCGATCCGCGCATTGCGGCTTCAATGTTTTCCATCCTCATGGCGGTGGCAAACGTTGGGACCGGCGTCGGTCTGGCGATGAGCGGCAGTCTGGTGGACTCGCTGGGATTTGCGGCAACATTCCTTATTCTGGCGGGCTTGAATTTGCTGGCTTTACCACTCGTCGGCTTGATTTTTGGAAGACGTCGTGCCGTGCCAGCGCCTGTTCAATGAAATGGAGGATGCAATGATGGAGTATGACGATAGGAATTTTCAAGCGCAGCTTCCCTTTCCAGATAGTTACTGGGTAATTCCTGGTCGGTTGCTGGCGGGGGAATATCCCGGCGCAGCCGAAGAACATGCAGCCCGGAAAAAACTGGTCAGCTTACTGCATTGCGGCATCAACGCCATCCTTAACCTCACTGAGGAGGATGAACTGGTGGATTACGATGCCTGGTTGAAGGACGAGGCTGCCGATTTTGGTTTGGAAGTTGAAGTTAAACGGATGCCGATTCGTGATTTTTCGACGCCTTCGGTCGTTGAAATGATGGCAATTTTGAATCAGATTGATGAATGGCTCAATGCGGGCAAAACGGTTTTTGTGCATTGTTATGGCGGTATTGGACGGACGGGAATTGTGGTGGGGTGTTATCTGGTTCGAAAGGGGATGCCGCCCCGCCAGGCTTTGCAGCGGATTGCGGAACTTCGCCGCGGCACGCCAGATGGTTGGCGGCGCTCGCCGGAGACTGATCAACAGGTGGCGTTTTTGCTGAACTGGCGGAATGGACAGTAGGACGGGGGTCGGGCAAAATGAAATTTGAGATTGTCCCTTTTGAAATGAAGGATTACAAAGAAATATATGAATTGTGGCAATCCTGCGAAGGGATTGGTCTCAGCGAAGCGGATTCGCCCGAACAGATTCAAAGATATCTTGAGCGTAATCCGGGTTGCAGCTTTGTGGCTCAAAAGGATGGAAAAATTGTGGGCGCTGTTCTGGGGGGCCATGATGGACGGCGGGGTTATTTACATCATCTTGCCGTGCATCCTTCGGCCCGGAAAATGGGGATTGGTTCTGCCCTGACAGAAGCCGTATTGCGGGAATTGCACCGTCAGGGCATCGAACGGGTGCATATTTTTGTGTACGCTGACAATAAGGAAGGAATTGCTTTTTGGGAACGAACAGGTTGGCGGCTGCGGAGCAATCTGGTGCTGATGTCCATTGACCTTCAAAACCGCTTCACCGACTGAGCGAGTTAAAGAGTTGCTGTAAGGGTTTGTCAATCACACTCAGCAAGCAAATACAGGAAAAACAGAAGAGTAACACAAATATCAATACACCACCCAACAGGGAACGACGTAAGGTTTTCCAGCGGCGAAAACCGGTTGTTTTCCATTGAGGAAGAGAATCCCAGCCAATCTCGGTTTCAAAAGGAGAGATTTCATACTCAAGGTGGTGGAATTCAGCATCATGGCTGTTTTGTTGATCTGTATCGGTTGAGGCTTGCGAGGTTGGGAGAGTGACAGGTGCAGTGCGGATAAAAATTCCGCAGTATTCACAAGTCACTCCGTTGGATGATTGAGGTTCGGGTAATGGCGCTCCACATGCCGGACAATGGGGTTTTGGGGTCATTGATAAGATTTTCCTTATTATTCTGGTAACCTAATCATAATAGAAGTTGGAGTGGGGAAGAACGAACAGCCATGGTTGAAAACCTTCCTCGTTTATCGGTTTTAAATCACATCCGGTAATACTTCTTCCACATCTCTTACGGACTTAAAGAAGTAACCGCCGATTCCAACCATCATCACACAAATTCCACAAAGGAAGAAAAGGAAACCCATCCCTGTACCTGCTCCTTTACCGAAGATATCGGTTAAATAGACCATCCAATGATACGGGTTGCGGAAGATGGGTTCAAAAACAAAATCGGCCAGAGTGCCTGCAATAATCGGTGATATGGGTGTGGTTAACCATGCAATCAAACGACGTGCAGAAAAGACCCTGCCTTGCAGGTCTGGGTGAACTTTGGATTGCCAGATTGCCTGATTGGAACTGTTAATCAACGGTCCGAACACGTTGATGAAAATGGCTGCACCGACCCATATGCTCAGCGTATTGCTCAACCCCATGATCATCATTCCTATTCCTAAAGCAAGCCACCCAAGCAACACTCCGTGAACACGTTTTTTGAAACCTCCCCAGATACTCATGATGATCCCCCCTGCAACGCTGCCAGCAGCAAACATGGACTGCACCGTACCAAAGATTAATGAGTTTTGGTTGGTCTTTGCAAGAATCATGGGGGCAAGCAATGTGTATCCAATCCCACTAAAAAGATTAGCGGCAAGAAAGATCAATTGGAGACCTAATAAACTGGGCCTTTTGAAAATGTATTCGAAGCCGAAGAGGGCTTCTTTGAAGAAAGACCCCTGGCTGCGTTTGCCTTCATCACTTTGAGCGGGCCTTGGGATGAAGACATAAGAAAGGGCAAGAATTGCAAGTAAAAAGGTGGTAATGTCAAGGATAAGAATGCCTTGAATACCGATCAGGGGAAGTAAAGCACCCGCTGCTATCGGGGCTAAGACCCCAGGTCCGGCCTCCATCAGGGACATCAGTCCGTTTACTCTTCCCAATTGTTCTTTTGGCACCATCACACTAATGGCAGCCGAGTAGGCAGGCCACTGGAATGTATCGCCAATTCCATTCAAAGCAGCTGCCACGTACAAATGCCAGAACTCCAGATTGCCCGTAAGAAATAGAAACAGAATGAAGATTGTGCCCATCCCGGCCGATATATCACTGATCATCATCATCAACTTTCGGCTGTAACGATCTACCATTACACCAGCAAGAGGGGACATCAATAAGAAGGGAGTAATGTAAAAAACCTGCATTAATCCCATCGCCGTGGCGCTTTCGGTTTTTTGATAAAGCCAGATGGAAAAAGCAAAACCGGTCATGCCGGACGTGAGGATGGAAATAATCTGGGTAATCCAGATGATAAAAAATGCTCTCAAACCGGTGGGGCGTGTGGATGGATTCATAATTATGGTTCCTTGAAAAAAACGGGTCTCGGTTGAGCCAGATTATTACCGGCGGGCTTGATGAGTGCCACCAAAAAGCAGGTTAGTTATTGAAAAGGTTTCACATTGCTTTGTTTGAAAATTGCGGAGTGATTAAAATCAATTCATGAATTTTAACCGGTATTGGACGGGGTTGTGCGTTTTCTTTGTATTTCTTATTGCTGCCTGTGTGCCAAAGCTGGATGTTTTCATGCAGGCGCCGGGCAGCACAAAACAATCCGCGTTGAGGTACCTTGCCCTGGGTGACTCGTATACAATTGGGGAGGGGGTCAAAAACGAGGATTCCTTTCCCTATCAACTTGTAAAGGCTCTTGAAGAGGATGGTTTTTCGTTCAATCAGCCGCAGGTCATTGCCCGAACGGGCTGGACAACAGACGAGTTGATTCGCGCCATTGAAAAAGACCAGCCCCAGGGGACTTATGGTTTGGTTACCTTACTGATTGGCGTAAATAATCAGTTTCGCGGTTACTCGATGGAGATTTACCGGAGTGAATTCAGGGAATTGCTCAACCGTTCCATCCAGTACGCAGACAATCAGGCAGGTTGTGTTGTGGTTCTTTCGATACCGGATTGGGGAGTTACGCCCTTTGCGCGCACAATAGGTGTTGAGCGAGGGCAGGTTTCTTCGCAAATTGACCGATTTAATGACATTAATCGCAAAGAAGCTGAACTTGCCGGTGTAAGATACGTGGACGTAACCGGTATTTCCCGAACAGCGGCGGACGATTCATCATTGATTGCGGGAGATGGATTGCATCCTTCTTCAGCCATGTATCGGGCCTGGGTTGAACAAATCCTGCCGGAGGCGAAAGCCTGTTTCAATCAGAATTAAGAAAAAATGAATGTGACCGAACCTTGACCTCAATGATTGGTTTGGATATGATTTGCTAATATTTACACAAAGAGGTAGGTCAATGGTCCACATCCCGCGCTGCATGAGCACTCAGCACCCCGATAATGTTCAGGTTCCCTTCTTTTCAGACAACGCCGAGTTGCAGGGAGAGGACGAGGTTCAGGAAGCCTATTATGTCTTCTCCCACCTGGGTTGTGATGAACAGATGTGGGATTACGAAGGCAAGGAAGTTGATAACTTCGTCATCAAGAAACTGCTGACCACTTATGAGTCGTATTTCCGCCACAATCAAATTGGCAGGGATGTTTTCATTACACCGCGCATTCCCAACCCGGCGGTTGAACGCAGCGAAGCGAAAATTTTACTGGAAACACTGGGCAGTATTCCGCGTTCCTATGATGCGGCAGAGATTTTTCAGGCCGGACATCCGGCGCCGATTTTTGAAGTCATCCTGCCGATGACCGTTTCGGCGGAAGATATCAACCGGATTTATGTCTACTACGAACATTTTGTGGCCGGACGCAACAATACCAAATTACCGGGAACAGACTTCACCATTGGAGAATGGCTGGGGCAGTTTCGTCCGGAGCGCATTCATGTCATCCCCTTGTTTGAGGCTGTGGAACATATGCTGTCTGCAGCCGAAGTGATGGAAGAGTATCTGCGGGATAAGCCTTTGGAGTATCACCGCGTGTTTCTGGCAAGGTCAGACCCGGCGATGAACTCAGGGCTGGTCAGCACGGTGCTGGCAAACAAAATTGCCCTGCAACGGCTGGATCAATTAGAAAAAAGGCTTGGCAAACCGCTTTATCCCATTCTTGGGGTCGGCTCAGCGCCTTTTCGCGGTCATCTCAAACCTTCAACGGTGGAACAGGTGGTGCAGGAATACCCCTCGGTGCAAACTTTTACGATTCAGTCGGCGTTCAAATACGATTATCCTGCATTGCAAGTCGGTCAGGCAATCCGCCGCCTGCACGAGCTGCCACGCAGAGCGGCTCAAGCCGTGGACGAGAAACGCTGTTTTGATATCATGGAGAAGTACACCCAGGCCTATCGGGAAGCAGTCATGGAACTGGCCGGGGTGATTAACAACGTAGCCGCTTACGTGCCCCGTCGGCGCAAACGCAAATTACACATTGGTTTGTTCGGTTATTCCCGCAATGTCAACGGTGTTTCACTGCCACGTGCCATCTCGTTCACTGCGGCATTATATACCATTGGTTTACCGCCGGAACTGTTGGGCCTGAATTCCTTGAGCAACGAAGATCTGGCCTTTCTTCGACAAACATACATTAACTTTGAGGCGGACCTGCAGGCAGCCCTGCGCTATGCAGACCTGGACAACCCGTTTCTTTCGCCTGGGTTACGCCGGGCAATTGAACACCTTGGCATTAAGGCTGAGGTTAATCAAGAGCACCTCGAAATCAGCCGCCGGGTTGTGGAGGCTGTACGCAATAACCGCTTTCACCGGCTTGACGAATGGATATTGCAGGCGGCTAATCTCCGCCAGTTTTTAGGGTGAGATGAAAGAATCAAGTGAAAAGGCTTCCCTGTTGAATAGCGGGGAAGCCTTTTGGTATTCCAAAGGGTGTGGCGACTAGATGAAAATGATCTGAGCGCCTTCGGTCATATCAATGAAATCGCCGGCGGTGACGATATCGATGACACCTTCCACAAAATCATCTTTGGTTAGACCCATCATGTCAACCGACATTTTGCAGGCGTACAACTTGGCCCCCGCGTCCACCAGCATTTGCAGGTATTCACGCACAGGCGGAACTTCCAAAGCCTTCATTTTGTCTTTCATCAATTTAGTAGCGAAGGCGGTCATACCCGGTAGTACACCGACAATGTTGGGAATGCCAAGATTTCCGGGTACGCCCATCATGCTCATCTTCATGCTGGTGTTGGCAACCGGGGCAATTTCCAAATGATCTACGCGGTGTTTGTTGATGATGTCCAAACCCCAGAAGGTGAAGAAAATCGTTACGTCAATTCCATTGCCAAGAGCTGCCCAGCCCATCACCAGTGCAGGCAGAGCCATATCCAAAGTGCCTTTGGAGCAGATAAAAGCCATATGTCGTTCGTCGGACATCGCAATTTCTCCTTGTTATTTATTAGGGGGTGTTACACACAGCCTTCAGGTTTGCCTAAGCCAGCGATACGGGCAACTTTCTTGGCCGGGCCTTTGGGGAAGAGGGTGAATAGTTCTTTGGTTGAAACGCCCGTACCCACCGTAATTTGCCGCAGGGTGGGGGCTTTGCCGCTTGCACCAGCGGACTGCCGGCAGAAGTTGATAATCTTCCAGTGATCAGCAGTCAGCTCCGGGATGCCTTCTTCTCTGGCAATTTCAGCAGCAATTTCTTCCGTCCACTCGTTGGGATTGGTCATGAAGCCTTCTTCATTGACTTCGACCGTTTTTCCAGCAATTGTCTTTGCAACCATGGTCTTTTTTTCCTCCATCTTGATAGTTAGTTTGTAATGAGCCTTCAGGCTCAGGGCTTATGATTTGGCTGGGACAGGTTGTCCGTTTGCGCCTTGCACGCCAATGGCGCGTAAAACCCGCAGGGTGAGCGCCAGCCCGCGCCGAACATCGGGATCCTGCATCTGGCGCAGAATGCTCACCAGCGAAGTGTTGACCGGTTTGGATACTTCTTCCTCTGCCAGCAGTAAGGTGTTTCGAACGAAAGAGAGGATCTCCGGTTGAGTCATATCTTTGACAGTGTTGAGGATGAGAACAATGTTGTCACCCAGCCGGTTGACATCTTCTTCCGTGAAAGAAGTGACTACATTGTCAACCAGCCGCGTGCCGCCACGCGCAAAGGCGAAGTAACCTTTGTTGTCCAATTCTTCCATGAGAGTGGTCAGTTTAGTGATCATCTCGCGGCTGATGGGGCCGATAGTTTCCAGCAGGTCGCTCAGGCTGTCCAGCTGATCCAGCAGCATTTCCAGCTGAGGCACATGCCGGAGAAGTTTTTTGCTCAGCCGCAGAAGGTCTTCCATGCGGATTTCCTCCTGAACTTCCTCCAGCTCGCGAGTTACAATGTCCATGGCTTCGCGGGCAATGGGCATGGCAGTGTCCACCAAATCGCTGCGGGCTTCGCGTTCCTGTTCGGCAATGCGTGCCTGTTCGGTCAGGTAGGCTACCTGCGCACTGAGGGCGTCCAGTTTTTGATTAAGCGTCAAGAGATCGGTTTCCAATGTCATGATCCCTCCTATACCATCCGCTTGCCGCTCATGCTCATTTCAGAAGGCAGGGGTACTTCCATACCTTTGAGCAAGAGATGCCAGTACATCCAGCGGAACATTAATTTGCCCCAGTGGTTGAACTCCGACTCTTCTAACAGGGTCAAGGGGCCGATGCCCGGCAGGGGATAACGACCCGGGAGAGGTTCCTGATCATAATTAAAGTCAATCATCAGACCTTTACCAAAGCCGGTTTCGATGAAGCAATTGGCATGGCCGTCAAAATAGGGCTTCAATTCATGCCCTTCAACATAGCGGAGGAAGTTTTCGGTGAATAAATCAATGGCGAAGTGAGCGGTGGCACCGGCTTTGGAGGCAGGCGCGTCGGAGGCATCTCCCAGTACGAAGATGTTATCGTAGGCCCTGGCGCGCAAGGTGTGCTGATCCACCGGCACGTAGTTCAGTTCGTTGCCCAAACCCGAACGGGCGATAAATTCAGCGCCCTTGTTAAGAGGGACGGTTACCAGTAAGTCATATTCAATTTCGCGTTCATCGTAGGAAACGATTTTCTTTGCATCCGGCTCGACCCGTTCGATCATGAAATCGGCCTCTACATGGATGTTTTTACGTTCCAGCAATTCACCCAGCAGCCGGGAAGCTACCGGTTTGGTGAATGCACCCGGCAGAGGGGTGGCGTAAATGATTTCGACCCGGTCGCGCTTGCCGTGTTTATGAAAATGCCAGTCGGCCAGCATGATGAATTCCAGTGGCGCAACCGGACATTTTATGGGATTTTCAACCACATTGACAACCAGCCGGCCGCCTTCCCAGCCATGAAGCATTTGGTTGAGTGCCACGCTGGTTTGCAGGGTGTAAAAAGAGTGGATGGATTTTCCCCATTCGTGTTCAGCCATGCCGGGGGTTTCTTCGGGGTGAATATCCGTACCGGTGGCGATAATCAGGTAATCATAAGAAAGGGTTTGTTTGTTGGCAAGGTGGACAATCCGCTGGACAGGGTCAACTTCTTCGACCGCAGATTGGATGAGAGTCAGTGGCGCAGAAATATAATCCCGTTTGGGTTTGATAACATCCTTTTTGGTGTACATTCCAAAAGGAATAAACAGAAAACCGGGTTGGTAATAGTGGATCGGATCCGGGTCTACCAGCGTAATTTGCCATTCGTCCAAATCCATCACTCGTTTGAAACGATTGGCAACAATCGTTCCGGCGGTACCCGCACCTAAAATGACCAGTTTTTTCATGGATTTTTACTCCTTCAGGATATTTGAGTGAGATTAGCGATTTGCTGTAATCTTTCAATAAATGAGGTTCGTTCGCGCAAAATGCCTTCCACTGCACGGGCGGCTACAGCAGGCCACGAATTGACCCGTGTGCGCATCTCGGCGGGGATGAGCGGAATGTCTTTGAAGGCGTTTTGAAGGGCTTGTAAAGGGATCTCAAATTGCCTTGATAGTTCAACAAGCCTTTGTTGCGCCTGGGCGCTTTCGACTGGTTGTTGTAAACAACCACCGGAAATGAACCATCCGACCAGTTTTGAATTTTCCACTACCGGGTGTACCCAATAATTGAGGCCGGCATGGCAGGTAAGTTGATTTTTACCTTCGGCTGCCTGCCGGGCAAATTCCCGCCAGTTTGTCAGGCAGGCTGCTCTTCCTCTCTCGCTTTTCCAAAGCAGCCTGCAAAAATCGCATGGATTGCTGATTTCGGTTTGAGGAGCGCCCTCCAGGTCAAGGATGACGGCGCTTAAACCGCTGACTTCGGCAAAAAGGTCTTGTACAGGTTGAACACAGTGAGCAGGAAAAGCGGCCGTTAATTCCGCTGCGGCGTTTGTTTCAAAGGAGGTGCCGCTGGTTAAGAGGCGATCCACGTTGGCGCGTGGAAAACGCCACTGCTGACCAATTTTGACCCCTTTCAGTCTGCCATCCTGCAACATGCGGTAGATGGTGATGCGGTCAACCTTGAGTAAATCCTGTACCTGCCGGGTAGTGAGTAATTCGTCCATAATTTGATATAAAAAGTTATAACAACCTGTATCACCCTTATCATATCCTGTTGATGTGGAAGCGCAAAGTGATGATTGTCATGACAAATGTCATATCGTTCCATTCTTCACAATCTGGTGTGTCTAATCTTTGAAAAGTGCTTTAATTGATTTCGGCCTTCATCAGGGTTAAGATTAGGAGAGAAAAAAAGAGCACGTCAGGAGGTTAGCAATGAATGATCGGCGACTTGAATGGTTGGAACGCGGTCAGTTTATCAACCTGACCACATTTCGTAAAAATGGTCAGGCGGTTGCCACACCGGTTTGGTTTGTGTGGCACGAAGAACGCGTGTATGTGTTCACCCAGGAGCAATCCGGGAAAGCAAAGCGCATTCGCGCCAACGGGAGGGCAATAATTGCACCCAGTGATGTAAGGGGGAATCCGTTGGGGGAATTTGTGCCTGCGCGCGGGCGGGTGTTGCGCGACGAGGAAAAAATCAAGCAGGTCAATCGCCTGTTTGACGGAAAATATGGTATTCAACGAAAATTAATCGGTTTAATGTCCCGCTTTAGGGGTGGTCGTCAACAGGAAACCCCCTTTTTCCTTGAGTTTGAACTGATGACGGTAAAAGAAACTACCGGCTGAGATCTATCCGGAAGAATCTTGTGGTTGGGGCGGGGTAGGGCTGGAGGAGTTCTGTTCGGCAGGTGGAGTTAACTGTAATGCCTGAAGGCGTTGTTCGGCACTGGTCAGTTTTTGTTTAAGCTCCTCAATTTCTTTTTCCAGCAAAGCAATTTTCTTGTTGCGGGCGGCCAGCTGCCAGCGAGTCTTAATCGAGCCGGGTAAGATGGTAAGAAGACCGATGATTACGCCGACAAAGGCGGCCAGCAGCAATACCAAAGCCAAAGATTGGTTGAACTGCCAGACAAAAAAACTAACACTGACGGCGGCGGTGTTCTGCAAGGCGAAAATGACTGCGATTACCGCAATGACTAATGCCAGAATAAGTAATAAAGTGATCATTGCCGAATCCTCCTGTGAAAATTGACCTATTCTTCTTGACAGACAAATGCCATACCCACTGCACCGGGGCCGATGTGAGCGCCAATTACCGGACTGATGGTTGAAAACCACGTTTGTTGAATGCGGTTACCCAGGCGTTGTTTTACCAAATTAAGTAATGTTTCTGCCAGCTCAGGGATGTCCGCATACAGGCTGGCCGCAATGATCTTTTTGCAGCCGGCTGCTCGTTTTTCCATTAACTCCACCAACCGTTGCATGGCGCGGCTCATCGTGCGCACCTTTTCACAGGCTTCAATGACCCCATCTCTGGTTTCAAGGATGGGGTGAATTTTCAACGCTGTACCCAGCAGCGCGGCAGCTCCGCCGATGCGGCCACCGCGATGCAAAAATTCCAGTGTAGCTGGGATGAAATAAGTGTGGCTGGCATCGCGAATCTTCCCGGCAATTCGTTCGCATTCGGCTAAGGTTGCGCCTTGGGCAGCGGCTCTGGCAGCCCCCAACACCTGAAAGGCCATTGCGGCTGCTCCGCTGAGCGAATCGAATACGCGAATTTTATCCGCTGCTAATTCGCGGGCAGCCTGTATGGCGGCTGCTACGGTGCCGGAAACCTTGCTGGAAATGTGAATGCTGAGAATGTCATAACCTTTTTCCAGCCATCGGCGGTAAACGTTTAAGAAGGTGTGTAGTGGAATTTGAGAGGTGCGCGGCATTTCGGAAGCGTGTTGCAAGCGACGAAAGAATTCTTCTGGCTGCAAATCCAGACCATCTGCATAGGAACGCCCTTCCCACGTCAAATAGAGGGGAATTACCTCAATGGGTAAGGAGTCAATTTGAAAAGCGGGCAAATAAGCGCTGCTGTCGGTGATGATGATGACGTTTCCCATTCGTTACCTGTTTCAAGTGTAAGTGTTGAAAAAATTGTAGCACGGCTCATCTGATAATTCAATTTGGAATGTTTGCAAAGATTAATTTACCCTTAAAAGCCTTGACAATTTTGAAAAGGCCATGATAGGATTTGGTAATAATTATCCTAGAGAAAGGACGCACGCGAGATGGTAAAAATCTTCACTGTTTATACCCTCAGCAGCCTGCTCGCCGCCAGCGGTGGAGTTGCTCTTGTACCTTCTCGGAGTGCGCCTGTTGCCCGGTAATTTGAACGAACCGTAAAACGCCGACAGCCACGGGAGCACGCCGATCCCGTGGCTGTTTTCTTGTTTTGAAACTGGATTGCTTCCATGCCACGGGAAAGGAAAAACCCCGTGGCTTTTTTGTACGTATTAAAAGGAGGTGTTGCCATGTTGAATAAATCAATTCACTCCAGACAAAAATTATCGAAGGTGAAGCCTTCCTTTGGAAAGAATAACCATTTTCAACAACCAATGGAGTCTACCGTGTTTGAAGTTTTTATGCGTAACGGCGCTTACCGTATGGATTATTTGAATAGTGAAATGTTCGGAACATCTCAATCTCTGGCGATGTATGTGTCCGGCAGTTTGTCGGTTGGTCATCCTTACAGCCGGGCTGCAAAACGGTGCCTGTTAACCGGCTTGATGATGATCCGTGAGATGAATCAACTGGCCAGTTTGGTTGCGGTTTACATGGATACCGCCGAATCGGATAGTTCCAATCGTCCGGCACTGGCGCAGCTACGACAGGATGGGGCAACCGGTGTCTTCAGGCGTTTGCTAATTGTATGCGAAGAAAGGGTTGAGAAGATCCATCTGATGGGGCAGGACTGGCAAAAATCATTTGGAGATTTATCGGACTGTGAAATTTTGGTCGCTGATTTCGAAAGGGTTTGGTTGATCAAACGAGCCAAAGCCTCTTTTCTCGGCCTGAGCGGGATTGAATCCGACCCTGTTGTGATTTTGGAATAAAAAATTTTCAGGAGAATTATTATGTTTAACACCCAATTGTTTGAAGCACAATCTTTATTGCTGGACGCTTACGATCCAGAAAAAGATGCTGTCATTGAAGCCGGTTTTACCCGCCGTTGGGATTATGGGTGGGGCTCACAACTGGACGCTGCAATCCATCCGCTTTCGTCTTTTCAGGTTAAAAAGAAACGTGAAGAACAACTGAAGCGGAGCGCAGAAAGCCGCGATTCATTCCTCTTTGCTGTTCGTCTGCGTGAAGATGCAAGATTCATCGGCGTTTTGGAACTGCCGTGGGTCTCATGGTCGAATCGGCTGGCATGGTTGAAGGTATTGATTGGGGAAGAAGATCTGGAAACCATGTATTTGGCAGAAGCGCTAACCATGGGGTTGCGTTATGCCTTTGAGGAACTGGATATGGCGCTGGTTGCCAGCAGTACCGGAGAGTTTCAGCCGCAGGTTTTGCACACTCTGCTGAATGCTGGGATGAAACCGTATGTACGTCAGCGCCAGATGGTTTATTTTAAGGCTCAATACTGGGATCGAATCATTGTGGGAATATCCCAGGCGGAATGGAACACCCACTACCGGGAGGAGTAAAAAGATGAACGGAGACTCATTAACTGGAAACCTGGTTAGGTTGGTTGCAATAGATCTTGATGAAGATGCCCGATTGCTTTCAGAATGGGATCGTGATAGCGAATTTCAGCGTTTGTTGAACTCAGAAAGCGCATCCCGCTACAATCCCAAGCAAGTGAGGGAGTTTTTTGAAAAAGAAATCGACTCAATGCATTTTTATATGATTCAAAGACTGGAAGATAACCGCAAAATTGGGTTAATTGACCTGAACGGTATTGATTGGGTGAGTAGAAATGCATGGGTTGGTATTGGTATCGGCGAACGGGAATTCTGGGGTAAGGGTTATGGAACGGATGCCATGAAGGTGCTCCTGCGTTATGCCTTTACAATCCTGAATCTGCAGCGAGTAACCCTGAACGTATTTGACTTCAACCAGCGTGGTTACGCCTCTTATAAGAAATCTGGTTTCAAGGAAGAAGGCCGATTGCCGGGTGCGTTATTGAAGGCTGGTAAGCGTTGCGATTTGATTTTCATGGGCATCTTACGATCTGAGTGGGAAGAGCTTCAAAACCAAACACAATAAGAGGAGTTAGTAATGAAGGAATTGTTTGCAATTCAGAGCCGTTCTTTTGAACAGCAGTATCTTTCTGAAGCAGTTGATTTGTTAAATGCGGCAGAAGCAGCAATAAACGGAAAACCTTTCACAAATGAAGATGAATTGAAAAGCGAGTTGAATTCTCCAAACTTTAACCCGCAAACCGATGTGCGTCTGTTTTTTAACGATGAGGATCGGCTGGTTGGTTATGCTGAATTTTGGGATCGCGGTCAACCACATGTCCGCTTATTTGGCTTTGGGGCAGTCCACCCGCATTTTTGGGGCAGAGGCATTGGAACGATGATTCTGGAATGGTTTGAGCGGCGCGCGCAGGATAGCCTGCCGCTGGCTCCAGCCGATGCCCAGGTTGTGATCCATAGCAGTGTTCACAAGCAGAATGAACGGGCGAAACGGCTGCTTGAGAAGCGTGGCTATACTCATGTACGGACATTTTACCGAATGAGAATTGACTTTGAGCAGCCGCCGATGAAACCCAACCTGCCTCAGGGAATTCAGCTGCGCCCCATTCAAAATGAGGCCGACCTTCGGTTGGGAATCTTTGCGGATCATGACTCCTTCAAGGATCACTGGGGATTTGTTCAGGAAGGTCAGAACTTTGAGTCGTTCTTTGAACGGATGGCTTATTACCTGAGAAATGATCCTTATGTAGATTTAAGTCGAAGTATTCTGGCAATGGATGGAGATGAGGTTGCCGGGGTTTGTTTCAACTCGATTGGAACTGTTCAGGATGCAAAGCAAGGTTGGGTGAATATTTTAGGTGTCCGGCGACCATGGCGCAAACGCGGAATTGGACTGGCGTTACTGCTTACTTCTTTTAACACCTTCCACTCGCTCGGCCTGACCTCAGCAGGTTTGGGGGTGGATAGTGCCAATTTAACCGGTGCGCTTCGCATTTACGAGCAGGCTGGAATGCAGGTTGAAGAAGAATTTCATACCTATGAACGAGAATTGCGTGCCGGACGGGCTTTATTCAATCGAGGATAGAGGTTAGAGGTTATCGTTTGGCTGCCGGTTGAGATTAGAGTAAAACATCGCCGGCAGCCAGCTGCTTTCGTGGTATACTCTTGCGGTTGAAAGAATTATGGTAGTTCCAGTGATGATTCGAGCAGTAATTTTTGATATGGGTGGGGTTTTGCTGCGAACCGAAGATACCGCTCCCCGTGAGAAACTGGCACAACAACTGGGTATCAGTCGGCAAGCGCTGGAAGAGGCTGTTTTTCTCAGCCCTTCTTCTAAACTGGCGGAAGTTGGGGAAATCAGCGAATCAGAACACTGGCAAAGGGTGCTGGATCAATTCGGCGTTGCTGAGCAGGAAAGGCTGGCTTTTCGCGAGGCTTTCTGGTCAGGCGACCGGGTAGATCACACATTGGTGAATTGGCTGCGCAGTCTGCGTCCAGCATATAAAACAGGTTTGTTAAGCAATGCCTGGGACGAAGCCCGAACATCCATTCAGGCCCGGTTTAATTTTCTGGATGTTTTTGATGTCAGTTTGTTTTCTGCTGAAGTGGGGTTGCGCAAACCCGACGAGCGATTTTATCGGTTGATTCTCGATCGCTTGCAAGTTGAGCCGCAGGAAGCTGTATTCGTGGATGATTTCCCAGCCAACATTGAAGCTGCCAGACAATTGGGCATGCAGGCGGTTCATTTTCGCAGCCCGCAGCAAGCACTTAACGACGTGAGGAGTTTACTGAATCATCGGTGAGGTCAGGTTTTTTGATTTGATGAGAAGGGCAGATCATTCGCTGGATAAAAATTCGAAAATCATTGCCGGGGTAATTGCTGACACGCATGTGCCAGACCGAATTGATGCCCTGCATCCAGATTTAGAGGAAGTGTTACGCTCAGCGCAGGTGGATGTGATATTACACGCTGGCGATATTTCCAATCCGGCAGTACTGCAGCAGTTGGAGCGAATTGCCCCGGTTATTGCTGTGCGCGGTAATCGGGATTGGGCCTTTCGCAAGACTTTACCGTGGTCACAAACGATTGTGTTGGGTGGGGTTCGCATTCTTCTCACCCATGGACAGGGGGATTTGGGGAATTATCTGGTGGATAAAGTGTGGTATCTTCTGGATGGCTATCGTGCAGAACGTTATTTGCATTTGATTGAACGCAATCTGGAAGACGAACGGGTTGCCATTTTTGGACACACCCACCGCGCCCTTGTTCTTGAAAGGAATGGACGGCTTTTCTTTAACCCCGGGTCTGCATCTTTTGCAGTAGAAAGAGATGGACAACCTTCGATTGGCTTGTTGACCATTGAGGATGGGAGTGTTCAAGGCAGGATTGTGGCGTTGCCGAAGATTAAGATTCGAGGACGAAAGTGGAGAATATTTTAAGATTGAGATTTTGTAAAATTTATTAACATTTGGTTTTTTGTGTTATAATAACAATTTGCGTATTAAGATAGAATGCCTTAAAAGGGTCTGGAAACATTGTTTGGTTTCTTGCAAACGGTGATATCCTGTCCGTAATTTCAGTCAGGAGAAAAAAATGCCTTCTGTTCTCAAAACCAAATCTTA
>NZ_DAOUBL010000196.1:0-7625 GCF_034432615.1 Bellilinea sp. | reverse complement strand
CCCGGCATATTTTTCGATAATCTCACGGCTGCCGTCCGTCGAGCCGCCGTCCAACACCAGATATTCAATGTGCGGGTAGGTTTGCTCCAGCACCGAACGAATGGCCTGCTCCAGAAAAGCAGCCTGATTGAAAGAAGGGGTAACAATTGAAACGAGGGGGGCGCTCATTCAAAAAGCGATTCGTATTCCACTTTGGGAAAAACAGTCAGTTTTCCACCGATGGTGGCATCCAGCACTCGCCGACCGGCGGATTCGTAAGCAGCGCGCGCCATGCGGTAAGCGCGTTCGGAGGTTTCCAGATCCGGCAGCTGCCAGCGGAAGCCCTTGCCAAAATAGCCTGGGTGAAAATGATTGGGGTCATCTCCCTGCGAAACGACGGTGGTATTGGGCTTACCCTGCGTGGTAAAGTTGTGATCCACCCCGATTAAAATCACCGTTTCAAAGCCAAGGTAGAATGCCACCTGCAGCGCCACATAGGTAACGGTGGCTCCTTCCCACACCCGGCCGGTCAGGTCGCGGGCAAATTTCGGGCCGGTGTAGGTGGTGTAGAGAAAGTAGAGGTTCTCATCCGGCTGCAGCCAGCGGCGCGCCCGCCACGAAACAAAGCGCGGCATCTTCAGCGCTTGAATCTCCTCCGCACACTGCTCAATGACCAGATCATTAATCGAAAGGTAATAACTGGTCTCAAATCCCATCTGCGCAAAAGCCAGATAAATGCGGTTAAGCCCGATGGTAAATTCATTTTTCAGCCGGGTCAGGTCGGTTTTTGCCAGACTGGGGCCATTGCCCAAAATGAAGCAACGTTTGCCGCGCTGGCTGTCTTTGAGCGCTGGCAGGCGGCGGATGGTTTCCCGCCGCCATGGATGACCATAGGCCTGCGGCAGGTCGCCCAGCCGTGCCGTGCCGTCGCGCGCCTCGCGCAGCAGGTTAACCGCCCCCGGCGGCAATATTTTTTTGAGCGTTTCGCGCCATCCGCTCATTCGGTGCTTAACCTCGCCGTGGCGCCGCCGTCCACAATTAACGCCTGACCGGTCATAAACGACGACTGGGTATCATCAGCCAAAAAGTAAATGGCGTGGGCAATTTCTTCGGGCTTGCCGATGCGCCCATTGACCGTCTTGCGTGCCAGATTTTCCAGGCGGTCATAAATCGTTTCGCCGCCGACATGCCCGCGGTTCAAACCGGCGCGCAGCATTGGCGTATCCACCGCACCCGGTAAAATGGCATTGACGCGAATGTTATCCGGGGCAAACTCAATTGCCATGGCGCGCGTCAGCGCCAGCAGACCGCCCTTGCTGGCCGCGTAGGCGGCAATGTTGGCGGAAGTGGCTACCGCATGGACAGAGGAAACATTGACGATTGCCCCGCCGCCGGCCGCTTTGAGCAGTGGATAGGCCAGTTTAGCGCCCAGAAAAACCGATCGCAGGTTCGAAGCCATGACCGCGTCCCATTCTTCGGCAGTGGTTTCAATCAGCGGTTTGGCAATTTGCAGGGCAGCGTTGTGAATGACGGCATTCAACTGACCGGTGTAGGCGCGGGTTTTTTCGTAGATGCCTTCCAGTTGAGCCGGCTCAGAAATATCGGCCTGGATGAACAACCCGTTCGACGGAAAACCCTCGCCGAACGCCTGCCGGTCCACACCAATCACCCGCCAGCCGCACCCGGCGAACAGGCCGACCGTGGCGCGCCCAATTCCACCGGCTGCGCCGGTAATCAATACAATTCGGTTTTCAATCTTCTCGGACATATTCTAATTGTACCCAATCTATCCTGGTGGAGTCCTTGCGAAAATAAACCGGATGTTTGTTGAGGAGAGCCACCGTGTAATCCTCTTTGAGATATTTTTCTGCAATATCGCGGGTGCTGTGATGAATATCCACTACCACATCCGGTTTCAGTGTGGCAATCGAATATTGATAATTGAACTTGATATGCCCGGGGCGCAATTCTCGCCAGTCCGCGTCCGGCGGTACCTGAATGCCGCCGCGGGCAATCACCGGGTCGCTCTTCCCAAGCATATCAATGCAGGTGCGGTGGGAGAAGTAACAGATATTGCCCGCCGCAATCACGGCAACTTTCGCCGAAGGCTGTGTAATCTGACGGATGATCAACCCATCGCGGGTATACCGCTCATTGCCCGGCACATAAATCGAACGGTCCAACAGCAGGAAGAAGCGCAATTCGCCTTCTCTGGCTTTGAGCAGGCTGGAAACAATCCCATAATTGCCGGGCATGCGGTTCCACAGCAGCATACTGAACGCAATGAACAGCCCCAAACCAACCGGCATCAGGCGGGTTAACCAGCCTGATGCAGCCGGAATGCGTTTTTGCAGAAAGGAACGGATTCGATCGTACCATTCCCACACCGCCAGGGAAAACAGCACAAAGAAAGCCGGCATGCCCAGCGCCACAAAGCGGTTGGCGCCGCCACGGTGTTCCCAGGCATCCCCGCCAACATAAATACTGTAAGCCACCTGTGCCAGAAAGACCAGCGCCACCAGCAATACTTTGCGATCTCGTCGGGACAGAAAAAGCGTAAACGGCAAAACCAGCAGTGAGGTGTACATGCCGCGTACAAAATTCCAGGTAACCTGCAACCCACGCCGGACCCGCGCCCACAACGGCAATCCTTCCACTTTGAGGATATAGGTATTTGGTACCCACTCGCCGTAATACAGTTTGCGCGCTACGGTCTGCCCGCCCACAAACAGCAACAGAAACAACCCGCCCTCAATTAAGTGACGGCGGCGGTTGGCGCGGTCAAACCACACCAGCAGCCCCCACAGGGTCAGGTAAGTGACGGCCGCATCCACCCGCACCAGCGTGGCCAGCCCCATCAACACGTACAGCCAGCGCGAAAATTGCCCGCTCTCCAGCGTTCGCAGGGTGAGATACATAGAAAGGTTAACCATCCACAGCAACAGGCTGACCTCCAACCCCAGCAGTGACCAGTTGCTCAGCGGGTAGTAGAAAGCCGTCAACAGCACCGCCAGCAGCACCACCCGCGATTGTCCCCCGCTCACCTGAGCCGCAACGCGCCGCAGCACCAGCAGGCTGGCAACGAAAAACACCCCGCCGCTGATCTGAATGGCCAGACTCGTCCAGTTTTCCGGGATTGGCAGCAGGTGAAACAGCGCCATAAAAATCACCCACAGCGGATTGCTGAAACCCTCCACCCGTTCACCGCCCGGGTTCCACACCAGCCCATAGCCCTGTGCCAGATTGCGCGCATAGGTCATCGAAATCATCATGTCATCGAACAGCGCTGAATACGGAACGCCATCCACCCAAAAGATGGTCTTGACGATAAACACAGCAGCATACAGCACATAAACCGTCAAAATCAAAACAAACAGATTGCGCTCCAGTTTTTGACTCATGCTCAAGTTCTCACCCCTGATTCTCGCTCAGCCGTTTTTTCCATTCATCCAATCCGCTCACATCCAGCCCCAAACCATCCAGCAAATTTCGGATGGTGTTCCAGTGAACCCACTCCCACGCCGCCGGACTGGAATTGGAATTATGCGCCGCCAGCATGACATTATCCATCTTCAACAGCGGAGAATCCAGCGGCAGCGGCTCCACCTCAAACACATCCAGGGCTGCCCCTGCCAGCCGTCCCTCTTGCAGGGCGGCAACCAAGGCAGATTCATCCACCACCGGCCCGCGCGCCGTGTTAATCAGCACCGCGCCGGGTTTGACCCATCTCAGTGATTCGCTGTTGATCAAATGGTAACTGGTCGGGTTCAAATCACAGTTCAGGCTGATGAAATCGGAGCGTGCCAGTAAATCTCGCAGCGTGGTCATCTCCACCCCGTTTTCCAGCACAAAATCCGGAGCAATCGGCACAATATCGTTGCCCAGCAGGCGCATCCCAAATGCCCGCGCGCGGCGCAGCACGGCCTTGCCCACATTGCCAACCCCCACCACCCCCAGCGTGCATTCGCTGAGCGAACGTCCCGGCAATTTTTGCCACTGTCCGGCTTTCATGGCGCGGTCCATCCACGGCAATTGCCGGGCAAACGCCAGAATGTAACCCAGCACACTATCCGAAACCGGCAGGGTAAACGCATTCGGCGTATTCCGCACCTGAATCCCCAGCCGGGCGGCTGCCTGTCGGTCAATCGAGTCAATCCCCGTTCCCCATTTGGAAATCACCTTCAGGCGGGGGGCACATGCTTGCAGCACCCGCTCGGTGTAACGATCATCCCCGCAGATGGTGGCATCGAACTGACCGGCGTAAGTCAGAATTTCCTCTTCCGAGAGGCGTTCATGCACCTGCGGTACAATCAGCGCCAGCCGGTAATCCTCAAAAAGCGGACGGAAGCGTTCCACCACCGGAAGCAGGTATGGTGCGGAAAGCAGTACCGTGTACATCAGCCCTCCCCCCTGCCTTCGGTCTGCAGCCGCTGGCGCATCAGTAAATCTGCCAGGATGAAATCGAATTCTTCGTCAATATCCCGCGCTTCCAGCGGGTCTATCTCGAACAGATAGGGGCGCTCGCCGATCCGGTTGCGGCGCTGAACCAGGGTTTGGCGGGTGAACAGGTAAATACAGGAATTTTCCTCATAGACGGGCGGTAAATCCTGCGTGCGCAAAAGAATGGCCGGGTTATGGTTGATGGGACGCGCCAACCCGTCCCACAGGCGGGTTTGCAGGCGGGTGACCGAAAAGAGCGAATCATACGCCGGGTAATGGCTCAGGAAGGTCTGGATCGCCTGTGAAACCGTCTGCCGGCGCAGCAGCGGATTGGTGGAGTGGGTTTGCAGGTAAAAATCTGCCTCCACCTGGGATGTATCGTGCATCAAAATCTCATTCATCGGCACCGTATCTGCCGTCAGGTGGGCGGGGCGTTCCAGCAAAATCACCTGCGGAAAATCGCGGGCAATCCCTTCCATCAGCACCGGAGAGTCGGTATCCACCACCACCCGGCTGATTTCCGGCGTTTGCAGCAAAGTGTCGAGAATGTGGTGAAAGAGCGGTTTACCCGCCAGCGGGCGGTAATTCTTGCCCGGCACCCGCACCGAATGATGGCGCATCGGCACCAGTGCGACAATTTGGGGAGTTGCGTTCATGATTTCACCTCACCGGACCATTGCAAATAAATCATTCGCCGCCTTCTTTGTATTGAATTGGCTGGACATCCCGCCGGGCGGTTTGTCCATTAGGGATTTCGCTTAAATTCGGGTAGTAAAAGGTCTGCTTGAGCTGCCAGGTGAGCGGCCCGGACTGGCGATAGCCCTGATAGGTGCCCCAAAACTGCATCAGCCGAAACCGGACGATATTGGCCCATTCTCTTCCCAGCAGTCCCTCGGCAGCCGCGGCGCGCCAGTCGCTCCACACATTGCTGACCCACAGACGCACAAAGTCCGTAAAACGGAAGTGCTCCTGCGGGTAAATCTGCTTGAAAGCCATCCCCTCACGCCGGTAGCGGTTATAAATGCCGCGCCAGGTTTCCTGATGGACGTGAACAACCTCCGCCTCGGCCACATAAGCCACGCCGTACCCCTGACTTTGTGCCCAGCGTGCCCACGCCAGATCTTCCAGACCGGTTAGCAGTTCATCATAGGCGTGCTGCTCCCACAAAGCACGGCGGATAGCAGCATTGGCATTGTTGCAAAACGGGTGCGCCTGCCGCCGGGTGGATTGGTCTGGAAACCAGCGGCGAAAAACCTGATGCTCCGAATATTGGGTGGTTTCGGCACCACGCTGCTTGCCGTAGGCAACCGCGATCTGCGGGTCTTCAAACGGTTCAATCAAGCGCTCCAGCCAGTCCGGATAAACCGGATAGACATGCGCCGAAGCCATCACCACCACATCGGCCCGCGCTTGAGCAATCCCAAGGTTCAGCGAGCGCCCAAAGGTAAATTCCTGCGGACGGATATGCACCACCTCAACCGGAAAACGGGAAGCAACCGCCAGCGTGGCGTCCGTCGAACCCGAATCCACCAGAATAATCTGCACCTCGCGGACGGTCTGCTGCAAGATACCGCTCAGCAGCCTGCCGATGTGTTTTTCCTCATTATAGGCGCGAATGACGATAGAGCAGCGTGCTTCCGCCATACCTCAGTCCTCCTCCGGCAGGTAGAAGGATTGGCTTTCCAGCACACCGCGCACAATGGTGGTCAGTGTTGCTGAAGATTCGGGCAAAAAGTCCCGCCAGGTGAGATTTTCTTTGAGGATGACAAAGCCGGGGTCAACATCCTCATCTAAAAATTGAGCAAATGGCAGCGATGCGCGGTATAGCTGATAATACAGGAATCGCCGCGCATTGTGCTGAAACTCAGGCGGAGCCGTGACCCGCTCGGCATTCAAAAATTCCTCCGCCATGCGCCGGAACTCCGCCGCAGAAGCGGGTAAAAAGACCGTCGGCAGGCGGGTGTAACGCGCCTGTCCGCCGCACAGCACCGCACTGCCCAGAATGGATGCCTCCAGCCCAATCGTCGAATTATAAACCATGACGAATTTAGACCGCTGAATCAACTCGTAAGAACTCAGGTACTCACGCGGCGGGATGAAGACCACATTGGGCAGCTCGCTGACCCGATTGGCTTCCGCCCAGCGGGTGACACTTTGACGGGCCTGCTTGCCGGGTCGGTCTTCGTCCGGGTGAGCGCGCAGTACAAACAGTGTTTCCGGGTGAGCGCGAATGATGCCCAGCACTTCCTCCAGCCACGCAAACATGTCCGTAAAAATCACATTGGCATGCATCTGGCTGGTATCGAAAATCACATTGGTAAACACCGGTACGACCTGACGGAAATTGGCTGCCTTTGCCAGCAAACCCTCATCCAGATGACGCATATCCTGCCAGAAGCGGATGCCCGCCATGCTGAACTGCCCCTGAAAACGCTTTTCAAGGTAACCATTCAGACGGGCTTCCTGCATTGGACTGAGTTCAAAATCGGCTGGTACATCAATCGGGTAAGCCGTGGCATGTCCGTGTGAGAAAAACGCGCTGAAGGGCTGCAAGCCCACTTCGTGGGTGACCACCGACAGTCCGCGCTGGAGCGCCACCTGACGCGCAACCGCCTCCGGAAAGGATACGCCGTTGAACACCACCACCCCGCGCGGCTGCACCTCATCCAGCAACCGGTTGAATTCCTGCGCTACCCGCGCCGCCGATAAAATGAATTGACGCAGCAAAAAACGCGTCTGCGCATCATCGTCCAGATCATGACGGCGCAGCGCCCAGCGCAGCGAGGGCAGCACCAGACTGCCCAGCGCCAGTCCTTTCCATTCAAAAACCATTAATTCAGCCAGCGAGAGCCCCGCCGTCTCCCGTTCAATTTCTCCGTCCGGCTGATAGTCAAACCAGCGCACCTGTGCAGAAGAGTAAAGCTGCTGCGATTGGCGGATACACGCCGCACACGGCGGCGGCTGATCGGCCGCCGTCAGGGCGCTGCCCAGCTGGCAACGTGTCATGCCGGCGCGGCAGACAAAATGCACCGCCGGCACACCTGCCATCCGCAGCGCCCAACCGCTCAGCAGTGTAAACGCCGCATTCAGGCTCATCCCGGCCAGCCGGCTGGAAACATTGAACAGCACCACCGGGCGAGAATCCACCGGCGGGGCGTGTTGTCCAATCTCGGCTGAAAGGCGGGCAATCGTGCGGCTGTTGCGGG
>NZ_DAOUBL010000195.1:0-4584 GCF_034432615.1 Bellilinea sp. | reverse complement strand
CCAAAAAGTGCGCCTTCTGTTCCGGTGGCGGCGGCGGATTATGCAAGGACGGTTATGTGTATGACCGCTGTCCGGTGTGCAAGGGTTCCGGTTGGGCTTATGTATACGAGGAAGAAACTGAATAGCCTGAATCTTCTAATTCGCGGGGGTAAGAACCAACATGAGATTCTTCAAACCGGTCTTTGCAGCAGTTTTTGTTGGTGTAATTTTGTTTTTGGTATCCAACATTATTCCCCTCAAAAACCAGCTCGACCAGATTCAAAAGAGTCCAACTTCGGCTATTGCTGATCTCCCCCTTCCCCTTCTTCGCAAAACAGAACAACCTCCATCCATCAATTCGGCATCTTTAATGAACGCCGAATCAAATATTGCAAATCAACTACCCCAAAATCAAACCAATCCCACCTTCACACCCACGGCAACGCTGGTAGCCTTTACCCCTACACCGACCTCCTCATCATTTGAAGAATTCGAACCACGCCCTCCAGCGGACATTGTAACCTGTGCCGAAATCTGGTCTGTTCCGGAGATTCCCCTCAACTTACCACTGGTGCTGGAATACCCCCGCAGTGTGGAAGAATTGTACACCGAATACAATTACTACTATCTGGCTGCCATGTTAATCCAGAACAAGGTGGTTGATGCCAGCCAATGCCCTTACAATGGATTGCAATCTGCTACGACTGCAAATCAATGTGGGGTGGAAGTTGCCCGGCCGGTGATCATCGAATGGCAAAACCAATATGATTCAAAGATTTTTGAAACCGGCGTCAAATATGGGGTACCGGCACGCCTGTTGAAAAAGATTTTTGCAATCGAAAGTCAGTTTTGGCCAGCAATCTATATTGATATTCTGGAAAGCGGATTTGGACAACTCAATGATACCGGCGCAGATGCACTTTTACTGTACAGTCCGTATTTTTATGCCCAATTCTGTCCGCTCATCCTTCATCCCAGAACATGTGAGCAGGGTTACCTGGGCATTCCTGAATCGGGGCGCGCCTTGTTGCGGGGTGCGCTGGTTCGTCAGGTGAATGCCACCTGTGCAGATTGCCCTCAAGGGGTTAACCGTCAGCGTGCGCTGAGTAGCATACCCATCTTTGCCGAAGTAGTCAAAGCCAATTGCAGTCAAATCAATCAAATTGTCCGCAATACTACCAGTAAAAAATCCGGTGAAGTTGCCAGTTATGTGGATTTATGGAAATTCACCATGGCAAACTACAATGCCGGCCCCGGCTGTACAGCTCGGGCAATTGAAAGTGCATGGAAAGAAGAAGGAGAATTAACCTGGAACATTGTATCCAGTTATTTCACTTCTAAAGAATGCCAGAGTGCGCCTTTCTATGTTTCCGATATTTTCAAAGACTGAATCGGCTGATTGGTCATTTCCTCAATAAGTGATATCGGATTGGACAATCCCTGACCTTGCAGTGACAACCAAATCAAGAATTCAATATTGCCTTTTGGGCCGGTAAGGGGAGAACGCATCAGCCCGCGAATGACCCATCCCTCGCGCTGGCAAAAATCAACGATCTCGCTTAAAACCTGCCGATGTACCTGCGAATCACGAATAACGCCCTCTCCACGAGCGGCTTCCTCTTGACCGGCTTCAAATTGGGGTTTGATTAATGCAACCACCTCACCTTCATCGTCGCTTAACCAATGCCGGACAACCGGTAGAAGGATTTTCAAAGAGATGAAGGATGCGTCTATCGTCACAAAATCAATTTTTTCATCAAATCCCTTCAGATACCGCGCGTTGGTTCTTTCCATTACAACCACACGCTCATCACGCCGCAGCTTCCAGTGCAAAACGCCATATCCTACATCCACCGCAAAGACCCGCGCTGCTCCGTGCTGTAACAGACAATCTGTAAACCCACCGGTGGAAGCTCCCACATCCACACACACTCTGCCCGTCAAGTCGGTCAGTCCAAATTCAACCAAAGCCGCTTCCAGCTTTTCTCCCCCTCTGGATACAAATCGGGCCGGTTGAATGACCTCAACCTCCAAACCAGGGTCAACCATTTGCCCGGGCTTCTGCGCAATGGTTTGACCCACCCGCACCTGACCTGCCATAATCAGACGTTGAGCCTGACTGCGGCTTTCTGCCAATCCTTTTTCCACCAACCATACATCCAATCTTTTTTTCATACGGATATATTCTAACTTGCTTTCATCCCACCTGCGATTTTATTACCCAAATCAGTTCTTAAAATTTGCGGGTAAATTTGAATCAATATGATATGATTGGGGTATGCTTTCTGCCTTAATCAAAAGCATGCGACCGCGCCAGTGGAGCAAAAATGTCTTCGTCTTGGCTGCGGTTGTTTTCGATAAGAAATTACTCAATCCTGAAGCAGTCGGCAAATCGCTGGCAGGAATGGTTTTATTTTGCCTGCTTTCCAGCAGTGTTTATCTCATCAACGATATTTTGGATGCCGAAGCAGACCGTAATCATCCCCAGAAACGAAACCGGCCAATTGCTTCGGGAAAACTACCTGTGCCAGTTGCTGCGGCCGCAGCGGTTGGTATTATCCTTATTACGATCCCGGTATCGTTCCTGCTTTCAACATTGTTCGGATGGATCGCCTTAATCTATTTTCTGGTCAACCTGGCTTATTCCACCCGCCTTAAACACATCCCCTTGATTGATGTGTTAATTATCGCAGCAGGTTTTGTTTTACGGGTGGCGGCAGGGGTCTCGCTCATTGAGGTTGAACGCTTTTCACCCTGGTTATATGTGGTGACCACATTATTAGCTCTTTACATCGGTTTTGGAAAACGTCGCGCCGAGTTAACCCTGCTCCAAAATGATGCAAATAACCATCGTCGAGTTTTGGATGGTTACAACCTGGCTTTACTTGACCAATTGATCACCATCGTTTCGGGTACAACGATTGTAGCCTACAGTTTATACACCTTCTCAGCACCCAATCTTCCAGATAACCACAGTATGATGCTCACCATTCCGTTTGTCATTTACGGTATCTTTCGTTACCTTTACTTAATTCAAGTTGAACAGGCAGGCGGCGCGCCGGAGGATATTGTCCTGACCGATAAACCTTTACAGGCAGCCATCCTCTTGTGGGGTTTCTCTGTGCTGTTTGTGTTCTACTTGAATTGATCAATTATGCCTGCTGTTACTGCCTCCGCACCTGGAAAAGTCATTTTATTCGGTGAACATGCAGTGGTGTATGGTCAACCGGCCATTGCCGCCCCGGTGACCGGTGTCAAAGTAAAAGTTATTGTCCAGGCTGATCCATTACAGCCATCTGGCAATATCCGCATTGAATCTCCTGCAATCAACTTTCATGCCACTCGCACTGAACTTCCTGAACAACATCCCCTCAACACCCTGTTTCAATTGCTGGAACAAGCCTTGCAAATTTCCCGCTTACCGGCCATGAAAATCAGCATAAATTCCACCCTACCGGCAGGAGCAGGTATGGGATCAAGCGCGGCGGTAAGTATTGCCATGATCCGCGCCATCAGTCAGTTTGTTGGCTTACCCCTGGAAAACGAGCAGGTAAATAAAATTGCCTACGAAGTGGAAAAAGCCTTTCACGGCACTCCAAGTGGTATTGACAATACCGTAATCACATACCAGATGCCAATTTACTACGTGCGAAACCAGCGGCCAGAGTTGATTCATTTGAAAGACTCCATTACTCTGGTAATTGCCAATGCCGGTGAAGCCCCCTCAACAGCAGCAATGGTTGCCGGTGTCCGTCAGCGCTGGCAGCAACAACCTCAATATTATGAGCAAATCTTTCACCGAATTGGCAGGATTGTGCAGTCTGCCCGGAAGATTCTTGAGGAAGGCGATTGGTTAGCCCTGGCACCCTTGATGGAAGAAAATCATCAACTATTGCAATCCATGGGTGTTTCTTCACCGGCCCTGGACACACTGGTAAAGGCCTCTTTACAAAGCGGCGCTTACGGCGCAAAATTAACCGGGGGAGGCGGTGGTGGTAATATCATTGCCTTGGTGCCACCTGAACAGGCCGGGCAAATTGCCCAACGTTTATTGAATGAAGGGGCATTTCACACCTGGCTGACGACACTCCGCCCCCTGAAAGAGGATGACCAATCATGAGGAGAGTTTTCCTGAAACTGGGCGGATCCCTGATCACAGACAAACATCGTCCCGCAACTGCCCGTTTGGACATTATTGAACGCTTAGCCGAAGAAATAATAATGGCTACGCGCAATCTAAATAACACCCAGTTGATTATTGGTCATGGATCCGGCTCCTTTGGTCACATACCAGCCAGGCAATACCGCACTCGCCACGGTGTTTTTACGCCCAAAGACTGGCTGGGCTTTTTGGAGGTCTATCGGCAGGCAAGGGCTTTGAATCAAATCGTCTTTGAAATATTCAGCCAGAAGGGATTGCCCATAATCGCCTTTCCGCCTTCGGCAGTCATTCTGGCGGAAAATCAGCACCTCGCCGAATGGAATCCCAAACCGCTGATTTCGGCTTTACAGGCAGGTTTCATCCCGCTGGTCAATGGTGATGTGGTTTTCGACTCTCGCATCGGGGGAACAATTTTTTCCACCGAGGATGTGTTCATGGCATTA
>NZ_DAOUBL010000194.1:0-5956 GCF_034432615.1 Bellilinea sp. | reverse complement strand
ACTGAGCTCCTCGGCTGCTGTGGAAGTGGCCTTTGGGGCTTTATGGAATGAGTTGAACCGCTGGGGGTTAAGCCGCCTGGAGCTGGCTCAATTGTGCCAGCAAGCCGAAAATCGGTTTGTCGGCGTCAATTGCGGTTTGATGGATCAATTTGCCTCGGCTTGCGGTATCAAGGGCCACGCCCTGATGTTCGATACCCGCTCGCTGGCTTACGAACCCGTCCCGCTGCCGGCGAGTACAGCCCTGGTGATTGCCGACTCGGGTATGCGCCGCACGCTGGCAAATTCCGCCTACAATCAGCGCCGCGCCGATTGTGAGGAGGCCGTGCGCCTTTTACGGGTTTACCTGCCGGGTATCCGCAGCCTGCGAGATGTGCGGCTGGATGACTTCAACCGATTTTCAGCTCACCTGCCGGAGCAGGTCGGGCGGCATGCGCGCCATGTTGTGGAAGAAATTGCCCGGGTTGAAAAGGCCGTTGATCTGCTCAAACAGGGCGACGGCGCTGCTTTTGGTCAATTGATGGTTGAAGGCCATGCTTCCCTGCGCGATCTGTATCAGGTCAGCATTCCAGAACTGGACAGGCTGGTAGAAATTGCCACCTGCCTGCCGGGCTGCCTCGGAGCGCGACTGACCGGTGCGGGTTTTGGCGGCTGCACTGTCAACCTGGTCGAGGAGCAAGCAGCTCAGGCTTTTGCCCAAAGGCTGGCTCAGGAATACACCCTGCGCACCGGTAAAACCGGAGAAATCTACCTCTGTCATGCCAGCGAGGGTGTCCATGTTCAAACCGGTTGAGTAATTGACATTTTTGGACAAAAATCAGGAAGAATATCACCCTGAAAACTTAAACTTTGGACGAAAAAATCACTATAATGAGAGTATCCCTCACGTTAATCGGCGAAACTGAAGCCGCGTTGCTGTTTCTCCCTTTTTCTACCCCGAAGTTCCAGGAGGAAATTCAGATATGAAGGTGTTTGTTGATCCGGATACCTGTATGGGCTGTGGCGTGTGTGAAACCATTGCTCCGGAAATTTTTCAATTGGGTGATCAAATTCACGCAATCGTCATCATGGACCCGGTGCCTGAATCAAACCGCGATCTTGTCCAGCAAGCCGTGGATGAATGCCCGGAAGAAGCCATCTCCTTTGAAGATTAACCTACCGTTTGTAAGACGATGCAAGAAATCACCCCGTTAAGTTGTATACCAGCGGGGTGATTTCATTCTACTCTGCTATCTAATCTGCTCGAAAAAGGTCTATTCCTCAAACAGAGGCAGGTGCGCCAGCGCTACAATCCCATTCCAACGCGCTGATTCACCCTCGGTACAAATCGCTGCTTCTACGGTTACGGTTGCCCCGGCCTGTTCCATCAGGGAACGCATCCCTTCCAGCGTCGAACCGGTGCTGATCACATCATCCAGAATCATCACTTTTTTTCCGCGCAGTAAGCGGTGGTCTTTCTCATCAAGGAAAAGCGTTTGCGGTTCGCCGGTCGTAATTGAGAGGGTTTGAGCTTTTAAAGCCTCACCCATGTAAAATTTATAAACCTTGCGCAGCACCACATACGGCTTGTTCAAACGCACGGACATGGCATAAGCCAGTGGAATGCTTTTGGATTCGGCCGTAACGATCACATCAAAATCACGGTCACGCGATTTTTGTGCCAGCGCCTCGGCACAGGCCTCGACCAGCGGCGTATCCCCCAGAATGTTTAAAATGGCAATTTTCAGTCCGGGTTTGACTTCAAACAGCGGCAATTCGCGGTGCAGCCCCGCCAGTTCAATCGCGTACGTTTCGCGTTCTACCATCTTCCCAACTCCTCATCAGTTTTTCTGCCGGTATGTCCCCGATGATGACAGAATTCAAGTTTACCATAGAACGAATCTTTTAGAACAATTTATCCGGATGAATTGAAAGCCTAGCGGCTGCCCAGGCGGGCAATGATGTTTAAAACCACAGTGAGAAGAACGCTGAGCAGAATGGATGCAGCCAGTGGAAAGATGCAGGTAAAGCCATCTCGTTCAATTTTGATGGTTCCGGGCAGATTTTGCAAAGCCGGCAGCCGCCCCATCAGCCAGAAGATTCCGCCAACCACCACCAGCCCAATGCCAAGCAACATTAACCAGCGTCCAATCACTTCAAAACTTTGCATGATGACATCACCTCCAACAGGAATTATCCAAAAATATAATACAACGACTGCCAGAAGTGTAGGTCAAACGATACCACTCTCCCACCAGTATTTTGAGAGACTTCAATCTTCTTGACACCTCATTCATTTGGGAGTATATTAAGTGTATAATTTACACCAACTATCTTTCCCCGGAGTTCCCCCATGAGTATCTTCGACGGCAAACGGCTCACGAACGAAACTTTCAAACTGGATATCGAGCGTATGCGGCGCGGCTGGTACACCGATAAGTACTTTGTCAACATTGCCACCATGCTTACCGTGCTCTCCAAACAGGGTTACCGCTATCAGGGCAGGGATCACCGCTTGCCAGCCGGCATTGACCCCTATCAAATTGCCTGCGGCGACATTGAAGTCGAGATGCAATGGTTCACCCGCCGTCCCGGAAAAACGATTGTGGTTGGCGTGGACAAAGCCCTGACCATGCTGCGTCACTGCACGGGTTACTTCGAGGGAGACACCTTTATCAACACCGCCGACCAGCTGGAAGTCTGGGCGGTTCACGATGGCTGCACGGTAACCTCGGATGGAAACCCGCTGCATGTGCAGCCAGTCATGCGCGTGCGCGGGCGCTACCGCGATTTCGCCATTTTAGAAACCCCCACACTGGGCATTCTCACCCGCGCCAGTCGTGTTGCCACCAATGTGTATAACGCTCTGGTGGCTGCACGCGGCAAGCCAATGCTTTTCTTCCCGGCTCGTTTTGACCTGCACGAAGTGCAGGCCGCGGATGGTTACGCCTACCAGATTGCCGTGCAGCGCTATAACCTTGACCATGCCAGCACCCTCGGCCCCTTCGTTTCCACCGATGCGCAGGGCGACTGGTGGGGCGGCGCCGGAGGCGGCACGGTGGCTCATGCCGCCATCGCCTCATTTTTGGGAGACACTGCTGAAGCCATGCTGGCCTTTGCTCAGGTGCTGCCACCCAGCATCCCACGGATTGCGCTGGTGGATTTCAACAATGATTGTGTGCGCGATTCGCTCCAGGTTTGTAAAGCCATGTTTGAGCGTTACCGCACCTTGGTCGAAACCGGTCAGCCGGAAGAAGCCAACCGTTACAAACTCTACGGCGTCCGGCTGGATACCAGCGGCAGCCTGCGGGATGTCAGCGTCCCACCGCTGGGCGACCCGGCCCTGGATTTGGGTGTCAATCCACGCCTGGTCTTTCTGGTGCGTCAGGCACTGGATACCGCCTGGGAAAGCTGGGACTTGCCTGCTGAATGGCGAGAACCCGCCCGCCGTTTCTGTCAGGAAGTTAAAATTGTGGTTTCCGGCGGCTTTACGCCGGAAAAGATTACCCGCTTCGAAAAATTAAGTGTACCGGTGGACATCTACGCGGTTGGTTCGGCTTTATTTGACAATCACAACGACACGGTCACCGATTACACCGCCGATGTGGTGCGCATCAAAGTGGATGGGCAGTGGATCGACATGGCCAAAGTGGGGCGAAAAGCCCTCGATAATCCCGACCTGGAGCGAGTCTGGTAGGTCAGGGTTTTTGATAAACCAGCCCAACCCAATCGTTTTGTACCATTCGCTCAACGAATTGCAGGCCGTGCATTTCGGCTTCTGCTTCGACTGCCGGGGATTGCTCATCCAGAATACCGGACAGGATGATCTTACCCCGATTTGTAATGGTATCCGTCACTCCTTCCCCAAACATGCGAATGATGACCGGAGCAAGGATATTCGCCAGCACCAGCGGAGCGCGGCGCAGTGCATAATAACCCAACAAAATTTCCCCCAGCGAGCCTACCCCGCTGTCAATTTGCTCGGCAACCCCGTTCAATGCGGCGTTTTCGCGCGTAGAGCGGATGGCCGCCTGATCAATATCCACAGCCACCACCCTGCTGGCGCCCAGTTTAACCGCCGCAATGGATAAAATCCCCGACCCGCAGCCAATATCAATCACCGCATCACCCGGTGTGAGGTGTCTTTCCAGCAAGGCCAGGCACAGCTGGGTGGTAGGATGTGTGCCGGTGCCAAAAGCCATACTGGGGTCAATTTTGATCGGGATGCGCTGCTCATCCGCCGATTCAATCCACGCCGGCAGAATCATCAGTTTTTCACCAATCGGGATGGGGCGGTAATGTTCCCGCCAGGCTGCCATCCAGTCCTGATCCTCAATTTCGCGGTATTCGGCTGGCGGCAGGGGTTGAATCTGACTCAGATGCCACAGGGCTTCTTCCAATTTCATGCGGCGCTGTTCGAGAGTGCCGTCCACCACCATGTAACCAAACACCTTGACCGGCCCATAGGGTGTGCCCTCATCCTCCGCGTCGTTATAGCGCACGGCTTGCTCCATGACCACACCCTGGGAGGTAAAGCGGCCGATGACATCTGCCACCGCTTCGGCCAGTTCACCATCTACGGTCAAGGATACTTCCAGCCAGCGCGCTTCAGCCACCCAGCACCTCCTTAAGCAAGTCCAGAAAACTTTTTTCCTGCGGACGCACCTCGCTGCCCAGCGTTTTGGCCAGCTTTTCAAATAATTCACGCTGTTCATTGGTCAAACGGGTGGGTACTTCCACGTTGACGATCACCAGTTGATCACCCCGCCCGTTACCACGCACATTCGGTACCCCTTTGCCCTTCAAACGAAAGATTTTACCGGGCTGCGTACCGGCAGGAATGTTTAATTTTGTCTTCCCCTCAATGGTTGGCACTTCAATCTCAGCACCGAGAGCTGCCTGCGCCACATTGATGTTCAAATCCAGCAGAATGTCATCATTTTTTCGGCGGAAGTAGGGATGTTCCTTGACGTGGATTTCGATGTACAGGTTTCCGTGCGGCCCGCCGTTGCTGCCCGGTTGGCCTTCACCGGCCAGCCGAATCTGGGTACCGTTATCCACGCCGGCAGGAATGGGCACAGTCTTTTTGACCGATTTGCGCTCCACCCCGCGCCCTTTGCAGGTATGACAGGGAGTACTGATGACCTCACCACTGCCGCCGCAGGCCGGGCAGGTGGTCACCTGCACCATAGCCCCAAGGAAGGTCTGCCGGGTTTGTCGTACTTCTCCCCGGCCTCCGCAGGTCTGGCAGCGAACCGGTGAAGTACCGGGTTCAGCCCCGCTGCCGCGGCAGGTGGAACACACCTCATCCCGTACAATTTCAATTTCTTTTTCAACCCCAAAAACCGCTTCCTCGAAGGTCAGGGTGACGGTGGTACTCAGGTCAGCGCCGCGACGTGGGGCATTGCGCCGCCGGGAACTGCCCCCCATGCCAAAACCAAAGAACTCTTCAAAGATATCCGAAAAGTCAATCGTGGTGAAATCGGGCATCCCGCCCATCCCGTTAACACCGGCATGCCCATAACGATCATAAGCCGCTCGCTTTTCGGGGTCAGAAAGCACACCATACGCTTCGTTAATCTCTTTGAAGCGTTGTTCGGCATCCGGTTCTTTGTTCACATCCGGATGGTATTTGCGAGCCAGGTTCCGAAACGCTGATTTAATCTCCTCGCTGCTCGCATTTCGGCTGACCCCTAAAACCTCGTAATAATCACGCTGTGCCATTCGACTTCCAATCATTAATCCGCTTAAGCCGCTAAATTTTTCGGGGTGAGGGGCAGATGAAACTCACCTGCCCCATTTTCGCAAGATTAAATCTTACTGCTCTTTGAACTCTCCGTCAACCACATCCTCATCGCCGGAAGGAGGTGGAGGTGGGGGCGTACTGCCACCCGGTGCAGCTGTTTCTGCCGTAGATTGATACATCCCTGCGCCGATTTTTTGCAGCGCCTGTCCCAGCTCGTCGGTTGCAGCGCGTATC
>NZ_DAOUBL010000193.1:0-8899 GCF_034432615.1 Bellilinea sp. | reverse complement strand
GTAGTTTCGGCGATGCCGATGGCATTCCATTCAGGAACGGTCGCGACGCCCGCCCTGTACGGTCGCTTCCGGTTGGTTGTGTGTACCAATGCGGAAATTTCCACGGCGGAGCAGGTGCGCGCAGCGTTGAATCGGGTTGGGTTGGGGGAATATATTGAAACTGTCTTTACTCCCCAGGAACTGGAAAATGCCCGCAAGCCGGAAAAGGGATTTTTCCACGCTGTTGAGCGGGCCTTAGGCGTGCGCAGCGAAGCGGTGCTTATGGTGGGTGATGATGCGTTAGGGGATGTGGGCGGCGCTGTACTGGCAGGCTGGCGGGCGGTATGGTTCAACCCGCAGCGCGTGGCTGCGCCGGCTTTACAGCCGCTGGGTGATGCCGAAGTGACCCGTTTGAAAGAGTTAACGGAGGTACTGCAAAATCGGCGGTTACCGGGGGCGGATCAGGCGCGCTTGTGGCTGTTAGAGCAACATGCAACAGCCAATCTGCTGGTACATGTAGAAATGGTTGCCGCGCTATCTTATCAAATTGCCGTCTGGTTGAGGAACAGCGGTGTGATGGTCAACCCCCTGCTGGCTCACCGCGGCGGTCTGCTGCACGATTTGTGTAAAATCTCGGCGCGCGGAGGCCATATTTTACATGGCGATTTAGCGGCTGACTGGCTGCAAGCGCGCGGAGAAACGGAACTGGCTGGAATTGCCGCCACTCACATGCTTTTTAACCTGCTGGAAGAGGGTAAACGCCCGCAAACCTGGGAAGAAAAAATCGTCTATTACGCCGATAAACTGGTGGAAAACGGGCAGGTTGTGCCTTTCAGCAGGCGCATGGATGCGCTGCGTCAGCGTTACAGCATGGAGCAGCAACGGGTTGATCGCTTGGCTGAGGCAATCCCTGTGCTGGAGCGCGAGTTAACCGCTCCGCTCGGCTGGACGATTGAGCAGCTGGTGGAGCGTTTACAGCAGTCTTTCTGGAAAGGGAATTAAGGATTGCCCAGCGTATAGTAGTTATAGACACCCTGGGCAAGAAAGGCCATCAACTCATTGGCGGGATTGAATAACAATTGAGTAGGGTGGTAGAGGTAAACCACCAGTACAAAATTGCCACCGCTGGTGTAAATAATGCCGGCATCGCTCATCGTGTGAATCAGCCCATCGCGCGGATCGGTGATCCAGCCGTGTTTGTGGGCAATTTGTACCCCTTCGGGCAAACCGGCCTGAAACAGGACGCCGATGCGGTTTTTGGAAAGCAGGCTGATCATCAGGCGGCACTCGTTCTGAGTAATTTCACCGGGAAAGACTGCCTCGAAAGTTCCCCCGCCATTGACGGCACACTGGTAAATGTCGTTCAGCAAAACGCCGATTTCCATGGGGGTGGTCTGGTTGTAGCGATCGGGATCGGTGTTGACATCGCTGCGCTGATTGGCCGGGGTGGAATAGGTGCGCAGCAACGGCGCACCCGGGTAAAAGTAACCCGCTAAAAAGGTGTTTTTCAGCCCCAGGGATTGGATATCGGCGGTCACTTCCAGCGGGCCAAGCCGTGAATCCAGTACCACCTGCATCAGCCGGTCTGCCGGATCGTTTTCGGAAAGTTCGATCATCGCTTCGAGCAGGTTGGTCACCTCCGGTGGAACAGGTTCAGACACGCGCCGGAACACGGATACCATGATGGGGATTTTCATGGTGGAAGCCGCCGTGAAGGCAATGCCCGGGGCAATCACCTGACCGTCGTTGTAAGCGAAGTTGATCTCCTGCCCGGTCTGCAGATCGAGCAGATAAATTTCGGCCAGACCATCGTAACCGCGTGTGGTGAGAATTTGCTGCAAGAGCACCTGCACATTCTGAAAAACCGGGCGGGTGGGACTTACGCGGTTGAAGGAAAGGTTGACGACGCGGTTGGAAGGATTTCGGAGGGCATCAGAGATAAGAATGACGGCGCGGTCAATATCCAATACAATGCCGGGCTGACCCGGCTCGAAGGCGGTGGTGCCGGGCACAGGGGAGGCAGGTGAAGGCGGCCGGTCATAGCGCGCAGCGATTTCGTCGCGCAGATAGGCGCGCAAACGCTCTTCCGAAAAGCTGGCGCGCAGCGGAACTTCGGCGGGGGTGGGAAACTGGTTCCACAAGTAGTCCCAAAAGGCGGCCCAAAAAGGTTGAGCCACCCGCTGCTGATCGGCTGCAGCCAGCATGGCTTCCAGGTCCAGCCGAAAACCGGTAGCCGATGGGCGCATCTGAATGACGGCATCAGCATAGCGGATTTCAACCGGTACGCTGTAGGCCTGGGTAAGCCGTTCGGCGGCCTGCTGGCGGTTTAGCCCGGCAACCGGTACACCGGCAATGATAGTACCCGGCGGGAAGGCTGCCCTTAACCGGCTGTATTGCACCAGCTGTAACACCAGTAAAAGCACCCCCAAAAACAGGAATAAAATGGAAACCCAGCGAAGAATGATTACGCTGCCTCGTCTCAACCTTTCCTCCGTTCACAAACGAGACAAATTGTACCAGATTCGTGCCAGCCTGCGGAAAGCGGCACAAACGGATGAGGGTTTTTAAGCCTCATCCGTTTGTGAAGGGGTAGTTTGATGTTCCTTTACAGGTTCTCTAACTGCTCCCGCAGACGGCCGGCGGTTTCTTCGAATGTAGCCAGTTTCTGCCGCTCTTTTTCGACCACCGCTGGGGGGGCTTTTTCGGCAAAGGGCGAAGCCAGTAACCCGCGCAGGCGTTCAATTTGTTTTTCGGCCTCGGCCAGCTCATTTTGCAGACGGGCGCGTTCGGCTTCCAGATCCACCAGATCAGCCAGCGGCAGGTAAATTTCAACGCCTGCCACTACAATTGCAATCTGATTTTCGGGTTTGTCCGCTAAATCTGCCAGCAGTGTGAGGTGATCGGCCTGGAGATAGGCCAATGCAGCAATCGCGGCGGCCTGCTGCTGGAATACAGCCAGTTTGTTGCCGGCAACAATGGTAGCCGGAATGCGTTTGCCCGGCGTGACCTTCTTTTCGGTGCGCAAATTGCGGATGGCGCGGATGACCTCTTGAATCAGGTTGAAATCGGCAATTTTTTCCTCTTCCCAACCTTCAACGGCTTGCGCCTGCGGCCAGCGGGCGATGATCAGGGCTTCTTCCCAGCCGCCTTTGGGGCTGAAGTCGTCGCCTTTTTCCTGCGCGGCGCGCTTGAGGTGCCCCCACAACTCCTCGGTAACGAAGGGGGTGAAGGGATGCAGCAGGCGCAGACAGGCATCCAGCACCCGTAGCAGGGTTTGGGCGGTGTAAAAGGCGCGGTCACCGCCTTCTGCCAGTTGCAGTTTGGCAATCTCAACGTACCAATCCGCAAATTCCGACCAGAAGAAGTCGTAAATCTGGCGACCGGCTTCACCATATTGATAGTTGCTGAACAAACGCTCCACATCGCGCAGCAGTTGCTGCAGGCGTGCCCAAATCCACGAGTCGGCCAGTGTCCACTGCGGAGCAGCCTGCGCCTGCGCCGGGGCCTGCGCCAGAGCGCCCAGCACAAACCGGCCGGCGTTCCAGACTTTGTTGGCAAAGTTGCGGTTGGCTTCCACCTTCTTCAGGCTCAGGTTCATGTCATTGCCGGGGGTGGAGCCCACCAGCAGGGTGAAGCGCAGCGCATCGGTGCCCATTTCGTCCATCACTTCCAGCGGATCAATCACATTGCCTTTGGTTTTGCTCATCTTCTGACCGTGTTCATCGCGGATCAGGCCGTGCAGATACACGGTGTGGAAGGGCGGCTTTCCGGTGAATTCCAGCCCGAACATGATCATGCGCGCCACCCAAAAGAAAAGAATATCGTAACCGGTTTCCAGTACGCTGGTGGGGTAAAAGTAGCGCAGGTCGGGGGTTTCTTCCGGCCAGCCCAGTGTGGAAAACGGCCACAGCCCGGAGGAGAACCACGTATCCAGCACATCCTCATCCTGATGGATGCGGCTGCTTTGACAGTGGGCGCAGTGGGTCGCATCCTCGCGGCTGACGGTGATCTTGCCGCAGTCATCGCAGTACCAGACCGGGATGCGGTGACCCCACCACAACTGGCGGCTGATACACCAATCTTCAATGTTTTCCAGCCAGTTGTAATAGACTTTGGTGAAGCGTTCCGGCACGATTTTAATTTGGCCTTCCCTTACGGCGCGCAGGGCGGCTTCGGCGAGCGGTTGAATGCGCACAAACCACTGGGTGGAAATCATCGGCTCGACAATTTCACCGCCGCGCTGGGAGCGGGGGACATTGAGGGTGTAAGGCTGTTCTTTGATGACCAACCCGGCAGCGCGCATGTCTTCCCACATCCGCTTGCGGCACTCAAAACGATCCAGGCCGACATACGGCCCGCCGTTTTCGTTGATGGCGGCCTGGGGGGTGAGGATGTTGATCATCTCCAGATTGTGACGCAGGGCAATCTGGTAATCGTTGGGGTCGTGCGCCGGCGTGATTTTAAGCGCGCCGGTGCCAAATTCGCGATCCACATATTCATCGGCAATGACCGGAATTGCCCGGTTGAGAATGGGGACAAGGACTTTACGCCCAACGTAGGCACGGTAACGCTCGTCTTCCGGGTGGACAGCCACTGCCGTATCGCCCAAAATTGTTTCCGGGCGGGTGGTGGCAACCGGGATGTATTCCTGCGGATTGTCGGCCAAAACATACTTAAAGAAGTAAAGGGTGCCGGGCTCTTCGCTGTATTCCACTTCCAGATCGGAGACGGCGGTTTTCAAACCGGGCGACCAGTTGATCATACGCGGCCCGCGGTAGATCAGACCTTTTTCATACAGGCGGACAAAGGCTTCGCGCACGGCGCGCGAGAGACCCTCATCCAGCGTGAAACGCTCGCGCGACCAGTCGCAGGATGCGCCCAGCCGGCGAATCTGGCGAGTGATGATGCCGCCGTATTTTTCTTTCCATGCCCAGGTGCGGCGCAAAAATTCCTCGCGTCCCAGCTGCTCACGGGAGAGGCCCTCTTTGGCGAGGGCTTTTTCCACCTGTAACTGGGTGGCAATGCCGGCGTGGTCGGTGCCCGGCACCCACAGGGTTGGAATGCCCTTCATGCGGTGGTAGCGAATCATCAGGTCTTCCATGGCAACGAACATGGCATGGCCGAGATGCAGTTCGCCGGTCACATTGGGGGGTGGGATGGAAATGACGAACGGACGGCGGGAAGGGTCGTGGTCGGGGGAACGCGGGTCGTTGGCTGGCTTGAAGTAGCCGCTGGCTTCCCATTGGGCGTAAATTTTTTCTTCCACCGAAGCAAAGTCGTAGGTCTTGGGTAAGGAAAACGGTTGATTCATGCTCGCTCCTGAGTTGTGAAAATTCAATCAAAAAGCAGCCCTTCGCTATGAGGACGAAAGGGCTGCTTCCGCGGTACCACCTCAATTCATTGCCGTGGCCGGCAATGCACTCCAACCTGAACCAGTATTCAGGCTTTGCGCTAACGGGCAAACCCGCGCCGTTCTACTTTCCCGAACAGGGATTTCTTCGGCGATTTCACCGGGCGACCTTCGGTCAGGGTCAACTGGGGAGGCTTTCAGCCGGCGGCGCTCCGTCTCTGTCAGTAACCGGTCAACCTACTCCTCCCGGCACTCCGTTATATGTTTTGATTATTATAGCGGTTTCGGGCGCGGCTGTCAAACTTGGGCTCAAAGAGATCGTTGAATAATTAAAACTGGTCCCCATATATAGGGGCGAAAACAACCATTTTTCGTGTAGAGTTATGCCATATATTTTTAAACACTATCGGCTCAACCTAAAAAAATTGGTCAGCTGCATTGTATGGTAGAATTTTCGTAAATTGGTGGTTTGTATATGGGATATTTAATTGAATCCACAGGAGAAGATAGTGGTATTGCGTGAGGTGTTTGAAATCAAAAAAAGGTGATAATTCTATGAAAAAGATTATCAGTCTCACCCCGGAGCAAGCCAAAAAACATTTCTTGAAGGGAACCTCGTATTCTACCATTGATTTTCCCGACTATATTAGCTTTGAGCCGATCTTAGGCAAAGTAGATAAGATTATCGGAGAGAGGGATATCGATCAATTTTGCTGTTGTGATCCTAAAAACATAACAGGTGTGAATTACAGCTTTCTGGCAAACAAGGATGGACGATTCGCTTGGCGACCTTACGAATTGATCCATCCGGTTCTTTACGTTTCTATTGTAAACTTGATCTGTGAGCCCGATAATTGGTCAACCCTTCAAAGAAGATTTTCCGAATTTGAAGGTGAACCGGTTGAATGTTGTAGTATCCCTGTTATTTCTCAATCCCATCAAAAAGATGTGGCGGAACAAATCAGAAGCTGGTGGCTCAGTGTCGAGCAGAGGTCTCTTGCCTATTCTCTAGAATATAGTCATATTCTCCATACGGATGTGACAGATTGCTATGGCTCACTTTATACTCAAAGCATCCCTTGGGCGATTCACGGACAAGACAATTCAAAAGAGAAAAAAGCGGAAAGGTCTTTGTTGGGGAATAAAATAGAGACCCTTATTCAGGCAGGCAGGCACGGACAGACCAATGGAATTCCTCAGGGTTCAGTTTTAACGGATTTTATTGCCGAATTGGTGCTAGGATTCGTAGATCATAAGATCAATTTAAGAATATTATCGAGCGACATAAGAGATGTTCAAATACTTCGTTACCGGGATGACTACCGAATTTTTGCCAACAGTAATGAAATGGCAGAAAAGGTTTTGCAAATTGTGAGTCAAGAGCTGCTATCGGTTGGTATGAAGTTAGGTGTATCAAAAACCATATCCAACAGGAATGTTGTCGAAGGTTCAATCAAGCCGGATAAATTGGCAGGCATTGAGTTGCAGGATTTGGGAAATGCAAATGCAAAAACTATACAAAAGCAGTTGCTCAGATTGCATTCGTTCGGACAGCGATTCCCAAACAGTGGCGCGCTAAAGCGCTTGGTCAGCGATTTTCACAAAAAGATTTCAAAACAAAAAAAGGCGCCTGATGATCTTGAAGTTCAAATTGCAATTGCCACAGATATTGGGTTTGTTTCACCATTGGCTTTCCCGGCTGTGGCTGGAATCCTCAGTTACTTGATTTCACTAGCTCCGCCTGGACAACGAATTGAGTTGTGGGAAAAAGTTCGCAATAAAATGGCACGTCTTCCGCACAACAGTTATGTTGATGTATGGCTTCAGCGAGTGATACAACCTCTCGGTATGCCTTTTGAAAGCCAAGAACCAATTTGTAAAATTGTCAATGGAGAATCTGTGGCGTTATGGGAGAATGGCTGGATATCGGATCATGATTTGCAGAAAGCCCTGAATACATCAACAATTGTAACCAGGTCGGTTGACGAGATGAAACCTGTTATAGAACCCGAAGAAATTGAGTTATTCACACGAAGAGCCTGGTCGTATTGAATGGTAGGTTAGGCCGTCTAACCGGCAGACCAATAGGCGATGGGATATTTGTTGCGGGGAGGCGTTAGCGTGTTCCTCCCCGCACATACCCGGCAAATTCAAGTAAATCTGCCAAATAACCTTATGGCATAAAGTTCTGAAAGTCAAAATTTTGCCAGTCAAATCCGCCCTGGGTGAAGAGGAAAACGCCAACAATGGCGTTGACTGCCGAAAGAATCAACCCGATTGCCGAAAGCACAATTCCGGCGATTGCCAGTCCGCGGCTGCTGGATTTAAGGCCGATGACGCCGGTAATGATGCCGGCGATGGACATGGGAAAGCCGCAAATTGGCAGACACCAACTGAGCAGATTGAGAATACCCAGCACCAGGGCGGCAATGGCAACACCCTGCTTATTGCCAGCGGGTGGTGGAGGGTAAACGACTTCCGGTTGAGGAGTGTAATCACTGGTCATTGAAGTGCTCCATTTGACAGATTATTCAAAATGATTTTCGCCAAAAATTGCCTCGATGCGTTCGAGAATGTCGTTGGTCAATTTCTCAACCGCTTCGGCTGCGGCAAGGTTTTCATCCAGTTGTTCCAGCCGGCTGGCGCCGGTGATGACGCTGGATACTTCCTTGCGGCGCAGCACCCACGCTATTGCCAGTTGCGAGGTGGTCAGACCCAGTTCCTGCGCCAGCGCGGTCAGTTGACGGACGATGGCAATCCGCTCCGGGGTGATGCGCTCACGCAGCCAGGCCATGTCCTCGTGCGAAGCACGGCTGCCGGCGGGGATGCCGTCGTTGTACTTGCCGGTCAGTATGCCAAAGTAGAGCGGTGAAAAGGTGGTCAACCCCAGGCCCAAATCGCGCGCCAGCGGCATGATGTGATCTTCCACGCGCTTGCGGTGGAAGAGATTGTATTGGGGTTGTTCCATGCTGGGCGGTACCAACCCAAATTCGCGGCAGGCGCCGTACACTTCGGCAATCTGATAGGCCTCCCATTCGGATGTGCCCCAGTAGAGGACTTTGCCCTGATGCACCAGATCATCCATGGCGCGGGCAACTTCTTCAAAGGGGGTATCGGGGTCATAACGGTGGCAGAAGTACAAATCCACGTAATCGGTACCCAGCCGGCGTAATGAGGCGTGAATGGACTCAAAGATGTGTTTGCGGGAAAGCCCGCGCCCGTTGGGGCCCGGAAAAGTGGGCCAGAAAACTTTACTGGAAATGACCAGCGTTTCGCGCTGCAGGTTTTGGATGGCTTTGCCCATGACAACTTCGGCCTGACCGTTGGCGTACACATCGGCATTATCAAAAAAATTAATGCCCTGTTCGTAAGCGGCATGAACAAGGTCAATGGCGGTCTGTTCGTCAATTTGATTGCCAAAAGTGAGCCATGCCCCCAGCGAAATTTCACTGACTTTCAGGCCAGTTCGTCCCAGTCTTCGGTAATGCATGTGTTTATCCTCCTGAGATTTTGAGATGTACTGCCGCCGTCAGGCGGCAGGTGGTTGACCGGTTATTCCATATCATGAAT
>NZ_DAOUBL010000192.1:0-4631 GCF_034432615.1 Bellilinea sp. | reverse complement strand
AGCAAAGATCGGAGCAATCTGATTGATATACTCGTCCGATTCCTCTAAATTGCGGATTTGCCGCTCCTGTTCCTGTACCCATCTCTCGTCATCTTCCCGGATGGACTCCAGTTCTGCTGCGCGTTGGATTACCGCCGGGTCAACCGTTATGATCTGCACCACCGGCGACCCGGTATTGGTGTTATAGGCATTTCCTGCGGCATATCCTCTTAATCGCAAATGCGGTGATTTCTCCTGGATGGCACTTTTGAAATAATCACCCGTTTCACCCCACGAAACGTACTGAATAAATTGATTTCCATCCTCGATCGGATCGTAAATCGAGATACCCGTTTCCGTGGAAACGCGCTCCAGTTCCAGTTCGATCCATCGGGCTTTCTTGCGCTCATAACAGACCTTACGCCCGCAAAACCCCTCACCGGCGATGGTCAGGTAGAACGGACATTTATCGCACGGCGGCGGATTCTTCAAATGACTGAATACCTCTATTGCCTCCGGTAGTTCCTCGGCCAGCCGATTGGACAAAACAGCGTTGATTCCCTCTGCCTTAGCCGAAGCCAGCAGGTAGATTTGTTCGAGATCAAGCGTTTTTGTCTCTTCGACGTTATAAAAAATGCTCTGATAAGTCAGGGTGATTTCTGCCGGCCCGTGGTAGCACTTCTTGAAATCGCTGAAGGTAACCTGGTAGTTGATTTCGCCAGTTTCCCAGTCCAGTGAGAACAGATCATTTGCCTTTCCGTTATTCTGCCAGTAAGTATATAGTCGCTGGATGTGCTTCTCTCCGCTGATTACCGCACGGATGGTGTTGTCCACTTGCTCCGGTTTGTCGTAGCGATTTGCGGCAATCTCATCGGCTAAATATTCGATGCGCTCGGCCGGCAGTATCTTCTGCACGCTCAGCAGCCGGCGCGCAAAATGTTCGGTGATTACGCCGCCGGCCAGATATAATTGCACCTTTTCCGGCAACTCCAGCAGGCGCATCTTATTGTGGACGGCACTTTCACTAATGCCGAATAATTCCCCGATCTCTCTGCTGGTTTTGCCAAACTCTTCTCGATAGCGCCGCATGGCACGCGCTTCTTCGATGGGTGTCAGGTCACGGCGCTGGATGTTTTCACTCACCGCCAGGCGGAACATCTCTTCGTCGCCGATGTCCATGATTTTGACCGGCATTTCCAGCCACTCGCCGTTGTCGCTGCGTTTGTGCAGCAGCCAGTATGCTGCCAGCCGGCTGTGACCGAATGCCAGTTGGACATTCCAGCCGAGTTTTTCGAAGATTTCACGCGGATCATTGATTCTTGTCATTACCTCGCGCACCGATTTCGGCTCGCCGCTTGCATCACAAAGCCGTCCAACCGGTTCTTGCAGTAATCCATCAGCGAGAATGGATGCCGCAAGTGCTTCGATGTGTTCGGTGTCCTCTGTAGCGCGCGGCTGCCAGGGGTTTGGATGAATGGAGTAAATCGGAAAAAGCATTCGAAGCATGGCTTACCTCATCAACCTGATCATAATCTCCGGCAGCAACACGACGGCCACTATCACCAGCACCCAGGCCAGAATACACACCAGCAGCAAATCCAGCCAGCCGCTGGTTTTTTTGGGTTTGTACGGATTGCTCATTTTCTCACCTCACCAGATCAACTTTTTCAGCGTCCGCCGGTCGCGGTCCACAATTGCAAGGTTGTTGTAATTGTCCTGGATGATCAGCCCCGGCGGAAATACGCCCGTCTCAAGCCCGTTTTTTACGTCCCGGATCGGCATGGATTTGCGCACGAAATCCCAGTATTCGTTCACGTCCACGCCGGGGAACATCACATAGCCGCAGAAGAAGAGTTGATTTTGTGAATTTACAGCCATAATTTCACTCTTCAACAAACCTGAACGTTACTTTGCAGTCGAAACAATTCCGGCGATGACCGAAATAGTGCTTGAGCAAATTGTGAATCTCGTTTTTTCGCTGCGGTGTCGGATCGTCCTGTTGTTTCGCCAGCAGGTTATCCAGATCGCGGTCTATTTCTTCGCCAACCGGGCACAAACTTCGATGATTACACCGTTCATGATTTTGACTCTTTCTGATCGGAAATCTCGCGCAGTTCGGTCAGCATCGCCCGGCACTGCGGGCAGCTGCGCAGGTGGGAGCGGTAACGCGTTATGGATTCGACATACGGCGGATATTCTTCCTCGTCCACCTGTTCCAGCCGCGCCAGGGTGATCTGCCGCTCCACTTCGCAGAACAAACGCCATGCTTCCACACACCGTCCTGCCATCTCAAAACCTCCACGCAAACGGCCGACGCTGGCAAAGCCAGGCCTCGCCGGCCTGATGCAGGCTGGCCACGCCTGCAATCCGCCTGGCCATCTCGGCCACGTCGGCTATCGTCGGCACGCTGGTATAGCGGTGCTGGTACAACACCTCGTTGACCGCCAGTTCCAACAGGCCGAGGGGCAGCATCCCCAATGCCTGCTCGTAAACCAGCAGCTGCCGCTTATCTACTTCCCGCCCAATTGCAATCCATAACCTGGATAAAACCGCCAGCCATTCACTGCGCGCATGTTCGTGTATCTGTTCGTTGGTCAAATCACTCATGGTTACACCTTTGGATTTTCAGCCATGTACTCACGGATGATCTCGTCCACATCCTGTTTTTTGCCGTTCTTGCTGCCGGACGGGGCGCGCTGACGGGACCGGTACACGTTCACCCCGTTCAGGATCGACCAGGGACCGGCAATTTTGAGCCCCTGCGCCAGCATCTCCCGGCAGGTCGCGTCAATTTCCTCCGGTGAAGCGCGCATCCGCATCAATTCCAGCATTGCCTCATGCCAGCGCCGGGTCTGGCCGCCGCCGCCGATAGGCGCATGAATGCCTGTTGCTGCGCTGAAAGCCTGAATCAACGGCTTCATCGCCGGTGAAAAATAACTTTCGTCAGGTTTTTGGTCGCCGCCGCCGCTTTCTGCTTCTACTTCTTTTTCTTCTTCTTTTTCTTTATCTTCTTCTATTTCTTCTTCTACGTAACGTTTCGTTACAACATCGTTTTGATTTTTGTAACGTTTCGTTACACCTTTGCGATGGTTCGCAACCCGCTCGGCCGGCGTATCGGCGTCTTGACGTTCCGCAAAATGAGTCACAACCCAGACATCAGGCTCCGCTTCATGCACTACCCCGACTTCTGCCAGGCCGTGGAGAGCCTCGCTCAGCTTCGTCTCATCGAGACGGAGGATCCACGCCATATCTTCTACGGGCGGTAGTACACCATCGTTCCCGTTCCTGCCCGCAAGCAAGAACAGCTCTATGGCACGCCTGAATAACCAGTCTGGCATTCGTCCAATCTTGGGATCGTCAAGTATCTCAATATATAACTTTATCCATCGCCTCATGTCGCCCGCCTACACCACCCAAACCTGACCGGGCAGAACCTTCCGGTTCTTGATTACAATCACTGCCAGCTGCTTTGCGCGCATGTATATCTCTTTCGAAACATCCTGCGCAAGCAAAATCATTTGCGGCTTCCCATACCGCTCGCGGTGCAGTGTTAGCACCGTTTCGATGTCCCCGTCAGGTATGTCATATACCCGCCAGAGCGGCGTGATCATACCCACGGACAAATCGCTGCCGGCGGCTGTCGCACCACCACTGCCGCGGGCGTGCCGTTCGGTCTGCCTGACCCGGCGGCTGCTGCTTTTTTGCGCCGCCCCGCGGCACTGCGGCCCCAACCCGGCGGCTATCGAAACGGGATCGGAAAGCGGCTTTCCGCAGCGTTTACAGCGCGGTTTATTGTTCATAGCAGCCTCATCTGAAAACTATCCCCGAATATCCGCTCGGCGGACTGGTCCATCGCCCGCAGGGTTTCGCTCATATCGGCGATCTTGGCGGCAAATTCCATCTTGCGGAATTCCTGATATTCCTCCAGCGTATCCGCCCAGTAATAGCCGCCATCCTCCCCCGGTGCAGAGCAGATCAGGTATCCTTTCCGGCGCAGCTGCTTGATCATCTCGCGCACCTGCCGCTCGCTGGCCGGCTGCCCCAGCCGGCGCACCATCGCGGTCAACTCGTTGCGCCCGATGGCGTTCCGCCGCCCGCGCCGCGATTCGAGCACGCGCAAGATGGCGCGCTCAAGACCGGGCGGCAGGTTTTCGATAATTTCCTCATACTTCATTTCGGCAATACTCCGATTCCACTTACGCCCATCCGGCTCATCTCCAGCATGGCCGCTTTTTCGCGGTCAATGTAACGAATGATGGCCGTCACGATTATCCGCTCCAGCCGGTCTTTCGGCACCGGCAGCGCGTAGTAGATGTCGTTTAGCATTATGGCTCGCATGGCCATGTCGGCTTCGTCAAATGCACTCTTGCGCCGCAACACGATCCAGACGGCCACCAGCATCCACAGCGGCAGATAGAATACGGCAAAAAGTGATTTCATTGCTGCACCTCCTCGAAACCCGGCAGGGGTTTATCAAAATCGAGAATATCCGCAGGAATAAGAATGGGGGTAATCAATGACCGGCTTCCGCGTGCAACCGCCGCCATCATTTCACTCAACAACACCGTGGTGATGTTGACCGGCAGTGCCTTCGGGTCCACCTGGCGGAAGCCGTTGCTCTCCATCCACTTGATCAGGTCGCTCATGCGGAA
>NZ_DAOUBL010000191.1:0-11664 GCF_034432615.1 Bellilinea sp. | reverse complement strand
TCGCAGGCGCGATTTTGGGGGAGGTGCAGGTGGGGGTGATTGGTATTGCATGCAAGGTTTTGATCTTATCCCGAGATCACGTTATTTTTAACTTAAAAATTTGGAGGAGGTTGAACTATTTATCCGCCAATGCAGCCACACCCGGCAGTTCCAGCCCTTCCAACATTTCAAGGGATGCACCGCCGCCAGTTGAAATATGGGTGATTTTATCAGCAAGACCCGACTGGTTGATCGCAGCAACCGACTCGCCGCCGCCAATCACGCTGATCGCACCGGAAGAGGCCACCGCTTTAGCGATGCCGTAGGTGCCTTCGGCAAACCTGGGGAACTCGAATACACCCATTGGACCATTCCATACGATCGTACCGGCGCCGTTGATCACCTTAGAATATGAGTCAACGGTTTCCGGACCGATGTCCAGAATCCGCCAGCCATCCGGTACTGCGCCAACCGGCATCACCCGCGATTGAGCCTCGGCATCAAACTTATCCGCAATCACCACATCCACCGGAAGGCGAATTTTGTCCTTGCCCTCCGCCAGTAACTGACGGGCAGTTTCCAAAGCCTCTTCCTCCACCAGCGAATCGGCCATTGGGTAACCCTGCGCCTTGAAGAAGGTGTTTGCCATCCCGCCGCCGATCAAAATGGTATCGGCTTTTTTGAGCAGATTTTTAATTACACCGATTTTATCGCTGATTTTCGCGCCACCCAAAATTGCAACAAACGGCCGTTTGGGATCATCAATCGCCTGCCCGAGGTACTTAATCTCTTTTTCCAGCAAAAACCCGGCTACTGCCGGAAGATAAGCGGCTATCCCCGCCGTCGAGGCATGAGCACGATGTGCGGTTCCAAAGGCATCATTGACATAAATATCCGCCAGTTTGGCAAGCGCTTTGGACATGCCTTCGTCGTTCTTTTCTTCTTCGGGATGAAAACGGGTATTTTCCAGTACCAACACCTCGCCGGGCTTCAAGGCGGCAGCAGCCGCTTCAGCCACCGGGCCAATGCAATCTTCCGCAAAGGCAACCGGTTTACCCAACAAATTCGCCAGATAATCTGCCACCGGCTTGAGAGAATATTTTGGATCCGGCCCGCCTTTTGGACGACCAAGATGCGAGGCAAGGATTACCGCAGCGCCTTGATCCAAAAGATACTGGATGGTCGGTAAGGCTGCCCGAATACGGGTATCATCACCCACAACACCATCCTTGACCGGCACATTGAAATCTACCCGCACAAAAACCTTTTTGCCTTTTACATCAATATCGCGCACAGTCTTTTTGTTGAACATGTTTTCCTCCCATCAGGGAAATGAACAGAAAAAATCAGGCAGTGAATTCCAGCAAATGTCATTGCAAGACCCCGTAAGGGGTCTTGCAATTTTCTCAATTGTTAAGCCTTCCCAAAAGGGTTTAGAGCGATTTGGCCATCATTGCAGCCAAATCGGCTGTTCGGCACGAATAACCCCATTCGTTATCGTACCAGGTAACCACCTTAACCAGATTACCACCCATCACCATATTGGAAGGAAGGTCAACGATGGAAGAACGCGGGTCGCCCTTGAAGTCCATCGAAACCAATGGGTCTGCATACGAACCGGTGGTCACACCCAGAATACCTTTCAATTTGCCGTTTGCGGCCTCAATGAACAGGGCATTCAATTCATCCTTTGTGGTGGATTTTTCAACCGTTGCCACAAAGTCCACAATGGAAACTGTCGGGGTGGGTACGCGCAGGGCATAACCATCAAACTTACCCTTCAGCTCAGGAATGACCAGCGCGACTGCTTTGGCTGCGCCGGTGGTGGTGGGGATGATATTCAAGCCAGCCGCCCGGGAACGGCGCATCTCTTTCTTATGGCCCTGATCCAGAATGACCTGATCATTGGTGTAAGAGTGGATGGTGGTCATCACAGCCGAGATAATCCCCAGATTCTCATGAACGACCTTTGCAGCCGGGGCAAGGCAGTTGGTAGTGCAGGAAGCATTGGAAATCACATGGTGCTTGGCAGGATCATACTTGTCATCGTTGACACCCAGCACAATGGTAATGTCCTCATTTTTCGCCGGAGCGCTGATGATGACTTTCTTTGCCCCGCCGGCATCAATGTGAATCCGCGCACCGGGCTTACCCTTGGCAGGATCACCAACCGCATCCGTAAACACACCGGTGGATTCGATCACAATATCCACACCCAGATCTTTCCATAGCAGTTTGGCGGGATCTTTTTCCGCAAAGGTCTTTACGGCTTTGCCATCAATGACGATGTCACTACCTACGACTTCGACCTTTCCCGGGTAAATCCCATAGTTCGAGTCATACTTAAACAAATGGGCATTCTGCTGCGGGTCAAACAAATCGTTGACAGCCACCACTTCCAGTTCATTGGGATAGTACTGCAGGATGGCTTTCAAAACCTGGCGGCCAATCCGCCCAAAACCATTGATACCAACTTTGACTGTCATGTAAAACCTCCTATTTTGTAGAAAAGAATTGGATCAGCCTCTCACATCGCTTCTTTCGCTCAGGAGCGGCTCTTCATCACGTTGGAAAACCGGACCCGTTCGATCATAAAACAGGTCCATGACGACCCTGGCAAGTTTTTTGGAATCATGCCGCCAGGGTTGGACTTCATCCAGTAAATCCGCACAATAAATCGGGTACTGCTCGCTCAAGCGTTCGTTGGGCAGAACCGGTTCAACTTTTTCGGGCAGTTGTTCGCTGACCCGATTATTACAAATGACCAGATCAAAAATCCTTCCGCCAAGATGTTTTTCAATTGCCTGAACATGATCAAGGCAGTCGAAATGATCGGTTTCACCGGGTTGGGTGGCCACATTGCAGACAAAAAACTTATATGCCCGGCTGGCATGGACAGCCGCAGCAATATCCGGCACCAGCAGATTAGGCAGAATACTGGTGAACAGACTGCCCGGACCAATCACAATCAGCTCAGCGTTGAGAATTGCCTGAATCGCCATCGGATAGGCTTTGGGGTTGGAAGGTTCCAACCAGACACGCTTCACCTTGCCGGGAGTGGTGGGGATATTGCTTTCACCACGCACACGAATATCTTTTTGGGTAGAAGGATCCACCAGATCCGCCACAAGCCGCACATCGTGTAAAGTTGAGGGCATCACCCTGCCACGAACCGCCAAAACCCGCCCCGATTCAGCAACTGCCTGCTCAAAACTACCGGTAATATCTGCCAGCGCTGAAATAAACAGGTTGCCCAGACTGTGCCCATTGACTCCCGCTGCTTCACTGAAGCGGTACTGAAAAATTTGGGTCAGTAAATCCTCATCATCAGATAACGCCGCCAGACAGTTGCGAATATCACCAGGAGGCAAAATCCCCAAATTGCGCCGCAAAGCGCCTGAAGAGCCTCCATCATCCGCTACCGTTACAATCGCAGTCAGGTTGTGGGTATATTCCTTCAGTCCGCGCAGCAACGAAGACAATCCTGTCCCCCCACCGATGACCACCACGCGCGGGCCTTTTTCCTTTCTGCGGTAACTGCTGACCGTATCCACAATCGGTTTGTCCGGACGCATAAATGGTTTCAGCAGTGAACGGTTGAATCCGATCACACTGTAAAGAATCAACCCAATCCCCACCAACGAGAACACAATTACCCGGATACCGCGGTCAAGTTCCTGAAGGGATAGCAGCGAGAGCATGGGTTGCAGTGTGTCAGGCGCATTTCGGTAAATATCCAGTGCCACCATCGTTAAACCTAACGCCACCAGCGTTGTACCGATTAAGAGAGGAATCAGCCAGCGTTTTACCCCAATACCCGGAGTCAGCCAGCGCAACTCCTGCCTGACCGATTGAAAGAAACGTTGAATTCCGGGCATCTTTTCGGGCTGCATACCACATCTATTTATAATCTTCTTTTCATCCGGCGTCAACAGACAGGCGGTTGATCAGTCAAATTTTGTGATAGTCTTCTGATATAATTTGTGACATGGATAACTTTATTGTAGCAGATATTGGCGGTACTCAAATACGGGTTGCTCTATTTGCGAGGGGAAACATTAACCCGCTGCAGGTTCGCAAAATCCGCACCCGCGATAAAGACCAGTCCCCGCTGGAACGCCTCATCAAACTGATTAAAGAAATTGGGGCAGATACACACCATGTCCGGGCAATTTGTGTGGCAGTACCCGGCTTCATTGATGCGGAAAATGGCGTCATCATAGACGCAAATAACATCCCCGGCTGGGTCAATTACCCTATTCGCCAGTTACTGGCAGAACATTTCTCAGTACCCATTCTCATCGGCAACGATGCCAATCTGGCAGCCCTGGGGGAATGGCGCTACGGCGCCGGTCAAGGACACCATCATATTTTATATTTGACCATCAGTACCGGTATCGGTGGCGGAGTCATCATAAACGACCAGTTGTTGGTTGGGTCGCGCGGTCTGGCGGCAGAATTTGGGCATGTCACCATCATACCCGAAGGGCCGTCCTGCAGTTGTGGTCAGCGCGGACACCTGGAAGCAGTGGCCTCCGGCACGGCAATTGCCCGCTGGGTGCAGGAGAAGATTGGGCTGGGATTTCCCTCTTCCCTGCAAGGAAAAACCGCGATCAGTGCGAAAGATGTTGCCGACGCTGCCCGCGAAGGGGATGAACTGGCATTGCGAGCGATGAACCGCGCCGGCACTTATATCGGTTATGCTATTGCCGATTTTTTACATCTATTCAATCCCTCCATCGTTATCCTTGGCGGCGGCGTCTCAACTGCCGGCCCAATCTTGATTGATCCGCTGCGCACCGCAATTTTGGAACGAATTATGGATCGGGCGTACCTGAATGACCTGACCATTACAACCGCCCATTTGGGGGATAATGCCGGCCTTGTCGGGGCATTGGCACTGGCTGAAAGCGGAGTTGATCCGTAAGGACTTCCAAAACCGGTTCCGATTGTTTGGCACATCCACGCTGGAAAAGCGAACTCATTTAGGCTAAAACGTCGGAATCGCCTGTGGATATTTCGGTTTGTCCTTTGAACGGATTTGCTATAATCATTTCAAGGATTGTCAATTTCAGATCATTTCGTTTTCTCTACCCTTATCACCTGACCAATCAATAATTTATGGAGGATTTATGCCGCTAAAGAACCTGCCCGGACCCCAAGCGCGGAAGTGGATCGAGCGTGATCACGCTGTAATTTCACCATCCTATCCTCGGGGTTATCCGTTCGTCATGGATCACGGACGGGGTGTAGAAGTTTGGGACGTGGACGGCAACCGTTTTTTGGATTTTTCAGCAGGGATTGCTGTGGTTTCCACAGGACACTCTCACCCAAAGGTGGTCAAAGCCATTCAAGAACAGGCTGAAAAGTTTATCCACATTTCCTCAGATTTCTATCACCAGAAATGGATTGAACTGGCAGAGAAAATCAATGAAATTGCCCCCTTTGAAGAAGACGCTGTCAGTTTTATGACCAATTCAGGTACCGAAAGCATTGAAGCCGCCATTAAACTGGCACGCTACACCACCAAAAGAACGGAGTTCATTGGTTTCTTAGGGGGGTTTCACGGGCGTACAATGGGTGCGGTAACCTTCACCGCCAGCAAAGCCTCTTATCATCGCGGTTTCTTCCCATTGATGAACGGCGTGGTTCATGTTCCGTTTGCCGATCCCTACCGCCCAATTCTGGCAAGCCGACCGGGTGAGGATTACGGCGAAACCGTTGTGCGTTACATCGAAGAGGAAATTCTGGGGCGTATCCTGCCTGCCGATGCGGTTGCCGGCATTCTGGTTGAGCCAATTCAGGGAGAAGGCGGTTATATCGTACCCCCGACTGGTTTCTTCCCCGCTCTGCGTCGTTTATGTGATCGGTACGGCATCTTATTAATCGCCGATGAGGTACAATCCGGCGTAGGGCGCACCGGTAAATGGTGGGCGATTGAGCATTTTGGCGTCGAACCCGATATTTTCTGCGTTGCCAAGGGGATTGCCTCCGGCATGCCACTGGGGTTAATGGTAGCTCGAAAATCACTCGTTACCTGGCCTAAGGGCTCGCACGGCAATACCTATGGCGGAAATCCGCTCTCCTGCGCTGCTGCGCTGGCAACGCTTGAAATTATCGAAAATGAACTGATGGAAAACGCCACCCGCGCCGGCAGCTATGCACTTGAAAAATTACGCGTCATGCAGGCAAGGCACCCCACCATCGGCGAAGTGCGCGGAATCGGGCTGATGATTGGAATTGAATTCGTCTATGACCGTCAAACCAAATTGCACGCCGATGACCTGCGTGACCGGATCGTAGACCTGGCATTTGAGAGAGGGTTATTAACCCTCGGCGCGGGTAGAAATGTCATCCGCATTTCACCGCCGCTGAGTGTCAATCTGGCCGAGCTGGATGAGGGTCTGGAAATACTGGAACAGGCCATTGCTCAGGCTGAGGAAGAACTGCTGCCCGTTCATGAGGCTGAAGCACAGCCCTGTTAAAAGGATTTTTGAATGCTACTGCCTGACTTTCGTGTCCGCCAACGGGATTATTTACTGGAAATTTCCCGCGCGCTGACTCAGGAACTCGATCTGGAAAAGCTGCTCGGACGCATTCTGGCAATTTCAATTGAAATGCTGGCCGGTCAGGCAGGACTGATTGCCTTGCGGGATGAACACGGCAGCTGGACCGTTCCGGTTTCGCACGGCCTGCCGCCTCTCTTTTTGCGTTACCTTGCCCCCTATCTGGATCAGATTACCGAAGATACCCCCCCGGACGAGTTCGAACTGCTCGAAATCAACCGCCGTTTGCGCGAACTGGCGCGTATGGCCAGCATGGGGCTGTTGAATGGGGTTGTCCTGCCGCTGGTAGCCCGTCAGATCGTTGTGGGCGTGATTTTCATCTTCCGTTCTTATCCGGATAATTTTTCCGCCAATGACCGCGCCCTGTTGCGCAGTTTTGCCGATCAGGCTGCCATTGCCGTTCAGAATGCTCAACTGTATACCCAATCCGAACGCACCACCCAGCGGTTGAACGCCCTGCTGGATTCGGTTGCCGATGGCATCCTCATCCTTGCCCCCGATCTGCGAATTGAACGCAGTAATCCGGCTGCGGCAAGACTGCTCAACCACCCGATTGAGAAAATGCAGGGAAAACCGCACGAAGAAATTATCCGCTGGGCAAAACCACCCCGGGATATGACTCTCGAACAGGCGGTGGCGGGTGGCTGGCCGCTTACAGCCCACGCACACCTGTACGTAGAAGGGGATCTCATCCGCAGTGATTCGCTTCCCCCTCTACCGGTGGGTATTACCTATGCCCCGCTGATTTCGGAGGGGATATTGTTGAATATCATCGCCACTCTGCGCGATATTACCCATTTCCGGCAGGCCGAAGAATTAAAAAGCACGTTTATCTCCATCATCTCGCATGAGCTTAAAACACCACTGGCATTGATCAAGGGTTACGTCAGCACCCTGCGCCGGGAGGATGCCCGCTGGGATCGTGAAATCGTCAATGAAAGTCTGGCAATAATCGAAGAAGAAGCCGACCGCCTCGACTTGCTGGTTGAAAACCTGCTGGATGCTTCCCGTCTGCAGGCTGGTGGATTAGCGCTCAAACTCTCCGATGTCAACGTCCCGGACCTTGCCCGCCGCACCGCTGAACGGATGCAGATCCAAACCACCCGCCACACCATCCTGACCGATTTTCCTCCAGATTTTCCGGTAATTCTGGCGGATGAGAACCGCCTGCGTCAGGTGCTGGCAAATTTGATTTCCAATGCGATCAAATATGCCCCGGAGGGAGAAATTCGCATCAGTGGCCAGGTAAGACCGGATATCGTCATCATTTGCGTCAGTGATCAGGGACCGGGCATAGCGCCAGATGATATTCCGCATGTTTTCGACCGGTTTTATCGCTCTCCTGAAGCCATGCGCCAGACCAAAGGAGCCGGTTTGGGCCTTTACCTCACCAAAGCCATTGTCGAAGCCCATGGCGGGAAAATCTGGGTGGATACCGAAAGCGGCAAAGGCGCTCGGATTTGTTTTTCGCTGCCGCGTACAGAAGAAACACCCGCCCCGCCGAAAGTGGTATAATGAAGCCCGGTATAAATTCGCCGCTCGCTGGGGCAAGAAATACCCCGCCCCAGATTTTTAAGTTATTTTTTGACAGAAGGTGAGAGAATTCGAATGGCAAAGATTCAAACCCAGTGCCCCCGTTGTAAGGCCCCCGTTGTAACAGAAATTGAGCAACTTTTTGATTTGAACGTCAACCCGCAAGCCAAACAACGCTTGCTCAGCGGTCAGGTCAATGTGATTCATTGTCCCGCCTGCGGCTACGAAGGTATGCTTGGCACACCCATTGTGTATCATGACCCTGAAAAGGAATTATTGCTCACGTTTGTCCCTTCGGAACTGGGCTTACCGGCAAATGAACAGGAAAAACTGATTGGTCCGCTGCTCAATCAGGTGATGAACAAACTACCGCCGGAAAAACGCAAAGCCTACCTGCTGCGTCCTCAAACCATGTTCACCTTTCAAACCTTAATTGAACGGGTATTAGAGGCTGACGGCATCACCCGCCAGATGATTGACGAGCAACAAAAACGGCTCAATTTACTTCAGCGCATTCTTTCCACCCCGCAAGCCGAATCTCGCCTGGAAATCATCAAGCAGGAAGAAGCCTTGATTGACGCCAGCATGTTTTCTCTGCTCACCCGTCTGATCGAAAGCGCACTGGCACAAGGAGATGAGCGGGGAGCAAGAGTTCTGGCTGCCATTCAGAAAGAACTGTTAGACAACACCACCATCGGTCAGGAAATCAAAAATCAATCCGAAGAGGCCCAGCAAGCCGTTCAAATGCTGCAGGAAGCCGCAAAAGAAGGTTTTACCCGCCAGAAATTGCTCGATCTGGTTATTCAAACCGCTGAAAGTGATGTCAAACTCAGCACCATCGTCTCCATGACCCGCAATGGTATGGATTACACCTTCTTCCAGATGCTGGCCGAACGAATTGAACAAGCCAGCGATGAAGAAAAAACCCGCCTTGAGAACTTGCGTCAAAAACTGCTTGACTTTACTCGAAAAGTGGATGAGCAGATTCAACTGCAACTGGAAGACAGCCGCAAATTACTCAACCAGATTCTGGCTGCCGAAAATGTTGAAACCGCAACTCAGGAACATTTGGGTGAACTGGATGCCTACTTTGTTGAGGTATTGCAGCAAGAATTGAACGCCGCCCGTTCCAACGGAGACCTGGATCGGATTGCCAAATTGCAACAGGTTAATGGCGTTCTTGAACAGGCATCTGCTCCGCCGCCTGAACTGGCACTGATTGAGCAGTTACTCGAAGCGCCCAGTTATGATGAGCGCATGAAACTCTTGCAGGAAAAATCCGAAATGGTCACCCCGGAATTTGTGCAAATGCTTTCCGCGCTGATTGCCCAGAGTGAAGAACAACAGCCCCCCGAAGTAGTAACCGCCTTGAAGGAGATTTACCGCATCGCTCTGCGGGTTTCGATGATGTCAGCCCTAAACCAGTAAGTGAGGTCCGGCATTCCACAACACGCGCTGCTGCGCCTGCCATAACCCGGCATACACACCGCCTGTCGCCAGCAGGCGGTAATGATTTCCCCGCTCAATTACCCGCCCTGCCTGCAACACAAGAACTTCATCTACTTGTTCCATGCCAATTAAGCGATGAGTTATCCATAATACGCCCCGCTCTTGAAAGAGGTCAAATAAGGTTTTCATTAATCTGATCTCATTCAGAGAATCCAGGCCTGCAGTTGGTTCATCCAGCAGGATAAAGGGGGCATTGCTTAACAAAGCACGCGCCACCGCCAGTCGTTGACGCTCCCCTCCGCTCAAAAATTGACCGTGTTCGCCAACCCAGGTTTCCAGTCCATTGGGTAAAGCCTTCAGCCATTCACTCAAACCCGCTAATTGGATAGCGCGGAAAAGTTCCTGATCATCCGCTTCAGGGCGGGCAATCAACAAATTCTGCCGGACAGTGGCGCTGAACAGATATGGCGCAGCCGATACAACCCCAAAATAACGGCGGATGTGGGTCGAATCGAGGTTTTTGTAGTTCAATCCATTGATCCGAATTTCCCCCTCATCATAATCCCAATAGCGAAGCACCAGTTGAACAAGGGTGGACTTACCAGCCCCGCTTTCCCCAACGACAGCAACCTTCTTTCCGGGGAAAAGGGATAAATCCATCTCCTTCAAAGCTGGCAGCGGCCGGCCCGGGTAATGAAAAGTGAGTTTGTTGATCTCCAGCCTGGGATGTTCAACCACGGGAATTTCCTGCGGCTGAAGAGGTTCAGTCACTGCGGGCGGCTGGTCGCTGATTTCAAACAATCGCCGGGCTGATTCGAGATTGCCGCGTAATTGTTGAGCCGCTTGCGGCAGCGGATTGACCGCCTCAAAACTCGCCAGGGTCAGCATGGCCAGCATTGCCAAACGGTAGCCCTCCAGAGAGCCGTTGCCGACCAGTTGTGTGCCAATACTCAGCACAATCACAAGGGTGAGGCTGGTCAGTACGGTCATCAACCCGTTGATGATCCCATTTCCCAAGACCAGTTTCCGCTGAGCCTGAGAGGTTACAGCAAGATGAGATACGAGGTGTTCCTTTTCTTTTTCTTCTCGGCTATACGCAACAATATCCGCCATCCCCTGCAGAACGGCCACGATTTCCGCATTCAATCGCGCCTTATGCTGAACATACTCCACGCCTGTTCTCTGCCCAATCCAAAACGCCAGCAAAGATAAACCGCCTCCACCTGCCAGCAAACCTCCTGCCAGCACCAGCCCCAGCCGCCAATCCACCAGCCCGATAAACCAGCCCATTCCTGCCGTGACCAGGATTGCACTCAGTGGCGGTGCCAGCACCCGAACGTAAAAATTCTCCAGCGTTTCAATGTCCCCAATCGCCCGTTGCAGAACATCCCCGCTACGATAATCCTGCAGCCGAGCCGGAGAAAGCGGCTCAATTTTTGAGTAAAACCATACCCGCAGCTGCGCCAACAGTCGAAAGTTAACCGAATGGGAAACCAGCCGTTCCAGATAGCGCAGTCCCGCGCGTGCAATTCCAAAAAAGCGGACACCCACAATGGCAACCTGTAAAGCTGCAATGCCGGGTTGCAAGGCTGCCCGCGCAATCAAGTCTGCCGAAGTGCCTAACAAACCGATACCCGCAAACACCGTTGCGGCATTCAAAACCACCGATACCAGCACCCACCCCCCAAAGGGTTTCAACAATGCCAAAAGCCGCAGGGTGGTTTTCACAATCCTCCTCCGTACCCCTGAACAAGGCGAGTGTAGTGATCATTTCGCTGGTACAGTTGAGCATGACTGCCCTGCTCGACAATCCGGCCGCCCTCTAAAACCAGGATACGATCTGCACGCATGACGGTTGGCAAACGATGAGCAATCATCAAAACCGTCCGTCCGGCACACAACTGAAGAATACTTTCCTCCAATAACTGTTCCAGAGCGGCGTCCAGATGAGCGGTCGGTTCGTCCAGTACCACAATTGGAGCATCCTTAAGAAAGGCACGCGCCAATGCCAGCCGCTGGATTTCTCCGCTGCTTAATTTTGTCCCTCCTTCTCCCAAGGGGGTTTCCAACCCCTGTGGCAGACGCAGAATCAGCTCCTCAAGCTGCGCAAAATGGATGGCATGCTGCAGTTCATTTG